>JAIOQB010000034.1 GCA_021413585.1 Planctomycetia bacterium
CCTTGCGACGGCGCGGGCGATTCTCAATCGACAGGCAATACCGCGGCGCGCTGGTGTCGATCAAGGTCGACGTCTGACTGGCGATCTGCATCACCGCCAGCGTGGTCGAGATCGCACCAGGGTAGATCACGCTCTGCTTGGCACGCAGAAAATCGTCTCCCTCAAACGCCACCGCCGCCCGGCCGCCGATCAGCGGATGATGCAGCACCAACGTCGGCCGCTGCGCGGCATTTCCCTCGTCGCACTGCAAGCGGGCGTGGCGTTGCGACTGGTCTTCCCACGTCTGCACCGTGGCTTCCGCGCCGCCGGTACCGCATTCGCGACCCGCGGCGTCCTTCACGCCGGCGTCCGCCCGCAGCCAGAGCCGCAGGGCCGGCTTAGTGGGATCGGGATCGGTGCCGGCGGACATCACCTCCATCGACTCGGGCGAAGCGACCACCTGCCGCCACTCGAGTTGCTCGTCTGCGTTGCCGGGTGTGTAGATCAACGTCGCCGTTACGCTCTTCCCCGCGGCGGCACCGAGAGTGATCTGCGGCTGCCAGGTCGCCTCGGCAGGCGGGACGATGCTCTTGCCCAGCGGGTGGCCGTCGATTTGAAGTTCGAGTGTGCCGGCGGCACCGGGCGACGATTGGGCACATTCGATCCGCAGCGACTTCGCCCCGGCCGGAATCTCCCATGTTCGTGTGAGCGTCACGCGGCCGCCGCCGGTGAACAGTCGCCGGGTGGGGCGCGGGACGGTAGGGTTGCTCAGATCCCAGGCCGATTTCATTTCGGCCCGGCCGCCGGATTCCGCTACGACTTTCCAGCCGTGCCATATCCCGTCCGGCTCTTCCAGCGGGAACTCTTCGTGTGCGGCGGGAAGTTGCGCCATGGCAAGCTGGTTGGGTGACGGTTCGACCGGCGCCGGCTGAGCCGCCGCCGGCCCCATTTCGCCAGCAGATGCCGTCGCCGTTTTTGGACCGTCGCCGGAGGAGGAGCTTGATCCCGACAAGTGCGAGATGAGCCACGCGATCCCCCAGGCGAACACGACCACAAACAGCGAGATCTCCACCAGCCGCCGCGGGGTGAGGCTATCGACCCAATTGGCGATTTTGGCGATCGGTTGCGCCTCGGCCGGTTCTTCGACTACGACCGGCGGGGGTGCTACCGGCTCAGCTTGAGCCGCGTCGGCGGCCGCCAGGAACCGGTCGACCTTTTCCCGCCCGCCAAGCAGTGGATAGAGTGACGGCAGCCGGGACACCAAGTCACGCAGCGCCGCCAGCTCTTCGGCCGTAGTTTCGGCCGGGGGCCGGGTTTTGAGCAGGTCGATGGCCTCGAGTGTGGTCAAGGTGCGGATTCGGTGGTTGGCGGGGTTACGAAGGGGATAAACGCCGTAGCTCGGGGAGGTCGTTTTGGCACGGCTTGCCATTAATTGTAAGCTGGGGCGGTTTGGTAACGGGATAGCAGGAATACTCGGTAAAATGCCCCGCTCCGGGAACCGTGCCCATTCGTCACTCGTCTTATAGCCGTCGGATGCCATTCGCCCTGCCTTGGGAGGTTTTAGCCATGTCCCGCTCACTTGCCTGTTTTGCCACGCTGGTCCTGTTGCTGGGTGGTCTGTTGAGCGTGCGGCCCGTCCTGGCCCAGGGGCTGCTGGTTAATGTCAACGACGATCAGCACGTCCGCCTCCCCCGGCCCGACATCTGGCCCGGTCCGCGTCCGATGCCACATCCGATCCCGATGCCCCGCCCGATGCCTGTCGTCCAGGGCTCCTACAAAATCAAAGAACTCACCGTCGAAGGCCGCATCGTCGACCAGGTGGCCAAGATCCAGGTCTCGCAAACCTTCGTCAACACCGGCAGCCGGGTCATGGAAGTGGCGTTTGTGTTTCCGCTGCCGTATGACGGCGCGATCGACCGGCTGACGCTGATGGTCGACGGCCAGGAACTCGAAGCCAAGCTGCTCGAAGCCAAGGAAGCCCGTCAGATCTACGAATCGATTGTCCGCAAGAACCAGGACCCGGCCCTGCTGGAATGGGTTGGCACCGGGATGTTCCGCACCAGCGTGTTCCCCGTGCCGCCGGGGCAGGAGCGGAAGGTTACGCTCCGCTATTCGCAACTCTGCAGGAAGTCGGAAGGGGCAACCGACTTCCTGTTTCCCCTGTCCACAGCCAAGTACACCACCGAGCCGGTCGACAAGGTGGAGTTCCGTCTGAGCATCGAATCGACCGAGCCGATCAAGAACGTGTACAGCCCGACCCACGCGGTGGAGATCAAACGGGCGGATGATCGCCACGCCAACATCCACTTGGTGGCCGAGCGGCAAATCCCCTCGAGCGACTTCCGCCTCCTCTACGACACCGGCCGCGGCACCGTGGGTGCGCAAGTCCTCAGCTACGCGCCGCGGCACGACGAAGACGGCTTTTTCCTGCTGCTGGCCAGCCCTGAGATCGAAGCCGCCAAAGCCAGCCCGCCGCCGAAAACGGTGATGTTCGTCGTCGATCGCTCCGGCAGCATGAGCGGGAAGAAGATCGAGCAGGCCAAGGCGGCCCTGTCGTTCGTGTTGAATAATCTCCAGCAAGGGGACTTGTTCAACGTCGTGGCGTTCGACACCGAGGTGGAAAGCTTCCGACCGGAACTGCAACGCTACAACGACGAAACCCGCAAGGCGGCCCTCGGTTTTGTCGATGGCATTTACGCCGGCGGCGGCACGAACATCGACGGCGCCCTGAAAACGGCCCTGGATCAATTGCAGGACGACAAGCGCCCCAACTACGTGATCTTCATGACCGATGGCAACCCCACGGTCGGCGAGAAGAACGAAGCGCAGATCGTCGCCCACTCCCGACAGTTCAATAAGATCGGTGCCCGCATCTTTAACTTCGGCGTCGGCTACGACCTCAACGCCCGGCTGCTGGACCGTCTGACGGAGGCCCATCGCGGCCAGAGCGAGTACGTCCGGCCCAACGAGGACATCGAAGCCCGCGTGAGCAAGCTCTACAACCGCATCGGCGCCCCGGTGATGACCGACGTGACGATCACCGTCGACGTCGAAGGACGCGAAGGAGCCAGCACCAGCGCCACCAGTCGCGTCTATCCCAAAGGGAAGCACGATCTGTTCGCCGGCGACCAGCTTGTGGTAGTCGGCCGCTATCGCTTCCCCGGCGCGGCCAAAATCACCGTCCGCGGCAAGGTGGGCAACGAAGAGCGTTCGTTCAATTTCCCCGCCCGGATGACGGAAGTCACCTCGGACGAGCGCAATTCGTTCGTCGAAAAACTGTGGGCCACGCGGCGGATCGGCGAGATCATCGACCAACTTGACCTCAACGGCCGCAACGACGAAATGATCAAGGAACTGGTCGAGCTTTCCACGAAGCATGGCATCCTCACTCCGTACACGTCGTTCCTGGCCGAGGAGCCGCAGTCGCCGCGCGACATGCGGCAGCAATTTGGCATGGCGCGGCGCAATCTGGAAAAGCTCGGCGACGCGAGCGGCGCGGGTGCGGTCAACCAGCGAGCCGCCAAGGCGGAGTTCAAATCGGCCCCGCAGGCCGCGGGGAGCGGATTCAGCAGGCAAGGTTACGCCGACGCGGACAAGGCCGAGCAGGTGGAAGTAACCACGGTGATGAACGTCGCCGCCCGCGCGTTCTACCGCCGCGGCGGCAAATGGGTCGACGCCCGCGCGACCGACGCGATGCAGCAAAGCCCCATCAAGATCACCCGCTTTAGCCCCGAGTACTTCGCCCTGGTGGACAAGTTCGGCAAAGACATCGCCCGCTATTTGGCGATCGATGGGCCAGTGGTGCTGGAGCTGGGGGGGAAGGCGTACGAGTTTTAGGCTTTCGAAAGAGGCTGTCGGCTATCGGCTGTCGGGTTTTGATCGGCACGATTGGGCTACTGAAATTGTGCGCTCGTCCAGGTACAGCCAGTAGGTTCCATCTGCCGGATGGTACCTGAACCGCTTTCAACATTACACCGCACCACAGATTCTTGACCGGCAGGCAAGAACTACTCGCACCCGGCGGGGACTGTCCCCCTGGAGACAGTTCTCCTTCTGCTTACCGGCAACGAGCCCCAACAACGCCGACCTCATCTGCGCTGGGGACTGTCCCCCTGCGTCGGCTTTTTGCGTCAAGCGATTGACGCTGCCGATGGCGCAGCGTGAACTGGCGCGATGTGGGCGCAGGATGGAGATCCGCTCGCACTTCCGGGTACCGCCCGGCAGGCGGAACTTACTTGTAGGTTCCATCTGCCGGATGGTACCTGAACTGCTCGCAATGTCACACCGCTCCACCGATCCCGCCCGGCAGGCGGGACCTACTTTACGGCGGGCGGGGCTCGGGATCAGATGAACTCAGCGACGTGGCGGTGTACTCGCCGGGCGCCGGGGTGATGATGGTTGTTGTGTTGGCATCGATTGGTGTGTTGGTTTCGGCTGCTTTGGCGTCTTCGCTCGCGGCACGCTCGCGCAACTTGTCGCGCAGCAGGCGTAGGGCGCGAATGAAGATTTCCTGGCTGATGCCGGTGGATTGGAGATAGGCGGGCGACGGCGGCGGGAACATGGTCACCGGGCCGGGTGCCTCGGGTATCGCGCAGGCGAGGGGGCCGGGTGCCTGGGGCATCGCCCCAGCCAAGGCTGCAAAAATCTGCTGCATCGCGCTGGCCGAGCTGGGGTCGAACGGCTGGGGCGTTGCCCCAGGCACCCTCGAGTGGGCGCGGCGCGGTTTGCGCTGCCGCCGGGGCATCGCCCCACTGGCTCGACGGGCAGACCTCTGGGCCGTTGCCCCAGGCACCCTGGAGGACGGCGGATGAACGATGCCCGACGGCGGCGGGACGAGTTCGTGCATGTAGTCCCACGGGCGGGCCGAGCGCGCGGCTTGATCGGCTGCGGCGGCGTCCTTCGCATCGAGCCGCTTACGGCGGTCGCAGAACTCGGCGATCTTCAGTTTGGCGAGGACCAACTGCCGCATCTCGCGGATCGCGCTGATTTTACCCGCCTCCACCGCGGGCATCAGAAACTTCATGAGCCGATCGATCGTCGCCAGCTCGTCAGCAATGTCCCTCGACGCCGATGCCACAGGAGCCGCTGATTCTGCCGGCGCGGCCACCTCCGGAGCAGGCGCTACGCCACGCGCGGCGGCGGCGAAATCCGTCGCGTCGAACTTCGCATCGGCAACATCTGTGGACGTGGTCAGCATGGCGGCAGACGCTAGAAAAAGGATTGGCCACAAAAAACACAAGAAACACAAGAAACACAAAAAAAGGATTTCCGAGGGAAGTTCACCACAGAGGCACGGAGACGGACGGACGAACCAACTAAAGGCTTTTCTTTTTCTTCCTTCCTTCGCGACCTTTGCGATCTTCTGTTAAAAACTTTTGAACAGAAGCTCGCAAAGAAGGAAAGGAAGAAGGAAGAAAATTTGTGTAGTACGAGTTTTCGCTTTCGTTGACTCTTCTCCGTGTCTCCGTGGTGAAAGAACTGTTTTTCTGCCCGGCTTCGTCCTTTTTGTGCTTTTTGTGGCTAAAAAACTTCTCTTCGTGGCGACGCGTTCACGAAAAAGCCCGCGCTGGCAATTAAGCTTTTGCCACGCGGGCTCTTCATGCTACCCAACGTGATGTCGGGCGCTTCTAGATACCGTTGTGTTCAACCGGTCGTGTTGTGAGCGCAAGTATATTAGATTCGCGCAGAACTTCAAGATTCAGAATCTGCCACTTGTTCGATTGGCGATTTTCGATTGTTGATTTGCGAATGATTCCAACTGCGTCTGACCTACCACCTCAAGCCTCAAGTCGCCAGCCTAAACTGTTAGCCGCCGCAGGCCCAGCGGCGCGACGTGCGGGCCCGGGTCGCGCCCCTCGGAGAGGGGCGGCTAACACTCACACGCATGACGCGATCGGCGCACTTCCAAATCAGAAATCATCAATCCTAAATCAAAAATCCTCACGTAATCCCCCCCAGCACCGTCGCCCGGCTCACTCTTCCGATCCCCAGGATATACGCCGCGGTGCGCAGGCTCACCTGGCGTTGTTGCGCCATTTCCCACACGGCGTCGAAGCTTTGCGTCAGCACGCGGTCGAGTTCTTGCCGCACGCGGTCGAGGGTCCACTGATAGTATTGCCGGTTCTGGGCCCATTCAAAGTAGCTCACGGTCACGCCGCCGGCGTTGGCCAGAATGTCGGGCAGCACGGTGCGGCCGTCGGCGTAAAGGATGTCGTCGGCGTCGGGCCAGGTGGGATTGTTGGCTCCTTCGATGATGATCGGCGCGTTGATTTTCTTGACGTTCTTGCTGGTGATCACGCCCCCCAGCGCCGCGGGGATCAGCACGTCGCACGGCAGCTCGAGCATCGCCTCGTTGCTGATCGGCTCGGCCTCTTTGTAACCGCGGATCGAGCCGTGATTCGCGTGGGCATAGCGAACCATCGCCGGAACATCGAGTCCGCCGGGATTGAAAAAGCCCCCGTCGCGATCACTGACCGCCACCACTTTGCATTCCGCCTGATTCAGGAACCAGGCGGTGTGCGAGCCGACGTTACCAAAACCCTGGATCACCACGCGCGTCTGCTGCGGCTTGCGCCCCATCCGCCCGAGCAGCTTCACCAGCAGGATGCCCACGCCGCGACCGGTCGCTTCCTCGCGTCCCGGGGCGCCGTACATTTCCACCGGCTTGCCGGTCACGCAGGCCGGGTTGAAGCCGTGATAGCGCTGATACTGGTTCATGATCCAGGCCATCACCTGGGAGTCGGTCCCCATGTCGGGGGCCGGGATGTCGTTGTTCGGGCCAAAAACATCGTGCAGCTCGTCGACGAACTTCCGCGTCACGCGCTGCAGCTCGCGCTGGCTGAGCTTGGTCGGGTCGAGCGCAATGCCTCCCTTGGCCCCGCCATAGGGGAGGTTCACCACGGCCGTCTTCCAGGTCATCAGCGACGCCAGGGCCCGGATCTCGTCGAGGTCGACCTCAGGGTGATACCGCAGCCCCCCCTTCATCGGGCCGCGGGCGTCGTTGTGCTGGACGCGATAGCCGATGAACGTCTGCAACTGGCCGTTGTCCATTTCGACGGGCACCTGCACCTGTACCTCACGCTTGGCCGTGAGCAGCAGCCGCCGCATGTCCTCGGAGAGTTCCAGGTGGTCCGCCGCCCGGTTGAAGTAGAGCCGGGTGCCGTCGAGAGCTTTCATGGGTGTTTCGCCTGCGAGGGGGGTCGACCAATGAGGGATTTGGGATAATTCGCCGGGGCCAATGAATCATAGCCCGATCAGCATAGGGGGCCAACCGCGGGTTTTAGGGCCAACCGGGCCGAATTCGCGAAACCTTTTGCGGGTTCGTGCGGTCTAATGGGTGGAACAAGTGGCGTTAAATGCTGCGCGGTGGCCCTATCCCCCACCAGCCTTTGAACCCCGCCCCCACCACCAGTTACATTGGATAGTGCACGCCACCTCTTCATTCCACAATCCTCAATCCACATTCCTCAATCCTCCCCATGCCCACTCCTTCCATCGCTGAATTCTGGCAACTGGCCGAGGCGAGCGGGCTTGTGCTGCCCGAGCAGGCCGCCTCGCTCAAGTCGGAGTTCGAGGGGCTGCGCGGGGCGGCGGTGCGGGGGAATGCCCGCACATTGGGCGAGTGGCTGATCGACCACCGGGCCTTGTCGCGGTTCCAGTGCGACGTGCTACTGCTGGGGCAGCCGGGGCCGTTTCAATATGGCGACTACATGGTCACCGACCGGCTGGCCCGCGGGCGGCTCAACCACCTGTTCCGCGCCGTCCACCTGCCGACGCGGCAGCCCGTGCTGCTGAAGTTTCTCACCGGCCCGGCGGTGCTCGACGCCGGCAAAATGACCAGCGTCCGCGCGACCACCGCCGCCTGGAGCCAATTCGATGATCCGCGGCTGGCCAATTGCTGTGAGCTGCTGGAAGTCGGCGCGTTTAAGTTTTTTGTGCTGCCCGAGTTGCGAGGGCAATCGGCCGCCGAATGGCTGCGAGCGGCGGGGCGGATGCCCCCGGCGCAGGCCTGCACTCTGGCCCGAGACGCGGCGTTGGGACTGGCGGCGTTGCATCGCGAGGGGCGCGCTCATGGCGACATCCGTCCGGAAAACGTCTGGTGCCAGGTGTCCGGCGGCGCGCAGTTGCTGGGCTTCCCGCTGGCCCGTGATCCGCTCGCCCCGCCCGCCGGGCTGGACGAATGGACAGTCGACTACGCCGCACCGGAATTGGCGGACGCCGCCGCCCGGCCGACGCCGCTGACCGATGTTTATGCCCTTGGCTGCACGCTGTATGAGATGCTCACCGGTCGGCCACCGTTCGACGGCGGCGCCGGCTACCATTCGATCGCCGACAAGATGGTCCGCCACGCTACCGAGCCGATCGCGCCGCTGGACCAAAGCGGCCCAATGCCGGAAGGGCTCGGCCGAGTCGTCAGCTTCATGATGGCGAAGAATTATTCGATCCGGTTTGCGCAGGCGTCGGTGGTAGTCGATGCGTTGGCGCCGTTTGTGGAGGTCAATCCGAAAGTGGTGGAGGCGGATGCGGCGGCGGCACGGGGGGTGAAGGCGCTACGGGCATATTGCAAGCAGCGGCCGGTGCCGGAGACGGCGGACGAGCAAACTACCGACAGGGTGCCTGGGGCAACGCCCCAGATGGCTGTCGCCCCAACAACTGATGCCTTGCCCCAGGCCCCTGTGGTTCAGCCGGCACCGGTTGTTCAAAAAACTGGGACGTTGCCGCAGGTACCCGCACCGGCACCCACGCCTACAGTTGCACCCACAGTCGCGGTTCCATCGCCTGGCGATCTGCGGCTGCCGAGCACGTTTCAGCCCGGTGCGTTTGCGCCTGCGTTCGGCGGCGAAGTTCCCGCGGCTAAACCAGGAGCGAAGGGATTAGCGCCCCCGGCCGGCAACACGGCGGTGATGCGCAACTTCGGCGTCCCAAAGGCCGACACGCGCGGCCAGGAGAAGGCCAGCCGGCAGAAGGTCATGCTGATCGCCATCGGCAGCTTGATCGGGCTGTTCTTGCTCGGCTTCTTTATTCTGTCGCGGTTGCAAGGGTCTAAGCCGAGCGGGGAAAAGCCGGCGACGGCCGCCACCGACACCGAACACACCGGCGACAAAACGCCCAAGACAGGCGACGCACCCGACGGCAACGCGCCCGACGCGAAAGACCCCGCCGACACTCGCCCCCGCCCCACCGCCGTGGCCGACGACGGCAGCAGCATGTGGGCGTCGCCGACACAGGGGCCCGCGCCGCAGATCCGCTACGTCGCCCCCGGCGTGCAGGTGTTGTTCGTGCTGCGGCCGCAGTCACTGCTCAGTTCCGCCCGCGGACAAAAGACATTGGACGCCATGGGCCCCAGCGGCGCAGCGCTGCTCGCGTGGATCGAATCACAAGTAGGACAGAAGCCCGAGGCGATCGACCGGCTGGATATCGCAATGTACGAAGCATTCGGCGAACGGCCGACCGTCTCGCTGGTGGCGTATCTCAAGAATCGCCCAACCACGGCGGCGCTGGTCGCGGCATGGGGAAATCCCAGCCCGGTGGATCAGAACGGGCAGACGTTTTATCAGCAAGACAACTTGTGCCGGTATTTGCCGCCGCCAGATAAAAGTAAAAAGGCGATGGACGAGCAGGTGATCGTTGTCGCCCAGCGCACTCAGCTCGATGACATTCTCGCCCGCGGCAGCGAGCCGGCGGCGCTCGACGCGAACATGCAGGTGCTGGTCGACTCGGCCGATGTCCAGCGGCATATCAGCGTGTTCTTCCTGCCGGTGTATCTCCGGGCGGCGCGAGACACGCTGTACCCCGGCGTGCTCGCCCCGGTTCGTGACGCGATCGACTGGTTCCTCGGCAGCCCGGACGAAGCATTGGCCGGAGCGGCCAGCATGGAACTGAGCGATCCGTTCTTCGCCGAGCTGCGGCTGTTCCCGGCCCGCAATAAGAAGCCGTCGGTCGTCGCCCGCGATTTGAAGCAGCGGCTGGACGACTGGTCGGCCCGCGTGCAAAGCCATCTCTTCACGCTGGCGATCAGCCCGTACAGCCGCGAGGTGCTGCGCGACTTGCCGTTCATGCTGGAGTCGGTGGCCACGAACACGCGGCAAGGGACCGACGGCCGGGTGGCGATGGTCCGCTGGTATCTCCCCGGCCCCGCGGCGGCGAACCTCGCGTTGGCCACCGACCTGCTGCTGCTGGAAACGGCGGGGACGGCGCCGGTGACTGGAGCAACAGCCGGCACGAGTGGTTCAGGTTCAACTGGCAGTGCGGCCCCCAAGACCGTGTGGGACAAGTTGACGCAGCCGGTGACGGTGAGCTTCGAACGCGATTCGCTGGAGAACGCCTTGAAGTTGCTCAGCACCGAGATGGGTGTAAAGATCGAGATCGTCGGCAACGACCTGAAGCTGGACGGCATCACGAAAAACCAGCCGCTGGGCCTCGACCTGCGCGGCCGGCCCGCGGAAGAGGTGCTCAATCAAATCATGCTACTGGCGAACCCCGATCGGACGGTCAAAAAACTCTCCGACCCGGTGCAAAAGCTGGCCTACGTCGTGCTGCCGCAATATAAAGGGGGAGAGGACACGATCCTCATCACCACCCGGGCAAAAGCGGCCGAACACGGGAAATTGCCGGCGGTGTTTGGGAAGTGAGGCGAGGAAATTCGGCTGAGAAGGGGCGAGGAGTCGGCTATAATTGAGGCTGGAGACTGGGGGCTTTAGACTGGAGGAAGATAAGGCATTCAGTAGGGAACTCCCCTCCCTTTAAGGGAGGGGCCGGGGGAGGGTAAAGCGTCAACCACATCTACAACTCACTGCTCACCGTCCAAAAGCCGATAGCCGATAGCTGACAGCCCAAAAAATGCACCCCTACCGCATCCACTGCCTGACGTGCAACGCGCCGCTAAAGGTGCATGATGCGTCGTTGGTCGGACAGATTCTTAACTGTCCGAAATGCCACAGCATGGTGCTCATCACGCCGCCGGTGGAAGCGGTGATCGGGCCGGCTGTCGCGCCGCCGGTCAAGGCAGGGCGAGGGTTGGGTTTTTTCAAGAAGGGGGCGAAGCCGGCGCCGGCGGCAACTGACCTCAGCAGCGCGGCACCACCAACAGCCAGGGTGCCTGGAGCAACGCCCCAGGATGTTGAGGCCGGAAGCACTGGGGCGATGCCCCAGGCACCCCTCGCGGTTGCCACGCCGGCTCCTTCAGCCGCAGCTCCGCCAGTCATTGCCCACGTGCCGTCGCAGACTCCCGCTCCGACACCAACGCCGGCCACTCCTGTGCTTGGTGACACCCCGGCAGCGATTCCCCCCGGCACGTTCGCGCCAGCCCCGGCGGGCGTACACAACGAACCTGCGCCTCCGATCGCAGCGGCGGCGGCGCTCGCGGTGCCGCCGGCGCCCCCCGTTATTGAAATACCCGCCGAGAAACCTCCAGTGCGCGGCCCATCGTCCGCCGCGGCCACCGCCGCCAGCGTGGCGACGGCCGGTCTGACTGCGGCCGCACCTGCCTGGCGGAATTGGGCCATCCTCGGCGCCAGCGGTGTTGGCGGCGCGCTGTTGACGCTTTGTATCTGGTTCATGCTGTCGCCCGGCGGACATGGAACCAAGACGGTCCCAACGCAGAGCACCGCGAAGACCACGCCAAAATCGTCCGGGCCGCATGACGCCGCCGGTGCAAAAGTTTCCACACCGACCACAACCCCCGCCGATCCGGCAGCACCGCAAAAAACCATCCAGCCCGACGACGCGGCTTCCATTCCGATCAAGCCGATCGTCATGCCGCAGACGCCCGTACGTGCCGAGCCGGTGAAACCCGCTGCTCCGGCTGAACCTCCTGTTGCCGATCCGCCGGCTCCCGCAGTGCCGGCGGCCGATGCCAACGCTGCGAAAGCACCACCGCCGGCCGACGCACCCCCCGCTGCGAATCAGGCTGCTAATTCCAACGCCGACGCGATCAATCCCGCCCCTGCTCCGGCGGAGGTCCGGGATGAAGGAGCCGCTCCCCCCGCCGAACCACCCGTCCCCCGCGCGGGTTCGCTGGCCGAGCCCGCTCCCCAACGCCCGCTGCCGCCACCCACGCACGACGCGATGCTGAAGCTTTCCACGCCGATTGCCGAGATGAAGCTGCCGCCGACTCGCTTGAAGCTGCTGCTTTCAACGCTCGGCGACATGGCGGGTGTGACCATCGTTTGCGACGCGGCGGCCCTGGCCCAGGCGGGCGTGACGCCGGACGATCTGCTCGCCGTGGAGGCGAAGCAATCGACCATCGGCGACATGCTCAAGCAGGCGCTGGCGACCAAGGGTTTGGGCCTGGTCACCGCCGGCGACCTGGCGGTCGTTACGCTGCTGCCGCCGGGCGAGGCGCCGCTGAAGCGCGTGCGGTACCTAGTGGACGACCTGGCGATCGACGCGACGACCGACGCCAAGAAGCTGGCCGAGCTGATGCAGCAACTCACGCCGCCGGAAAGCTGGGAATCGCACGGCGGCCGCGGCACGCTGGAAGTGGCGGATAAGGCGGTGGTGGTGACCCAAACGCCCGACGTGCAGTGGCAGATTCTCCTGCTGTGCGAAAAGCTGCGGATCGCCCGCCACCTGCCGCCTCGCAGCCGGCTCGACTCATCGCGATTCGCCCTGACCAGCCGAAAGCAACTGGCCGCCGCCACGCTGGCCAAGCCGATCACGATGCACAGCGCGGAGAAGGCGACGCTCGGCGAACTAGTGACGCAACTGGCGGGCCGCACAGAGACGTCAATCGAACTGGATCCGCTGGCCCTGCTGCGCGTCGGCGCCGCCGCCAACTCGCCCGCTCGATTGAACGTGGATAACGTCCCGCTCAACAAAGCCCTCGACGAACTGCTCGCCCCACTGGGTCTGACGTACCGCGTCCTCAGCACCGGCCAGATCAACATCACCACGCCCGCCGTCGTCTCCGCCGGCCACGAAGTGGAGTTCTACCCCGCCGGCCGCCTGGCCCGCGACGCCGCCGGAGGCCGAGCCCTGGCAAAACGCGTCGAAGAAGAAGCCGCCCCCAAAAGCTGGGCCACCGCCGGCGGGCAAGGCGTGACCGCGTTCGACGCGATCAGCGCGTGTTTGCTCGTACGGCAGACGCAGCCGGTGCAAGGGGAAGTGGAAGCGGCGCTGGTGCGGTGGCAGGATCGGTAGCTGTGTTGCGAGCAAAACCCGTAGGGTGGGTCAAGCCGTCAAGCCGCAGGCGCCGACCCACCAAGGCATGGCTTTTGGAAACTGTCGGGACTGCGACCCACCCTACCTTTACTCCTTTCTTCGCGCTCTTCGCAACCTTCAGTTCAAACCAAAAACGCTCGTATGTAGGCATAGCGCCGGCCTTAAACAACAACTGTTTTTTGATCAGAAGATCGCAAAGGACGCGAAGGGGAGTAAGGTCCTCGCTTGTAGGTTAGACAGACGGTCTTTGATAAATGTACGCTGCGGGAATCAATCGATGCAGACGCGAAGCATATTGGTCACCGTGTGCTTCGCTGCTCTCCTAATTGCGCTGCCGTCGTGCGGTCGAGCGCCGCGTAGCCCTGAGTCTAGGAAAGATGCTTCCGGTTCTGCGCGGCAGGACGCGGACGCGAGCGACACTGGTTCGACCGCTCCCCAGTCGCGTCGTCAGACTTCGGAAGAGGCCATCCAGCGACTACGCAAAGCGGGGGCAATTGTGGGCCGGGAACTGCCCAATGAGGTGGGTGATGGGTTTGTGCAGGTACAAGTAAACCTTGTCACTCTTACACCCGATCTCATCGATTGCCTGAAGACGATCAGCGAGTTGGATCATCTACAGCTTACACCGACCGAGGTCACCGACGAATCGCTGCAGAAGATCAAGGACCTTGACCACCTGCACATGTTGGATTTGAGTCGTCAACCGGTGACGGACGCCGGGCTGGAGATCGTCGGGCATCTGGTCTGCTTAAAGCTGCTGTTTTTGAACGAAGCCAAGATTTCAGACGCCGGCCTCTCGCATCTTTGCAAGTTGTCTCAATTGAAATTTCTCGAATTGGATCGGACCCCCGTCACCGACGAGGGGCTCCGTCATCTGGGATGTCTCACTACGCTGACATATTTGTCCTTGATGGGAACACAGATCACGGACGCCGGCCTGGCCCACTTGGGCGGTCTGACGGCGCTGGAAGATCTCAAACTTTCGTTGACGCAGATCAACGGCTCGGGTTTCGTGCATCTAGCTCCGATGAAGAAACTTTCGGTATTGGTTCTCGTTCGCACCAACGTGGACGATGCGGCATTACAACATTTGTCGCCGCTGAAGGATCTCTTCTACCTGTACTTGGACGGCACTCAGATCACGGACGCGGGCCTGAAGCACCTCGCAGGCCTGCCGCTTCTGGCAAAACTAAGCGTCCATGCCACGAAAGTAACGGCAGACGGGATTTCAAGTCTTAAGAAGGACAATCCGAGGCTCGAAGTGTATCGATAGGTCAGGAGATGGTGGGTCTGCGACCCATCTGACAATTGCTCAGTAGCGCTCGCCACAATCGATCGGCCCAATGAACGAACACGAGGAGAAGACGATCGCCGCTTTTATCATCAAGGAGAAGCGCCACCGCTTTCAACTGTTGCTCAGCGGATCCCAAACGGCGGAACGAGGCCTTGGATTGCCTCAATTGTCGTGATTTGAACCCAAAGTACACGATCTGGGCTGCCCAGCAATGCGCCCGTGGCACGACTGCTTTGTGAGGCAGGTTCCCCCGAAACGGTTTATATTTTCTCCAACACTGAGGAAATCGACGGCCGGGAGATGCCGTTGGCTGACGCGGTCGAAGCCGCAAGTCAGGGTGGTTGGGGGACGTTGGTATCATGCATCCCAGGGCAGTTGGCATACTACTATGACGAGGTGGGGGAGCGGCGGGCAATTTTACAGCGGCCCGCGTCGGTTTCCGGTTCAAACGCTCCGTAGGCGCTGGGGCCAAAGTTGGTGGGTCTGCGACCCACCCTACGCTCACATCTTTGCCGAGCCATACAGCGCCATGAACATCCTCCAACCGAAGCTGTGCCTGCTCGGTTCATTTTGGTTCTGCCTTCTTGGCGTTCCCATTGAGGGTGCAACTCCGTCGACCGACATCGAATCCTCGGCCTATGTCACGGCGAAGATTGAACGCACAGACCACAAGCACGCAATTCTTCGCGTAACTCTGAAGTTGGCTCCTGGATTTCAAACCTATTCCACGACGCAAGGGGACGGCAATCCTAAGAACGCCGGTGGGCCTAGCCGGACGAAGATCAGCCTCAATCCCTCGGCCGGGTACGCCATGTGCGGTGAGTTTGTTACTGACAGGCCAGCCGAAGTCAAGCAGTACGAGGATCTATGGCCGGGATTGAAGGTCCAGACTTACACGGGCACAGTGACGTGGTCCGCACCTGTTACGCTTGCCAAACATTTTGACGCTGAGCACTTGGCCCTTGAGGGACATTTGTCCTTCCAGTTCGACAGCAATCAGATTAGCTATTTTCGCAGTTTGAAGTTTGTAGCTTGCGTGGATGCTGGCGCCCCTACTAGATGCGGCGAACGTCACCATGGCAAAAGGACAAACAAGCGACGAAGGCGTTGCCACAATCCGTAGGGTGGGTCAAGCCGCAGGCGCCGACCCGCCATGTTCTGGCGTGTTTGGAGGCGGGTCTGCGACCTTCCCTACCACGGCTGCTTTTCGACGAGAAAACTCGCGATGGAACCGCTAAGAGGTGGGCCAAAGAGGGCACTGCTGGGCAAGCCAGCAGTGGCACCCGGCGCTGAGCCTGCCGAGGATTGGTTGGTATATCGCAACGCCAATTCTTCGAAAGAGGAAGACGAAATGAAAAACTTTCGGCCACGCTTTTCGATCAGGACATTGTTTGTGGTGACAACTGTCGTGGGTGTTTACTTCGGTTTGTTGGAGGCAACGAAGAGAATGGGCGTTGAGGACGTAAAGAATCATTTGACACAGGAGGACCAATGGGTGGAAAACGAGGATATCTTTGTCAAAGCACCTCTAATCGTTGAGGCTGGCGGGTATGTGCATATTGGAGGCCTGGACGCTCCGCTCAGTAGTTTGACGTGGCAAAGGCAATATTATTTTTGGTTTTTTGGCTATGTCACCTTGGCGTACGAAAGATAAAAGCAGGAGAAAGGGGGACGCGGCTAGATATTAGTGGCCCAGCCCGCACTCCGTCGTCACCCTTTCAGGGCTCACGTCGGAAGTATGATATTCCAGAGTACCCAGGGCGGCGTCCTGGGCTATCATATTTCGGCCTTTCATGCCAATCAGGCCCTGCGAAAAGATATTGTCGCCCACAACCACATTTGGATGGATCGTATTTGGAAATGGCGCGGCACCCAAAATTCAAATCGCTCTGATTTGCCCCTTCTTCCCTCTAACGCACCACCGTTTGCGCCACCCTCGCGGCGGGCCGGCCCAAGAGCAGGATCGACTGGACGGGTTCGGTGACGGTGCGGTTCTGCCGGCTGAGATCGCCGCGGGCCACTTCCATCTTCATTCCAACGCGCACCTGATGCATCAATGTCAGTTGCAGTCCGCCACCGTCCGGCTGGCCCCCTTGGGTCGCTCCGAGCAGCCACAGCCGCTGCGGTGGGCCAAACGGCTTGCCCAGCGTGGACTTGACCGCCACGCATTCCCCCGTGGAAGGATCGACCATCTCTCCACGCATGATATCGCTACGCGTGGCGATTTCAAACCGTTGACCCGGTTGAAGCTGGCTATGTTCGATGTTGGTCACAGACACGGGGCTCGCCACCGATTCGGTGAAAGCGGGCGGGACGGCAAGCACCATTGACAAAACAATCGTTGCCAGAGACATGGAATCAACCTCCGTGTGGATGAGCGTTCAACCGTGGGGACTGCTATCGTCGCTGCAATACAACCGGCACGGACTAAAGCAATAATCGCGCCGAACGCTCGTTGCCCTCGAAATCGGGTAAGTCCGCAAGACAGGTAAATAATCCCATCGCGCGCGTTGAATGAAATTTTCCCAAGCGTTACAACCGACAAAGTCACGGTTGTAAAGACGGGACGCGACGGAGTCGCCCTGGGTGAGTGGCGGCCACGCCCACTGTGCAACCGCTAAGAAGTGGCCAAAGAAAGCACTGCTGGGCAAGCCCAATAGTGTCCGGTAATTGTGTTGGTCGTGGCTC
This sequence comes from Planctomycetia bacterium, assembly GCA_021413585.1. Lineage (GTDB taxonomy): Bacteria > Planctomycetota > Planctomycetia > Pirellulales > UBA7805 > JAIOPX01. The sequence goes on from JAIOQB010000034.1 coordinate 17,123, forward strand.
GGATGGTGGGCGGTGGGGCGGATCGGGAGCGGCAGCCCTGGCGGATCGTGTGAGCTTTGCGAGTCGGGTGCAGCAGGCGCATGCGGC
>JAIOQB010000035.1 GCA_021413585.1 Planctomycetia bacterium
TGTCGAAGGGGCCGGCGCTTACACGATCCACGACCTGGTGCGCAATGCCCTGCGGATGCGGCCCGATCGGATTCTCGTGGGCGAAGTCCGCGGCGCCGAGGCGCTCGACATGATTCAGGCCATGAACACCGGCCACGACGGCTCGATGACGTCGCTGCACGCCAACAGTTCTGATCAAGTGCTGGAACGCCTGGAAGTGTTGATCTTGATGGCCGCCGACCTGCCGATCATCTCGATCCACCGCCAGGCGTCGTCGGCGTTGGACCTGATCGTCCACATCGACCGCTTGCCTGGGGGCAAACGCCGGGTCACGCAAATTTCGGAACTCAGCGGAATCAACCCCGAAACCAACCGCGTGATTGTCACCGACATTTACAATTGCCGCGACGGGCGCGAGCTGCGGCCCACCGGCTACTTGCCGTCGTTCGTCGGCTCGCTCGTGGACAAAGGCTTGCTCGATCTGGAATATCTCTATGGCGAGCAACCGTCGCAGGCGTCCAATGGGGCGCCGTTGGGTGGTGGGCCGCCTGTGAGTGCTGTCGCCCGTCGCGCAAATTGAATCGAACTACTTCAGTCGAACCAGCTAGATTACCCTCAGGCCGCGTTATGCTCCGTGCCGAAACCCTCATCTCGACGACGCTCATCGGCACGGCCGTCGGTCTGGGGGCGTATGCGATCGAGCCGTACTACGGCCGCGCGCTCGACTTCATGGAGCGCGATTTCGGCGAGAAGCTGCGGCGGATGCAGTTTCCGATACGCAGCCTGCGGCGCACGCTGATCGTCTGGACCGTGGCGCTGGGGATGACGTTCGTCGGCACCTGGTTGTTTGCCCAAAGCCTGGTCTTTGCCGTGCTGGGGACGGCGATCTTCTTGTGCGGCCCGTGGTTTCTGCTGCGGCGGATGGCCGAAAAGCACCGTCTGCGGATCGAGGATCAACTGGCTGACGCCATGGTATCGCTCTCCAGCGCCGTGAAGGCGGGCCTGTCGCTCGCTCAGGCGATGGGGGTGCTGGCGGATCAATCCCCCAAGCCAATCAACGCCGAGTTCCGCCGCATCGTCGGCGAATACGAGCTAGGCAAGCCGCTGGACAAAACTCTGGAAGAAGCCCGCGACCGTCTGAAGAGCGAGAATTTTGCCCTCTTCGCCGCCGCCCTGCTGGCCAGCCGCGAAAGTGGCGGCCGGCTCAACGAGACGATCGAACGGATCGCCCGCTCGATTCGCGAGTTGCAGCGGCTGGAGCGCAAGATCCAGTCCGAGACCGCTATGGCCCGGCGTTCGGCCGTGTACATGGCGATCGCGCCGTTTTTCATCCTCGTCATGTATTACTTCATCGACGCGCGGGCCGTCGAGCTGCTGTTTACAACACTTGTGGGGCAGTTGTTGCTCGCCGCCGCAGTGGTGCTGGATCTGCTGGCGTACGGCTGGGCACGGTTGATTCTGAATCCCGATATCTAGTAGCACACTACTTGCAATCACGATGACCACTCCCATTTTTGCCGCCGTCGATCTCCAGGCGATGCTGCCCAGCGCCGCCATTGGACTGTCGTTATTCTTCGCGGCATGGTGGGTGCTTCGCGCGCTGGTCACGGAGGACATTCCCCAGGGGGCCGAGTGGCGGCACGATACGAACCGCATCAATGAACTCCGCCGGGTCAACCTTTCGTACCGGCTGTTTCAACCGCTGATCCAGGCCCTCGCCCGGCTCAATCGCGGCGCGTTTCGCGAGCAGTTGCCGGAGATTCAACGCGACATCAGCACCGCCGGGATCCCGCGGTTCTGGCTGGCGGAGGAGTATTTGGCCCGCGCCGAATTGATCGCCGTGATGCTCGCGCCGGTTTACATCTACGCCGCGATTCACCTGATGGGCATGACGGGCATCGTGTTTGCCTTGATCGGCGTGATGCTCACCGTCTGGCTGCTGCGCAATCGGCTCCGCCGGCAGGCACGGAACCGGCTGTTGCAGATCAAGCGCCGCATGCCGTTTTTGCTCGATCTGCTGACGCTGCTGATGGAGGCCGGCAGCAACTTCCTGCAGGCCATGGCCCAATCGGTGCGCGAGTTTGAAGGGCATCCGGTGTCGGTCGAGTTCGGCCGCGTGCTCAGCGACATGAACCTGGGCAAGACCCGCACCGAGGCGTTTCGCGCCATGCAAGACCGGCTCAACGACGACGAGATCACCAGCATCATCGGCTCGATCCTGCAGGGGGAAGACCTGGGGACGCCGCTGGCCCAGATCTTCCGCACGCAGGCCGACGTGCTGCGGTTGAAGCGGACCCAGCGGGCGGAAACCCTGGCGGCCGAGGCGGGGGTGAACATGCTGCTGCCGGGGATCCTGATTATGCTCTCGACCGTGCTGATTATTCTGGGCCCGTTTGTGATTAGCTTTGGGTTTTCGGGCCTGCTGTTTTAGCGGCTTTTCCCGGGCCAATACGCTATGTTCCGCGAGCGGCCGGAGGCGAAACAGAGCGGTCGTCAAAATTGTCGCCGTGGCGATATAATGGAACTAACGGCGACCCGACGGGCCCAAAGGCTTGGGCCGGCGGCCTTCCTGAATCTTGTCGAACCCTGACCATCACCTAGCTACTCGCGCCGATGCCCATCACCATCGACTGCCCTCGCTGCCGCACCGCGCTGTCAATCCCCAGCAAGCTGGCGGGTCAATACGCGTTTTGCCCCAAGTGCCAGGGGCGGGTCTGGGTGCCGCGCGAAGAAGCGGTCGGGATATCCGCAGCCGGTTCCGCGGCGGGGGGCGGAGACATCGACCCGATGGCGCCGGTGCAGCCTTTCACGGGACCGCCACCCGTGCCCGCTATGAGCCATCGCCCCGCGGCGGCGGCTCGGGCAGGAACAACAGCGGTGCCTCCGCCGGAGCCATTGCCTGCCAGTCCGCCGGTGCCGATGCTGGCTCCGTCGGTCGCAAGCCCATCCGTATCCGGCTCTCCCGCAGCACCCCCGGCCGTCGAGTCCCGCTCGACGCGCCGCGTGGCCACATTCATCACCGCCGACGTCGCCGAAAGCCAATTGACGCTGGCCGCCGACGGCAAGCTCCCCGAGCTGCATCTGACATCAGAAAACGCCTCGGAGAAAAAGGGGCAACGGCTCGGCGGCAACAATCAGTGGCTGATGATGGTGTTGATTTGTGGTAGCCTGTTGGCGTCTTCGGCCCTGTTGCTCCTCGACAATAAGCCGGCAACCAAGGTCGGCAGCGAGCGTCAGAACTGGCGCGGCCAGATCGAAGACAAATATTTCGGTACGGAAGGGCACGAACTTAAGCCCTATCAATTGAAGCTCCGTGAAGCAGCCCAAGCCCACGCGCGGAACGATTTCAAGGCCGAGCGGAAATCCTATGAAGAAGTGCTGGGCCTGTTGCGCGACGAAAACCTGCACCCCCTGGGACGCAGTCTCACCGGCCGGATCGAAAGCGCCGACGACTCAAGCATTCCCTGCGACAAGAACCTGGAAGAATTGATCTCCATCCTGCTACAAAGCATGTAAACAGCGGCATTCAGCCCGGCGGCATCCATCTGCCATCGGCTCTAAAATCAAGCGCCGTGAAATCAAGCACTGCATGATGCAACCTCATCCGCGTTATCAAGTTCTGGATCAGATTGCGGTCGGGGACTTTGCCACCGTGTATCGGGGCAAAGACCTGGAGCTGAATCGCGACGTGGCGATCAAGCAGATCCACCCGCAATTCCTGGCCGACCAGCGGCAGCTCGAACGCTATTGGCAGGAAGCCCAGTTGCTGGCGTCGCTCGAGCATCCCAACATTCTGACCATCTACGACATCGCCCGGGACCGCGGTTGGCTGATCCTGGAGCTGATGCAGGGCAGCCTGTGGGATCGCGCGGCCGGGCAGCCGATGGACTTGAATTTCCTGCGGGTGGCCCTGGCCTGCTCGCTGCAAGCACTAAAATTCCTGCACGACAGCGGCATCGTGCATGGCGACGTGAAGCCCAGCAACCTGCTGCTGGACAAGCGCAATTGGGTCAAGTTGGGGGACTTTGGCCTCGCCCAGCGTGTGACCAACGACCAGGGAAGCCTGCTCAAGGGAACGACAAAATACATGGCGCCGGAGCGCGTTTCCGACCAGTTCGGCGCGGTCGGGCCACACAGCGATTTGTATTCGCTTGGGTTCTCCATGTACGAGCTGATGTGCGGCTCAGGGTTTGAAACGCTGTTTCCCGGTCTGGGAGCGTTTGGCCGCGATCAGCAGATTGCCTGGATGATGTGGCAGGCTGCGCCGGATCGCCAACTGCCGGACATTCGCCGCGTCCTGGCTGGCGTGCCCGACGATCTCGTGCATGTGCTACAGCGCCTGGTGATCAAGGACCCCCGCCGCCGCTATCAATCGGCCGACGAAGCGCTGCGCGATCTAAAGTCGGGCATCAGCCAGGGAACGCCGCAGCCCACCGCGGAAGAGCAGGCCGCACAAGCCGCCGCGGCGCAGGAGGCCGTCGAACGCAAGAAAAAACGCCGGCTGCTGATCGCCGCCTCGGCCGTCAGCCTGCTGATCTGCGGCGGGATGTTCGCCAAAGACATCAAAGAATGGCTTTATCCTCCGCCCCCCGCTGTTGTGCAGGCCAAGGACTTCAACGGCGTGATCGCCAGCATGCATCCCGAGCAGAAGAAGGTGGTGCTCGATTCGCGCGAAGCGGTGAAGTTCGGCCCCGAGGATGTGGTCTTCCTCAACGACCGCTCCGCCCGCTTTGCCGATCTCGAAATCGGCGATCGGCTAGCCGTCGCCGCCCACCGCGACCGCAACGGCAAGCCCTTTCAAGAAATCCGCGCCAGCCGCTCGCAGCAAGCCGAAGGCCGGGTCAAGTCCGTGCAGCCGCGCGATCGCAAGCTGGTCGTCACCATTGGCGAAGGCCCAAACGCCCGCGAGGTGTCCCTCACGGTCCCGGAAAAGGTGCCGATTCTGTTCAACGGCGAAGAGCGCTATCAGGACCGCAAACTCACGCTGGCCGACCTGTCGCCAAACGACCGCGTGGTGATCAGCGACGAGCCGGGGGAAAAAGACCGCGTCGCCCGCTCGGTGTCGATCTCCCGCGTCGTCCCGCTCGACGGCATTGTTCACGGCATGGACCCCAAAAAGAACACGCTGACAATCGCCTTGGGCACCAGCAGCAACGCCAAGGTCGTCACCTGGCCGCTGGCCGCCAATTGTGAAGTGACGATCAACCGCCGCAAGTTCATCGACGGCCGGCCATTCAGCTTGACCGACTTGCGAGCCGGCGACGAAGTGTCGCTCAAGCACGACACGGAAATCGTATCGCTCTCCGCCGCGCGGGTCACCACCAGCGCCGGCACCCTCAAAGACGTGGCCGCCGATGGCCGGACGCTACGGGTGCAGGTGGATGGCGAAACGGAGCCCAAGACTTTTACCGTCGACGCCGAAACCCATTTTTTACTGGGCGGCGAACCAGCAACTCCCACAGATCTGCAGCCGGGGGACGCCGTGTCGGTTCGTTTTGACGCGGCCGATCCGACGCATCCGGTAGCCCTGCAAGTCAGCGCCACGCGGGACATCGATCGCACGCGGTGGGCCGTGCTGATTGCCGAACAGGATTTCCGCGACAACCGGCTCAACAAGCTCTCGCATCCGCGTGCCGATGTTACGCGACTGCAAGACGTGCTGGTCAAGCGCTACCGCATGGCGGCCGATCAAGTGATCGTGATCGCCGATGCGGACCGCGCGACGCTGGAGGCCAACCTGGCCGCGGCACTGCAAAAGGTCGGTTCCGATGCCCACTTGCTGGTCTACGTCGCGGGTCATGCCTACGTCGATCCCAGCGGCATCGCTTACTTTGCCGCTAGCGATTTTCAGCTTACGGAAATGAAAAACACGGGGCTGCCGCTGACGGGACTGTTTTCGATCATCGACGGCTGCAAAGCCACGGACAAGCTGCTGATACTCGACACCTGCCAGCCAGGGGGGGATGCCGACGCGAAATTGGAGCCGTCGACCGAAGAGATCGTAGCCGTGGCCCGCAAGAATTCCGAGCAACCGGTGCAAATCAGCACCGTCGTGATCGCCAGTTGCCAGCAGGGACAGCGCGGCGTCGTCGGCCCCGGCGGACACGGCGTGTTGGCCGACGCCCTGGTGGATGCGTTCACCGGCCGCGCCGACGCGGACGGCGATCGTCGAGTCACGACTGAAGAGTTGTTTCAGTTCGTCAATAATGCGCTGCGCACGGCCACCAACGGGAGCCAGGCGCCGGTCGTGATTCAGCCGCAGCGCGTCATTCCTCCACGGCTGAGCGAAGGGGCCCGGCAGGCGATTAACCGCATGGGGGCGATGGCCCTGCAGGAACATGTGAACACGGCGGCCATGAAAAAGCTGTACCAGGAGGCCGAGAAGCTGGCCCCCGGGCAGCCCGAACCCCGTTTAATTTACGGCTTGGCCCTGCTGAAAGAGCGGCAGTTTAACGACGCCCAGTCTGAATTACAGGCCGTGCATCAAGCGCACTCCGATCAACCGCTGGCGGTCGAAGGGATCGTGTGGTGCCTGTTCCAGAAACGGCAGTACGCCGCCGGCATCAACGGGCTGACGCTGCTCGTCACGCGAATGCCGCGCGACAAAGCCGGCGCGGTTCAAATCGATCGGGCCTCTGAAACGGCGCTCGACTGGGCGGGCCGGCTGCGCGAGTTCGCCGACACGGCCGTGGCAGCCGAGCAACGCCCCCCCGACGCTACGCTGGGCAAGCTTGACCAGGCCGTCGGCGCAGCGGGCGAAGCGGCCGGCGCAATTTTCCGCCGCGGCCGGCAGAGCGTGACTAGCGTCGTGGCGGACTTCGAAAAAAAAATTGCCCAAGCCCCCGACGAAGCAGATCGATTGAAGCTCAATCTCGACCGCCGCCGGCTGTCGCACTACGCCGACTTCCCGCTGGAGATTTCAGTGCAGCAGATTCTTGATGGGACGAAGAAGTGAGCGGTCTGGCGCTAGCCACCGGTCCCACGGTTGGCCTTACTCAAGTACCCTCGGCTAGCCCGCATTTCCACAGGATTTTACCGCGGGAGGCACGGAGACGAATTAATAACCAATGACCAAATTCCAATCTCCAATATTGGTTATTGGAATTTGGTGATTGGTCATTTGCTTTCTCCGTGTCTCAGTGCCTCCGTGGTGAAAAAAAGTGGGCGAGCGCCTTGCGGCTCACGGCGTCAGCGGCGGCCCGCCATTCCACGCCGTCCCACCTACAAAAACGCTGTACACCACGATCCCCAGCATTGCCAGCGCGATCCAGCGGTCGGCCCCTTGGCTGGTAAAGCCAACTAGAATCAGCCCGATCGTAAAGGCAATCGCCCCGCTGACAAACAGCACCGCCCGCCAATAGGCCCAGGCCGCGTTGTCCCACTTCGCACTGTGCGAGGCAATCTCCAGGTCGCGCCATGCGCCTTCGGTCAACTGCTTCCGGGCATCGTTCTGTTGCTTCGTGAGATCGTTGAGTTCGGCCTTCAGCCGGTTGGCTTCCTTTTGGTCCTCGGGCGCCAGCGAGGGCTTGCCGGCGGTCAGCTTGTCGAGCGATTGCTGAACTTGCAGCCGCTTGGTGTCCCACTGGTCGTCAAACTCCTGCCGGGCCCCCGCCTGCCTGGCGGCGAGCCGGGAAACGCCGCGGTCGCCGACCAGATCGCACCCTCGGGCGGCGACCACCACCACCATGCCGAAGATCATCAGCGCCTGGGCCAGCCGCACGCCGGGCCCCGCCAGATCGCCGCCGACGCGCGACAAGCTGAACTGCCACGGCTTGCTTCCCGCTGCCGGCGTTGGAGAATTTCCTTGCTGCGGTGGCGTGGCAAACAACCCGCTGACGCGCCCAGCCGGGGTCCATTCCTGCATCCCCTCGCGCCATACCAAGTCGGCCGGCTTGACCGTGCCCGCCGCAGTCAGCTCGACCAGCCGCGCCATCGAAACGGGCCCGCACTCGCGTCCTTCCTGGCTGTAGTACCAAAGCGGTTCGGACATCAGTGGGCGTCGGGCGGAGCGAGATACGGAGAAAAAGTAGGAACCACAGAGGCACAGAGAAAACTAATGACCAATGACCAAATCCCAATGACCAATGGAGGAGCTGCGCTACCTACTCGGCGCGCATACCACATCGACGGCTTTATACACCGTCCGCACGGAGTTGAACCCGAGGCGTTGATAGAGGCGAATCGCTCCTTCATTATGGGCGGTCACCTCTAAATAGGCACGGGGCAGCCCGGCTTGGCGGAATCCGGCCAGGGCCCGGATCAGCAGCGCGGTGCCCAGCCCCTGCCCTCCCAGGTTCTGGATCGCGCCGTATTCCTGCCGATCGCGAATCCCCTGAACCGTGCCGCAATACTCCACCGGCTCGCCCGGCTCGGATTGAAACGCCAGCAGCCAGGTGGCCTCCGGGAGAAACCCTTCCTTGGCCGCGATTTCGCCCATCAGGCGATAGCAGCCCTCGGTGTCCCCCAGGCAGGGGAACACGTTAGCGTCGATCTCGGTGCGAAAGCTTTGGTACTTCGCCTCGGCGTGGCAGTCGAGCAGCGCCGGCTCCCAGGCCAGCAGGCTGTAACCCGGCGGCATCGCGGGTCCGCTGAGGTCGCGCCCGAGCAGCTCGATTTCCATCCGATAGCGTTTGAAGTAAGTCAGCGCCACCAGGCACCTGGGCAGAAGCGGGAGTATGGCCGCGGCATGGGGAGCCGTGCCGCCGGCCGGCACTGGTCCCCGTCACAATTCACTGTATCGCGATCGCGAACGATGGTCAACTTTTCGACGATTTCAGCTAGATAAGCCAAGCAATTATACACCGCAAAGCCGGAAAAGTTGCCAAGTCCCTGCCGTTAGCCGCCGCTCCCCGAGCGGCGCGTAGTGTACCCTCGCCAAGAGCATGCAACTCGCAAAATCGCTGTCCGCCGCGGCGGGCTGGTGTTTCCCGCACGGATCGACCAATCCGCCGCGGCGGAACCGCGTTGTACACGATGATCGGCGAGCCGACCGGCGCGCCGCGAAGGTTTTCGCAACCGCTGTGCCTAGCCCAGAAAGGCCGTACTGCCCGACCGGCCGCGTAACATTCAATCCCGCCAAGCCGCCCGGCAGGCACACTCGCGCGAATCGTGAGATTGCGCAGTTCGCAACGGGTGCCTGGGGCAACGCCCCAGATATTTTCGCTTGGATGAAACTGGGGCGTTGCCCCAGGCACCCACGACATCAGCCGCGTCACTTCTTCTCGACCAACCCGCGCAGCGTGCGAAGATTAACGACGTCTGCCGGTTCGCCGTCGAGCTGCTCCTTGGGCGTTTCCAGGTACATCGGCACCTTGCGATAGCGGGCATCATTGAGCAGATGCTCGAATGGCGCCAGCCCCAGCCGCCCGCGGCCGATGTGTTCGTGGCGGTCAACGCGCGAGCCCAACTCCCGCTTGCTGTCGTTGAGGTGAAACGCCTTGACGAGCTTGACGCCCACGGTTTTGTCCAGCTCGCTCATCGTGGCCTTGTACTCCTTGGCCGTTTCGAGCGGATAGCCGGCGGCGAACGTGTGGCAGGTATCGATGCATACGCCCAGGCGTTCGGGGGACTTCACGCCGTCGATGATTGTGGCCAGATGCTCGAACCGCCACCCCAGGTTGCTCCCCTGCCCCGCCGTGTTTTCCAGCAGGCAGCAACTGGTGACCTTGGGCGTCTGGCTGTGGACTTCATCGAGCGCCCTGATGATCTGCTTCAGCCCCTCCTCTTCGCTGCTGGTGGTGTACGAACCGGGATGGGTGACCACGTACTTGATCCCAAGCTGCTCGGCTCGTAGTAGCTCGATCACAAACGCGTCGATCGACTTCTTCCACAGCGGCTCGTCCGGGCTGGCGAGGTTAATTAGATACGAATCGTGGGAGATGGGGTCGGAAATGCCCAGCGTCTTGAGCGACTCTTTAAAACGCTCGGCTTCCGCGGGCGTGATCGCCTTGGCCCGCCACTGGTTGTTGTTCTTGGTAAAACACTGGAGGACAGTACAACCTACCTCCGCTGCACGTTCAACCGCTTTATAATATCCACCAGCGATGGACATGTGGGCTCCGAGGAGCGGGCCGACATGCGTAACTTTGTCTCGAATTGGCATATAAGCCCGATCTATCCAATGATTCCATCAATTAACGAAGAACACTTCCAGCAACGACATCCGCAAATCGAGCAGTGGTCGCAGACCCTTAATACGCCCGCAAAATTGGGACATGAAATATGTGATCGTTTTCTCTTGTATTTTCTGGTCCTAACCCACAATCCTTCGCTGATGGTGCAGGATGCGACAGAGACGGAAGAACTGAGCGTTCTATACGATCGTTACTATTGGTTTACGAAAGCCGTGCGGCTTTGGCAGGCAATACATGGTTACGATGCCGGAATGGAACAACAGGCGTTTAAGATTCTTGAATCAGCTCCTTCCGATTTGAACTGGGAAATCATACGGGAAATTGATGATCGTGTGACAGAAGAGGTTCAAGAACTTGCGAAGTAACTGCGTCATTGTCTTCTTGTCAAACATTGGTGAATAATTGAACCACGTCCATGCCGCATTGGGCGGCGGCTTCGACGGCCTTATAATAGCCGCCGGCGATGGACATGTGGGCACCGAGGAGGGGCATACTCATTTCGACTTTCTTGAGGAGGCAGACCAATGATCGTCTTCCCTTTGTGGCACGGACATGATCTGAAATACATGGATGACTACAAACTAATTGGAATTTATTCGACTGAGGAGGCCGCCAAGGCAGCGCAAAGACGGGCCAGCGAGCAACCCGGTTTTCGCGACCATCTCGATGGTTTTTTTATGGAAGCATACGAGGTGGATAAAGACCATTGGACCGAGGGGTTTGTTACTGAGTGATCGTTCAGCTTTTCGTCATGCCACCGCTAATCGAACGGCGGTACGCGCCAGCGGGACGCCCAATCTAGCCATTTTGCCGGCGATTCTCAAGGAACGGCCCGGATTGCACGGCGATTCTGGGAATTGAACGCCCGTCCCTATTCCGCGGGGATCAACCCCGCGGCTCGATTATTTCTCGCGGCGTTCAATTTACTTGCCGCAATTGGGGCCGGAGCGATAGAATCACTGGTGTTGCCACTATGCTTTGACGCTTCGTTGCCTGCCCAGCGGCGCCGTTGCACGACGCGGCCGCTCGAAAGACGTGATTGCCATGAATCAACTATCCAACGTGTCGATCATTGCCCTGGTGTGCTTGTCGGTGGTGGCAATAGCGTTTGCGGTGATGACGGCGCTGCGGTTTTCGCGCCGCCGGGCGGTCGCGATGGATCGGGCGACGATGGTGGCCGCCCGCGAGGCGTTTCATCGGCAGCGCGAGCATCTCGAGGCCCGGTTTCTTACCTTGGCCGACGCCAGCGGCAAGCCGCGCGGACTGCGGTGGGTCAACTGCGACTTCCGCGACGAGATCTCGTACGCCCGCGATTGCGACGACGGCACGCTCACCGCCCTGGTGGGCGTGACGATCAGCTTCGAGGCGATCGAAGGGGGCGGCATGGAAGAAGTCGAAGCAGTCAGCAACCTGCGGGCCGCCACCGCCGTGTTCCAATACGACCACGGCCAGTGGACCACGCAAGGGCGAGCGATCATGAACCTCGAGCCGCTCGAAGCAATCCAGCACTTCCGCGGCAAGCTGGCCCTGATCGCGGAGTAGGTTCCGCCTGCCGGGTGGTACCTGCGCCGCGAACACGTCTGCCATTCCAATTGCTCACTAGCCCGAAGCGCAAGCGAGGGGGCATCGCCTTCCGTACTTCCCCCTCGCTTGCGCTTCGGGCTCGTGAGTCTTTTGGCTAGTGAACGCGTCTCACGCCGGCGGGTCGAGATGAATCTCGGGAATCAGATCGGGCTGTATCTCGATCTGCGGAAACTCCTCTTGGGTGGCCAGCACCTCGGCGAAGCAGAGTTCCATCTTGGCGAACAGGGCGTCGATATCGAGGCCCTGCTCATGCGGACGATAAGGCTCAAGATACGCCCGGCTGCTGACGTAAAGCTTCTTGGCGCCGCGAATGTTGCCGTTGCCAAAATGATGCAGCGCCACGGCCACCTGGATCAAGCCTTGATAAAAGCCCCGCGCCGGGCCGCGATAGTCGGTCCACAACTCTTCCCACACTTCGTGTGCTTCAAAGAAATCGCAGACATTAAAGTGCGCGATGCCGGCGAGGTACAGCGGATCGTACTCGGGCGGTGGGACCATCGAGGAGGAACTGTCGAGAAAATGCCTGAGGCCAAGACTTCACTTCGGCGGCCCGATGCGATAAATATTCCGCCCCAAAAAAACCGCGGGGATTAACCCCGCGGCTCGGGGAGATCGGCTTAGTTCCGTCGCGACATCATCAACTGCAGGATGTACCAGAACAGCGTGGCCAGCGACGCGAACAGGGCCAGCGCGGCCGCCACATGCATGTTGACCGGATAATGGTGCAGCACCATCGACGTGTGATACAGGATGTAACCCGCCGCCAGCACGACAAACGCGCCGCCGAGCACCAGGCTGAACATGTTGTTATTGAAGATCGGAAAAAACATCGCGCAGATCGCAATGCCAATCAGGGCAAAGCCGCCGATGAACAGTGCGCTGCGGAGGAACGAGAAATCGGCCTTGGTGATGAACACCGAAAGCGTCAACCCGGAGAACACTGCCACAGTGATCGCCCCGGCCGACGTGATCGAACCAGGAAAGAAATGTTGGGCCACCCACAGCATGGGAAGAAAGAAAATCGCCTCAGCCACCGTGTACAGGGCCAAGCCGGCGTACTGCGTGGCGATACTCGTGGGCTGGCTGACCCACCGCGTGCAAACCATGCTCACGCCCATCAGGCCGAACATCGCGATCAAATACATGAACCGGTTCTGGACGAACGACCGGCAGATCGAGTCCACCGCCGGGATCTGCAACAGCACGGCGCAAATGAGCGCGAAGGCCAGCACCGCCCCAGTGAGGTGGATGTACGTCTTGCGGATGAATTCGACGCGGGCATCCACGGCGACGCGATCGGCAGGCAGGCCGAACGCCTGGTACGGATTTTCCGAATAACTCATGGCAACTCCCTCGATTGGGTGTAAAGCCAGGGGTTCATCGCACCGCAGGTGGCGGTTGCGGCGAAAGCCGGCGGGTCAAATTTGCAAATACGATAGCGAGGGAATTATATCACAGTCCGTGCATTCTGCTCCATGGCACGGAAATATCGGTGCAATCCGACTGGCTGGCGAAGTCAGCCCCGTCGGCGGCCTGGATTTGCGGCCCATTATTCGATAAATGCGCACGTTTTGCCGTGGCTTATCACACTGGCCCAGCAAGTGGTCGCTCGTCTGATTGATCGGCCGGGCAACGCTTGACACTTCGCGGCTGCGTGCGGCAAAATTGACGCGCCAGCCTTGGCCCGCACTCAATCCGCGAGGCCGCTGGATGTGGCATCTGGCACAAGTGGCCCCTCAAAGAAGAGAAACCGGCGTGGTCGCGATATTGGATGCCCGACGACAGGCCAAGAAAATAGTGCGCCAATTGCGCCGCGATTATCCAGACGCCACTTGTGCTTTGAACTTCAGTTCTCCGCTAGAATTGCTGGTGGCCACGATTCTCTCCGCCCAGTGTACCGACAAGCGGGTGAACATCGTGACCAAGGAGTTGTTCGCTCGCTACAAGACGGCGGCCGATTTCGCCAAACTTCCGCTACCAACATTGGAGCGGGCGATTCAAAGCACGGGCTTCTTCCGCAACAAGGCCAAGAACATCCGCGACTGCTGCCGCAAGCTGGTACAGCAACATGGGGGCGAGGTGCCGCGCGACATCGAGTCGCTGGTCGCGCTGCCGGGCGTGGGACGCAAGACGGCCAATGTGGTGTTGGGCACGGGTTTTGGCATCGCCTCGGGCGTGGTGGTCGACACCCACGTCGGCCGGATTGTCCGCCGCCTGGGGCTGACCGAGGAAGCCGATCCGGTCAAAGTGGAGCGGACATTGTGCGATCTGCTGCCGAAGAAGGACTGGATCGATTTCAGTCATTTGTTGATTGCCCACGGCCGGGCGGTGTGTGTGGCGCGGGGACCAAAATGCGATCGCTGCTCGCTGCGGCCGATGTGCCCGCGGATTGGTGTTGTTTGACTTTGCTTTTTGCTTGACGTGACCAATTTAAGGCCGCCAGTTCCTGATTTCGCGCAAGGATGGATCGAGTCATGATACTTTCCGGCCATCAGATTCAGGCCCGCATCAATGGCGATATTGTCATCGACCCGTTTGTCGAGGAGCGGCTCAACCCGAACAGCTACAACCTGACGCTCCACGATGAGCTGATGGTGTACGAAGAAGTAGTGCTCGACATGCGCTCCGCCAACCGCGTGCGCCGGATGTCGATCCCGCCAGAGGGGCTGGTGCTCAATCCGCACCAGCTTTATTTGGGTCGCACGGTGGAGCGGACGGAAACCCGCAACCTGGTGCCGATGATTGAAGGGCGATCAAGCGTCGGCCGGCTGGGGCTGTTTGTGCATGTGACCGCCGGCTTCGGCGACGTCGGTTTTTGCGGCTTTTGGACCCTCGAGATGTTTGCCGTGCAGCCGGTGCGGATCTACGCCGGGGTGCCGATCTGCCAGATTTTCTATCACGAGATCACCACGCCGTACACCGATTACGTGAGCGACAAATATCAGCACAACAGCGACATCCAGCCCAGCCTGCTGTTCAAGGAACTCAATCCCGAGTTGGCCGCCAGCGACCCGCAGTTGCAATTGGATTTTGGCATGGAGCGATCGCACAGCTAGTCAGCGGTTCGGCGCTAGCCGCCGGTCCTTGTGTTCGGCCTGTCCGACCGACCGGAGGCTAGCGCCGAACCGCTCACACGCGGTCTCGGCTATAATCCAATACATGCCGCTCGGACTTCTCTCTTAGCATGTATTTCCATGACCACCGTCACTGAACCCCTTCCGCCTGGCAACGTCCGCCGCACGCCGCCGAACCCGCGTCTGTGGCCGATTTTGTGGATCGGCATCGCCCTGGGTGTGGCGGTCACGTTGGTGCTGGTTTGGCATTCGTATCAATTGGCGTCGGGAGGCGGCGACAAAACGTGGCTGCCAGGATGTGGACCCGGGCAATCGTGCGACAGCATCCTGCAGAGCCCTTACGCCACGGTGCTGGGTTACTCTTTGACCAAATGGAGCTTGGCGTTTTACGCCTTGCTGGGGCTGACGATGCTGGTGGTGGCCTACAGTTGGCAGTTGCCGCTCTCGCCGCCGATTTCACTGCTACTGCCGGTCGTGACCTTCATTGGCGTGGTGGCGGCCGGCTGGTCTGTGACAATCATGGCGAAAGAGTTGCATCAGGTTTGCTACTGGTGCCTGGCACTGGACGGCATCAATCTCTTTTTGTTTCTGATCACCGTGCTCTATGCGCGCCAAGATTGGCAGCACCGGCAGTTTGTGCGGGAAGAAGCCGGCGTGCCGCAACTGCCGCTCGCGCCGATCGTGCTGCATTGCGTGCTGGCGTTGCTCATCGGCGGCGCGCAATTGACGGCGATGACGCAGTTCCACGGCCCGGTTCGCGTGGAAACGCCCCGCGTAGCCATTCCGGGTTATGGACTCGGCGTGCGGAAGATGCAGCCCAATCAGGTTCAAGTGCTCACGCTGCCGGATGCCAATCCCATGGTGGCATCCATCAAGGGCTCGCCCGGCGCGCCGCATCGGCTGGTCGTTTTCAGTTGTCTGACGTGCCCAAAATGCCGCGAACTCAATTCGCTGCTCCGCGCCACGCTGGAGCGTCATCCGCGGCAATTGCGGGTGGATGAGCGATTCTATCCTCTGTGGCACGCCTGTAACGACCGCATTAACTCAGGCGTGATGGATGCCCGCCACAAGGACGCCTGCGTGTTGTCGCGCCTGGCGTTGGCCATTGCGGTGGCCAAACCGGCGGCGTTTACAGAGTTTGTCGATTGGGTCTTCGATAACCAGGGAAAAATCGACGAAGCCGCCGCAACGCGCGAAGCGCTCAAGCACGTCGATCAGGCCGCTCTCGACCGAGCCATGGACGATCCGGCCGTCTGGCAGCGGTTGCGCAAAGACGTGGAATTGGCGAATCAATTGAACATCAATTCCGTGCCGCGAATCTTTTTGCCCAGCGGCCAGGTGTACGGCGGTCTGAATGCCGAGAACTTCGAGGCGCTGCTGGCCGAAGAGTTTAAGTGGCAAGCCCCTCCGACAGACCAGAAAAAAGCGGACGCGGTGTGGCTGGGGGGGGAGATGATCGAAGCCCACGCCCAGCGCGGCGTGGCGCTGGCCCAGCGGCGCCAATACGTCGATGCGGTTCGTGAATTAAAGGAGTCGCTGCGGCTGAAATCCGATTGGTCCGAGGCGGCCATCCAGTTGGCCTGGATTCTGGCCACCTGTCCCGACAAGAACGTGCGCGACGGCGCCGCGGCCGTGAGGTACGCGCGCCTGGCCCAAACGACCGCCAAGAGCGAGACGCCGCAGATGTTCGACGCCTTGGCGGCGGCCCTGGCCGAAACGGGCCAGTATCGCGAAGCTACCGACGCGGAGCGGCAGGCGGTTGCGCTCTACCTTCGTGCCGGAGCCGAGCAACAAGCCCAAAAGTCCCGCGCCCGCATGGAACTGTACATTCGCCGCTTGCCGTATCACGAAGAGTGACGAGCGTTACATCACGGCGAAGTAGTTCTCCACCGCGAAGTCGAAGTTCTCGCGGCTCATGCGGGGTTCGGTTTTCTGATACAGGCAATGGTTGCGGATCTGCAGCAGCAGATCGCGCGGCTGGCAGCAGCGGTAGGGACGGGCCACCGCTTTGTAGTGCGTGTCCACCAGGTAATCGAGCGCGTCGGCGTCGTACTGGCAACCCACGTGCGGCGCCATGATCCGGAACAACTCGCGAAATGCTTCTTCGGTCGGATCGTTCGCTTCGATCTTGTACGGAATCCGCCGCAGAAATGCGTCGTCCACCAGTTGCTTTGGCTCCAGATTCGTCGAGAACACGATCAATTGATCGAACGGCACCTGAATCTTCTTGCCGTTGGGCAGATTGAGGTAATCGTAGCGCTTTTCCAGCGGCACGATCCAGCGGTTGAGCAATTCGTCGGTCCGCATCCGCTGCCGGCCAAAGTCGTCGATCACCAGCGTGCCGCAATTGCTTTTCAGTTGCATCGGCGCTTCGCTGATGCCGGTGGACGTGTTGAGCGTCACTTCCAGGCTGTCCATCGTCAACTCGCCGCCGACGATGATCGTGGGCCGCCGGATCCGCACCCAGCGCTTGTCGAGCTTGTCTTCGTCCAGCAGGCCGGAACCGGCGTCGAGCGGCGCTTCCTGATGATTGGACGGGTCGAACAGCCGGATGATTTCGCCGTCGACCCCCAACGCCCGCGGAATCCAGATATGCTCGCCAAAGCAGGAAGTGATACGCTCGGCGATGCTCGTTTTGCCGTTGCCGGCCGAACCGTAAAGGAACAACCCTCGCCCGGAGTTGATGGCCGGTCCCAGCCGGCGGAGCATGGCCGGATCGATCAGCAAATCCTGGAAAGCCCGCTTGAGGTCTTCTTCCGTCGGATGCTGCTGCTGCAGCGACTGGATGCCGACGCTTTTGATGTACTCCGACAGCGCAACCGGCGCCGAGCCAAAGTACGTGCAGTGCTCCGCCAGACGGCGGGCCCGGTCGCGACCGCGATCGGTCAACTGGTAGAGATAATCGTTCATCGGGGCCGAGCCGCGATGGGCGACGATCTGTTCCCACTTCATGCTGGCCAGCAGCGGCTCGATCATCATGAACGGCAGCTTTACCTGATCCGCGATCGACCGGCCGGAGGCGTCGCCACGCGAGAGCAGGAACTTCAGCGCCAGGGCTTCGACTTCACTGTCGCTGAGATGGGCTTCGCGCAGCGAACGAGGTTCGTTCGGCACAAACGGATCGGGCGACTTGGGCTTGGACGCCTTCGCCGGCTTTGCGTCCGCGACGGGGGACGTGGTTGCGGCACGAGTTGTAGTGGAGGTGTTTACCGCCGGGGCGGGCGTGGATGTGTGTTCGGCGAGGGCCGCGCGATTCGGCTTCGATTCAGACAGATCAACCAGTTGCTTGACGCGCTGCATCAAGTCTTCCAGTGATCGTTCGGACTTCGTTTCGGCAGCAGCCGACACATCTGCCACCGCCGTGGACGACGCGCCCACCCCCTGATCGTCGGGCAACTGCGATTCGGCGGACGGTGACGTTGGCGAAGTTGAAACTGGCGAAGTGGTTGAATCAGTCATGGCAGGAGCCTGGGGCTGGTCAGCGGGGACTAAGGGCGCAATGCCGCAAATGCATTCCAACTCTAGGTCCGCCAAGAACCTCGGTCAAAATGGACTGGCGTGTATGGACGCCCGCGAGGGCTGGGCTACACCGGTGGTAACGGTTCTTCGGTGTGAGAAGGGAGGCTTGAGGCCGGAGGATGCTGTACAACGAGCCAAAATTGACGCCCCCCTCCGCACCCCCTATACTGACGGCTGATTTGGACGGCTGAGCGGCCGTCAAACTGCGGGGCCGATACTCACCAAGGCAGCGTCACGCCATCACCGCAGGAGTCCCGCCATGGCCATTCATTTCCGTCGCGCATTAACCGCGATATTTCTGGTCGCCGCCGTGGCGTTGGTCCTTCCGAGCCACGCGCACGCGGCCAAGAAAGACCCAAAGACCCAAGTCGAGCGCGATGCCAAGGACAATGTTGAAAGCGTGCAGAAGCAGCTTTCCTCGAGTCAGGCGAACATCAAATCCCTGAAGGCCGAACTCGAAGCGGCCAAGGCGGACGTCAAAGATGCCAAAACTGCTGCCGACGCGGCCCGCGACGCGTCGCGTGAGGCCGAACATAAAGTGACGGCGATCGTCGACGAACTCGAAGCGGCCCAGCCCACCGACTCTCCGCTTGCCAAGGCCAAGGCTAGATACGAGGCGGCCCGTCGCGCCAAGCAAGCCGCCGCGGAGAGCGTGCTCAAATCGCCCGAGTACCAGGAGGCGCTCAATCAGATTGGCTCGACCGGCGATGATCGAGCCACCCAGGTTGCCGAAGCGCGCAGTCGAATCCTGGCGTCCAACCCTGCAGCCAGCCAGTCCGCGGAAGAACTGACCGCTGCCCGCGCGGAATACGAGTCGCTCCGCGACGGCTTGTTGCACAATAGCAGTCGCTGGGCGGACGCGGTGGAATCCGCCAAGGGGGTTCGCAAGGAGCAACAGCAAGCGGACGATAAGCTTCGCGACGCGCTGACGAAGCTCGCCGCCGCTCAGACCAAGGTCCGCAAGAATCAAGCCGAAATTACCCGACTGGGGACGCAGCTTCAGCAATCGCAAGCGCTGCAGCGAAATATCGACGCCCAGGCGGATCAGGCTCGGCTGGACGCGAAGAAGCACCGCAACAAGACGGTTATTGTTCGCTGAGCAAACGTCCCGTCGAAACGCCTTCTGCCCCGCCCTCTGCGAGAATGCAGGCCATGGAAGGTCGCAAGCCCCAATCCCGCACTCGCTGCCCAGCCTGTCGGGGAACCGGCATAGATCCCAATCTACGGCGGCGGTTTACAAGCGGTGGTCACGATGACCGAGAATGCCACCGCTGCCACGGTGAGTGCTATGTCGATCTAGGCGATGACAGCGAGCCGGCGGTCGGCAACGCCGACCATGAGAAGTAGGCCAGCAATACGCTGTTGGGACACGACCCCAGCCGTCTCCCCCGCGACATCCCCGCCGCCACTCGCTAAAATGCCCCCTTGGCGACCCCAGGCGGCCGCGTGGCCATGTTGGCCGCGTTGGCATCAATCGGGTTGCGTAATCAGGCGCGGCGATGTTCCGCCTCTGTCACACTTAGGATATCACTTCATGACCAGCAAGCAGACCTTCCGCGACCCCTTCTCCACCCGCGATCAATTTCAAACCGGTTCCGGCACCGCCACGCTGTACCGCCTCAGCCGGCTGGAAGCTGCCGGCATGAAGGGGATTGGGCGGCTGCCCTACTCGATTCGGATCCTGCTGGAATCGGCTCTGCGGAATTGCGACGGCGTGCTAGTGCGCGACGAGGACGTGCGGAACCTGGCCGCCTGGAGTCCGAAGCCGGCCGAGATCGAAGTGCCGTTCGTCCCGGCCCGCGTGGTGTTGCAGGACTTTACCGGCGTGCCGGCGGTGGTCGATCTGGCTGCGATGCGCAGCGCCATGCAGCGGATCGGCGGCGACCCGCGCAAAGTCAACCCGTTGATTCCGGTGGACCTGGTGGTGGATCATTCCGTGCAGGTCGATCACTTTGGCACCGGCGACGCGCTGGCGATCAATGTCGACTTGGAGTTTGTCCGCAATCGCGAGCGGTATGAGTTCCTGCGCTGGGGCCAGCAGGCGTTCGATAATTTTCGCGTGGTGCCGCCGAACGTCGGCATCGTGCATCAGGTGAACCTGGAATTTCTCGCCAAGGGCGTTTTCCTGCGGCCCGACCCGGCTGGCAAAAGCGGCGAGATGGTGGCGTTGCCCGACACGTTGGTCGGCACCGACAGCCATACGACGATGATCAACGGCTTGGGCGTCGTTGGCTGGGGAGTCGGCGGCATCGAGGCGGAGGCGGTGATGCTGGGCCAGCCGCTGTACATGTTGCTGCCCGAAGTCGTGGGCTTTGAACTCACCGGCTCGCTGCCGGCCGGCGCGACGGCCACCGACCTGGTGCTGACGGTGACGGAGACGCTGCGCAAGCAAGGCGTGGTCAACAAGTTCGTCGAGTTCTACGGCGCCGGCGTTTCCAGCATGTCGCTGGCCGATCGGGCCACGATAGCCAACATGGCCCCCGAGTACGGCGCCACGATGGGCTTCTTCCCGGTCGACGCGGAAACGCTCAGCTATCTGCGGCGCACCGGCCGGACTGAGCAGGAAGTGCAACTCGTCGAGCGCTATTACCGCGAACAGCAACTCTTCCGCACTGACGAATCGCCTGCTTGCGAATATTCGTCGGTGTTGAAGCTGGACCTGGGCAGCATCGAACCGAGCCTGGCCGGACCCAAACGCCCGCAAGACCGCGTGCCACTCTCGGGCATGAAAGCCGCGTTCGAAAAGTCATTGCGAGCACCCGTGAAAGAGCGTGGCTATGCCCTGGACGACGCGGCCGTCCTCCGTACCGCCAAGGTGCCGGTCAACGGTCATTCGGTGGATATCGGCCACGGCGCGGTGGTGATCGCGGCGATCACCAGTTGCACGAACACGAGCAACCCCTCGGTGATGCTTGCCGCCGGGCTGCTGGCCAAGAACGCCGTTGCCCGCGGGCTGACCGTCCCGCCGTATGTCAAAACGAGCCTCGCCCCCGGTTCGCGCGTGGTGACCCGCTATCTCGACGAGGCCG
This sequence comes from Planctomycetia bacterium, assembly GCA_021413585.1. Lineage (GTDB taxonomy): Bacteria > Planctomycetota > Planctomycetia > Pirellulales > UBA7805 > JAIOPX01. The sequence continues at coordinate 21,319 of JAIOQB010000035.1, forward strand.
GCCTGACCGATTCGCTCAACAAGATCGGCTTCCAAACTGTCGGCTACGGCTGCACAACGTGCATTGGCAACAGCGGCCCGTTGCCGGACAACGTAGCCCAGGCGGTGACGGAGGGGGAACTGGTCGCCGCCGCGGTGCTCAGCGGCAATCGCAATTTTGAAGGGCGCGTGAACCCGTTGGTCAAGGCGAACTATCTGGCCAGCCCGCCGCTGGTGGTAGCGTATGCTCTGGCCGGCACCACGGACATTGACTTAACGCACGATCCGCTGGGCAAGGACAAAGCGGGCCACGATGTTTACCTGCGCGACATCTGGCCGACGAACGAAGACGTCCGCTCGGTCGTGGCGTCGAGCGTGCAACCCGGGATGTTTCACGAAGAATATCGCGACGTGTTCCACGCCAACGCAGCTTGGAACAAGATCGACGTCGGCAGCGGCGCGATCTACAACTGGAGCGATGCCAGCACGTACATTCAAGAGCCGCCGTTTTTGCTCGACCTGGCCGCCGTGCCGGGGCCGATTCAACCGATCCGCGGTGCCAGAGTATTGGCCGCGTTGGGGGACTCGGTGACGACGGATCACATCTCTCCGGCCGGATCGATTGCCGCCAGCGGCCCAGCGGGCAAGTACCTGCAAGAGCATGGCGTGAAGCCGGTGGATTTTAATAGCTATGGCTCGCGCCGCGGCAACGACCGCGTGATGACCCGCGGCACGTTTGCCAACATTCGCATCCGCAACCAACTGGCCCCCGGCACGGAAGGGGGCGTGACGCGGCACCTGCCCGATGGCGCTGCGATGAGCATTTACGACGCGTCGCTGAAGTACCGCGAAGAGGGTGTGCCGCTGGTGATTCTGGCCGGCACCGAGTACGGCACCGGCAGCAGCCGCGACTGGGCCGCCAAGGGGACGCTGCTGTTGGGCGTGCGGGCCGTGCTGGCCGCCAGCTTCGAGCGGATCCACCGCAGCAACCTAGTCGGCATGGGCGTGCTGCCTCTGGAGTTTGCCGCCGGCCAAACGTGGCAGTCGCTCGGACTCTCTGGCGAAGAGCTGTTCGACATCGCCGGCGTGGACGACACGCTCAAGCCCGGTGCGATCCTGACGGTTACCGCCACCGGACCCGACGGCAAAACGAACCAATTCCAGGCTCGCTGCCGCATCGACACGCCGGTCGAGCTAGACTATTACCGGCAGGGGGGCATTTTGCCGACGGTGCTGCGGAAGCTGGCGGCGGAAGCGTAGCGTGGGTGCTTGCACCCAAGATTGTTCTGGAAACCGTGGGTGCAAGCACCCACGCTACCCATTACCATGACCCACAATCCCCCGGCACCAGCACGGCAACCACAGCGCCGCCGCTGGCCTCGGCGGCTGGTCGTGTCTTTCGTTCTCCTCGCGGCGGCCCTCGTCGCGAACATGCTCTGGGTCGATACCCGCACGCGCATCGCAGCGCCGCGCGACGGCGGCAAGATCGTCGAGAATGCAATCGAGCCGGCGAACGTCAAGGTGGAAGGCACCGGCCCGCCCATTTTGCTGATTCATGGCTTTGGCGCGGCAATGGACTGGTGGGACGAAATCGCGCCGGTGCTTGCGCGCAATCACCGCGTCGTGCGGATTGATCTGATCGGCCACGGCGGCACCGCGGCGCCGGCCAGCGGGTATGAAATCACGCGGCAGGCGCAAATGGCGGCGGCGGTTCTCGACAAGTTGGGCATCGACCGGGTCACGGTGATCGGCCATTCGATGGGGGGCGAAGTGGCGGTGGCGTTCGCTGCGCTGAAACCCGCGCGGATCGAGCGACTGGTGCTGATCGACAGCCCCGCGATCGCCGGCACGCATTTCACGGTGCTGGCCAATTTGTATCTGACGCCAGTCATAGGCGAAGCGCTGTCGCACCTGCGCACCGCGAGAATGGCCCGCCGCGCGCTGGCCCAGGCGTTTGCCCCGAACTTCCCTGTTCCCGAGCGATTCGTTGCCGATCTCAAGCAATTGCCGTACATTGCCTTTCGCAAGGCTCACGAAGACAGCGCCGCGTTTCGCACCACCCAGCCGACCTACAAGCGCCTCGCGGAGTTAAAACCGGTGCCGCCGCTGTTGGTGATCTTCGGCAGCCTGGACGCGATTGTGCCGGTGGAGAACGCGAAGCTGTTTGATCGCGTGCCGGGTGCCCGCGTGGAAATCATCGACGGCGTCGGGCATTCGCCGATTGTCGAATCGCCGGCGCAGACGGTGAAACTGATCGAGGAGTTTCTGAAGTAGGGCTCGCCTGCCGGGCGCGACCTGTCAGCGGTGAGTATTCACCAGCCCGAAGCGCAAGCGAGGGACGCAGCGCCGTGCCCCCTCGCTTGCGGGCTAGTAAGGGCAAAATACTGGGGCGTTGTCCCTGGCGCCCGGTGCCCCCCCCTGCCCGCGCCTTGACCCGGGCCACGCGCCGCTTTAGGATCGGATGGCGATACGCCGATGTGTTTTCGACCCCCTGCTCTTCTCCTACGCCACCAATCCCAGCAACCAACCCCCACTGTCTGACAACTCAAGGCTCCCCGCGATGGCTCATATCATCGAATCGAACCTGACCGACGTGGGAAGCCTGGCGTTTGAGGCCGACGATCCAGACGGGCCCGTGCCAGCGGGTGTGGACCTGCCCCGCATCGAACGGGCAGTGCGCGAGATCCTCACGGCGGTGGGCGAAGACCCCGATCGCGAGGGCTTGCTGCAAACGCCGGCTCGCGTGGCCCGCATGTATGCCGAATTGTTCTCGGGGCTGCGGCAAGATCCGCGTATCCACCTGCAACGCTGCTTCATGGAGAAGTACGACGAAGTGGTCCTGGTGCGCGACATTAGCTTCGAGAGCATGTGCGAGCATCACCTGCTGCCGTTCATGGGCCGGGCCCACATCGGCTACTTGCCCGATGGCCGCGTGGTGGGTTTGAGCAAGCTGGCCCGGGTGGTGGAAATCGTCGCCCGCCGGCCGCAGGTGCAGGAACGGATGACGGAAACGATCGCCAACCTGCTGGAAGTGGAACTGGACGCCAAGGGTGTGGCGGTGGTCGTGGAAGCAACGCACACCTGCATGACCGTCCGCGGCGTGCGCAAGCCGGGCAGCATGTGCGTCACATCGGCGATGAAAGGGGTGTTTCGCTCCAATCTCTCCAGCCGTGCGGAAGTGATGTCCCTCATTTACGGCGACCGGCGGTAGCGTGGCAGTCCTGACGCAATTCGCCTTGCGGCTTTGCTTTGGCTTGGCCACCGCCATGGCGCTCACCTCGCCGCGCAAGGTCACCAGCGGTTTCTATCGCAACCAACTTTACGTGCTGCTGGGGCTGAATGTGTTGGCGCTGTTGAGCGTCTGGAGCCAGCCGCACGCCGCGTCGTGCCTCGTGCTGATCGGCGCCGGTAGTGTACTGGCCTACGTGGGCTCGGTCTGCTGGCTGTACGAGAAGCCCGATTTTGGCATGGCCGCCTTGGTGGGCATCGCCGGCATCGACTTGCTGGCCGCGTGGTTTGCCGGCGGGGCGTTTTC
>JAIOQB010000270.1 GCA_021413585.1 Planctomycetia bacterium
ACAAAATCGGCGACCATAAGCATGGCGAGGCTCCTTCCACGGCTGGTGAGAATCCAATGATCCGGCCGTTGTGGAGGAACTCGCCATTTTTTGACAAGATCAATTCGCCGCTGCTAGCGTGAAAACGCGCAACATCAAAACTTGCGCGTCGGGCTAGTGACGTAATTAGCAGTGGCCCAGCCCGCTCAATGCCCCACTGACAGCCACAGCAGCCCCACGCTCACCGCGTTGAGCGACATGTGTACGATCACCGACGGCAGCAGCTGGTGGGTGCGCTGGTACAGATATCCCAGCACCAGGGCCAGCAAAAACAGCGGGATCGGGTCGAGCCCGTGGCCGATGTGCATGGCGGCGAAGATCAGCGAGCTGATGGCGATCGGCATCGCCGTCTGCAGGCTCCAGGTGAATGGAGCGGGAGAACTCAGCGATGAATCCGCGTTGCCCGCCTCGACAGGCTGCGCGACCACTTGCGCGGAACCAAAATACTCCGGCGAGGAATATGGATTCGCCGGGTCGAAGCCCGCCGGCGAAACCGATACGGCATAAAGATCTGTTGAATCCGGCGCCGCTTCGGCCGTGGGGGTCGCCGCGACGCGCGGCATGAAGCACCGCTCCAGCCATCCTTGCAGCACGATGCGAAACAAGAACTCTTCGACAATCGGCGCCACCAGAATCGCCGCGATGGAGACCCAGATCAGCAGCCCCGTGGACGGGTTTTGCCGAAGCATCACCTCCAGCGGGTGCGACTGATCGGAAAACGGGGCCACCAGCCACTTCACGCCATACACCACCGGGGCGATCGCCACGAACGCCACGAAGCCTGTTCGCACGTCGCTCATTCGGCTGCCGGCAAGTCCACTGCTACGCGCGACGCCCAGGTCGACCGCTGTGGCTCGGCTGGTCAACAGGATCAGCAACAACACGGCCGCGGCGGCCGCCGCCGAGGCGACGGTGTTGATCGCCAGAACTTGCTGCGAAGCGCCGGCGTCCATCTCCCTAAGCGCGCCTTGTCCCATCGACAGCAGAATGACGGCGAGCGGCAGCAGGGCGCACAGCAGAAACCCCAGCACCACCTGCGGCCAGCGCCACGGCACGACTTGCCGCGGTTCAAACGCCAGCAGCGGCAGCCGCTGACTCAGCCGCCGCAGAATATAAATCCAGGCCGGAATGCTGCCGAACAGCAACAAGCCCAGCACCAGAAAGTTGGCCAGCACCTCTCGAGAAGTCGGGTCGGGTTGATGCACGTTGTGAATCTCTCGAAATGCAACGTGCCCAGAGTGTGGGTGCCTGGGGCAACGCCCCAGCGGATCAACTCAGTGGCAACTGGGGCGTTGGCCCAGCCACCCCCCGTTACGCCCGCCGCATCATCCGGATCGCCGCCACGATGTAACCCACGCCCGAGTATATCGTGATCACCACGGTCCCCCACATCAGGCCAATGAGCAGGAGATGAATCCACTCCGGCACGTCGCCGGCCGGCGCGATCGTCAGGGCGGCCAGGCTCACCGCCGCGGCGGCGCACTGCACGACCATCTTCAGCTTGCCCGCCAGGTTGGCGGAAAAGTCCTTGCCCATTCCTTCCAGCTCGCCGCGCAGCGCGGTCACCAGGATCTCCCGCGAGACAATCACCACCGCCATCCAGGCCGCCACCTCGGACCCTGGGCTGGCAATGAGAAAAATGAACGTGCCGCAGATCACGACCTTGTCCACAAACGGGTCGAGGATCCGTCCCAGCCGGGTCACCTGGCCATAGCGGCGTGCCCAGTAGCCGTCGAGCCAGTCGGTGCCGGCCGCGATCAGAAACATCACGGTGGCGACGGCGTAGATCCAGCGGGCATTGTCAAGCTGCTTCGACACAACAGCGTGCTGTGCCCAGCCGATCAACACGAACAGCCCGATCGAGAGCAACAGGCGCAGCGAGGTCAGCAGATTCGGCACATTGAAGGCCGAACCTTCGCGCGGCCCCATGGGTGCCGACGACCCTGTTGCTGCCGACGGCCCCGTTGGGCGACTACTCATGATCCGCTTCCGATGGCCACGCCGACGAGATCGTACCCGCTGGCGGAAACGATCTCGCACTGCACAAATTGTCCTGCCGCCAGCCGCTTGCCGGTCACGAAAACCAGCGAATCAATGTCCGGCGCGTCGGCATAGCCGCGCCCCACCCAAGCGCCCGGCTGATCCGGCACCGGCCGGTCGATCAACACTTCAATCGTCTTGCCCACCTGCGCGGCGCTAAACTCGAACGCCACTTCCTGCTGCGTCTGCATCAGCCGCTCGCGCCGCTGCTCTTTGACTACTTCGTCGAGATGGTCCGGTATCTTGGCCGAGGGGGTAGCTTCCTCATACGAATACGTGAACACCCCCATCCGCTCGAACCGCCGCGCGGAGATGTACTCCAGCAACTCCTCAAACTGCTCTTCCGTCTCGCCGGGAAAGCCGGTGATGAACGTAGTGCGGAGTACGAGGCCGGGGATGCGGTCGCGGAGCCGAGTGATCAACTCGTCGATCTCCTGCCGATTGACGCGGCGCTGCATCCGGCGGAGCATCGTGTTGTTGATGTGCTGGAGCGGAATGTCCAGATACGGAATGATCTTCTTGCTGTTGGCGATCACATCGATCAAATCATCGGTGACGTACATTGGATACAGATACAGCAACCGGATCCAACGCAGCCCCTCGACCTGTTCCAGCTCTCGCAGCAGTTCCGTCAGCCGCGGCTCGCCATACAGGTCCATACCATAGTACGTGGTGTCCTGGGCCACAATGTTCAGCTCGCGCACGCCGTCGGCGGCCAGTTGCTTCGCCTCGGCGATCACTTCTTCGATCGGCTTCGTGATGTGCTTGCCGCGCATCTTGGGGATGGCGCAAAACGTGCAGAGCCGGTCGCACCCTTCGGAGATTTTCAAATAGGCAAAATGCCGCGGCGTGATCCGCAGGCGGTCTTTGTCGTTGAGCGTCCGCAGCGGGGCCGGGCAGAACACGGTCCGCTGCTCGTTGAGCCCGCCCACCAGCCGGTCTGCCACTTGGGTGACCATCTCGCGACCGAAGACGCCGACGATATGGTCGATCTCAGGGCACTGCACCAGCAGGGCGTCTTTCTCCCGCTCCCCCAGGCAGCCGGAGACGATGAGGCCCTTGAGTTGCCCCGCCCGCTTCAGGGCCGCCATCTCTTCGATCGTGGCATACGATTCGGCCCGGGCGGACTCGATGAAACCGCAGGTGTTGACCACCGCGAAATCGGCCCCCACCGGCTCGCGCACCAGTTGATAGCCGTCGAGCTGCAACAGCCCCAGCATCCGCTCGCTATCGACCAGGTTTTTGGGGCAACCCAGGCTGACGAAGCAGTATTTCCCCTTGTGGGTGGTCTGCTTCGTGATGTCCTTGATGATGGTTGCCAAGCGAGTCGCTCCAAATGACGCGGAGATAGGGGCGGCTCGCAGTCGGCGAACGAAGGTGCGGGCAGCCGTAAACCGATTATTCTACACGATTTGTGGCGGGTTGGGGAGGTGGCTAAAGGGGCGGTGAAGTCGTTACGGTGAGGTACGGATTGCGGGAAAAGCTCATGGATGGAGCGGCTTTTTCTGTTTAGCTCCGTACGGTCATCCGACCAAAGAGCATCGCTAGAAAAAGGAGCGGTCCGGCGGCCACTACAAGTCCTATTATTAGCCATTTGCCATGTCGTCCAACTAAAGCCGCAAATCCGGCAATGGCACAAATTGGCGAAATGGCAGCCGCCAGAAATCGCAAGTCTATAAAGTCATCGGAGCCGGAAATTTTAAACTCCCTGACGCGAATGGCATAAGCCCACGCCCCCATGCAAACCGCCGCCCAGAATGTGGCCCAGAGCATCCCGCGGAGCGTGAATTGGAAGCGGGACGATGTCATGAGTGACTAGCGAATGACTTGTATGGGCGGCATGAGCCATGCGAGAAGAATAACGGCCAACACCACCAACACGACTACCAAGTCGATCGCCCAGTTGGTGGATTTAGGACGAATTGTGGGCGGTCGCTTCGCTGGCCCGGTATTCTCAGGCGACCTGTACGGGTTTTCTTCCATGGTCTGAAAAATCCCGCAGGAATGGTAGATGGTAGTGTCCTAATCCTGTGTGCGGGCTGGTCGCGCAGGATAGATCATTCTTCCGCGTTGCAAGCGCCATACCCGTCAAACTTGCAATTTGGCAGTGCGGCACGCAATCTGGATTCATGCTCACAGTGGGCAGCGATGCGTTTGAGCCCGTCCAATTCCTTCAAAGTTTCGATATCGTTGTCGGATACTTCCGGTGTTTCAAAATAGACCTCCGATATGTTGAACCGCCAATTCATGAATCGCGTCCCCAAAATACCCATGTCATCGGCGAAATAGTTGTGGGTATTATTACCATAATAGCAATGCACCAAACCGCTCATTTCTAGCTTCTCGACCGCTCTGCGCTGTTTTTCGGCCTTGTACGACCAACGAGCCAAAAGTGCAAACAAAGCGGCGCAGACCGTCGTGACGATCAGCAGCGTCCGCAGGCTGAACTGGAAGCGGCGATGCCCGGGGTTTTCTTCCATGGCCCTAATTCTAACAGAGAGCGAGCGACTCAAACAATCTTTGCGTCGACTGCTCAGGTGGCCGATTTAGCTGGTTGCAATTCGGCGAAATTATTATAGTATACGTTCGTATACTATACGAGGCCGCTCCAATGTTTGCCGAAATCCCGCACGAACAACTCGCCGCCGCGCTGAATGAGTGCGTCGCAGCGCTGCTGGATCGGCAACGCATTCTCGTGCCGCCCGTGGATGCCGTGGCGCTGGCGCGGGCGTTGCAAATGGAGATTGTGTGGGATCGTGGCCAGGCGGGGCGGGCGCGGATGGTGCGGCATTCGTCGGCGGGGGGTGGCGGATCGGCGCAGGCGATTGTGTTGCGGCCCGAGCCGCGCGCGGAGCGGCGGCATTGGGCCGTGGCCCATGAAATCGGCGAGGCGCATGCCCACGAGGTGTTCACGGCGCTGGGCATCGACCCGCGCGATGCGCCGCCGGCCAGCCGAGAATGGGTAGCCAACCAACTGGCCAACCGCATTCTGCTGCCGCAAGCGTGGTTCGACCGCGACGGCCGGGCCTGCGGCTGGGATCTGTTCGAGTTGAAGCAGCAGTACGCCACGGCCAGCCACGAACTGATCGCCCGGCGAATGCTCGACTGCGAGCCAATGGTCGTGATCACCATTTGCGACCAAGGTCGGCCCAGTTTTCGCGGCGGCAACGGCGCCGCCCGTTGCGGCCCGCTACGCGCGGTAGAATCGGCCTGCTGGCGCGAGGTTCAACAACACAACCAGCCCGCCGAGTGTGCCGACGAACTCGGCACGGTTCAAGGCTGGCCGATTCACGAACCCGATTGGAAGCGGGAGATTTTGCGATTTGCGTGGAGCGACGAGGCGATGGAGTTTTGAGTAGGTTCCGCCTGCCGGGCGGTACCTCAGCGCACGGCTCGCGTCGCACAGGCCCATGAACGGGGGTCACGACGAGAGTAA
>JAIOQB010000271.1 GCA_021413585.1 Planctomycetia bacterium
ATGATCCGCACCGCCGCCCAGGCTTCTCCCTGGTTGATCTTCGACACGCCCCTTTGGCGGTCGACGAACGTGATGGGCGTTTCGCCGATCCGGGCTCCCGCCTGCTTCAGCCGCCACAGGATTTCTTCCTGGAAAGAGTAACCCAACGAGCGGATTGAGCCCAGGTCGATCTTCTTGAGCATCGCAGTGCGATAGCAGCGAAAGCCGCCGCTGACGTCGCGGGCTCGCAGGCCCAGCAGAAGCCGCGAATAGACGTTGACCCCTTGGCTCATGAGATGCCGCTTCAGGGGCCAGCCGGTGATCCGGCCGCCCGGAATGTAGCGCGAACCGATCATCACATCGCGCGGCGCAGCGCCGGCCGGGTTCATGCCAGCCAGCAGGTCGGGCACGCTATGCGGATCGTGGCTGAAGTCGGCATCCATGTGGAGTAAATAGTCGTAGCCTTGGTCGATCGCGTACCGCATTGCAGCCAGAATGGCGGTCCCCAGCCCCAGCTTGCCGCTGCGGTGCAGGCATTTTAAGCGGGGCTCGGCGGCCGCGCGCTCGTCGCACCACTGGCCGGTGCCGTCCGGTGAGCCGTCGTCGATCACCAGCAGATCGCAGGCGGGGGCCGCTTGCAGCACGTCGTCCACGAGCGACGGGAGGTTTTCGATCTCGTTGTACGTCGCCACACAGATCAGCACACGGCCGTCGACCGGGGCGTCCGATGTGTGATGTGCCACGTAGGATGTTTGATGTGCGGTGGTCATCGGTCGTTAACGCCAGTGGGAGTACACCAGCCACCCGTGTTTCGGATTGCCGTATTTCTACCGCCGCGTTGCCGCGCGCTCATACATTGCCCGATAGTAGTCGATCGACTGTCGAATCCCCTCGTCGAAGCCGACTTGCGGCTCGTAGCCGAGAAACTGCCGGGCCATCGTGATGTCGGCCATGCTCTCGCGGATGTCGCCGGCACGTGGCGGGGCGAGGACTGGCTGCACGTTGGTCCCGAGGTACTTGTTCAGCGTGGCGAGCAAATCGAGGAGCGTGATCGACCGACCGTTCGCCAGGTTGAAGCTGCGTCCCGAAACGCCTGGGGCGTCTGCCGCCAGCAGATTGCCGTGGACCACGTTGGCCACGAAGGTGAAGTCGCGCGATTGCAGCCCGTCGCCGAACACGGTCGGCCGCCGCCCTTCGATCAGGGCGGTGATGAACAGCGGAATCACCGCCGAGTAGGGACTGTCGGGATCCTGCCGCGGGCCGAAGACGTTGAAATACCGCAGAGCGACCGTCTCGATTCCATAGGTCGCCGCAAATGCCTGGCAGTAGTATTCCGCCGCCAGCTTGGCCGCGCCGTACGGCGAAATCGGGGCCGGCAAGTCGATTTCTCGCTTGCTGCAATACGGTTGATCGCCATACAGGGCGCTCGACGCGGCGTACACGAGTCGCCGCACCCCCGCCCGGCGGGCCTGATCGAGCAGCGTGACGGTTCCGGTCACGCAGGCGGCGTTGGTGTCCAGCGGCGCCTCGACGCTCCGCGGCACGCTGGCCAACGCCGCTTCGTGAAAGATGCAATCGACGCCGCGCACCGCCTGGGCCACTGCGTCCACATCGATCAAGTCCGCTTCGATCACTTCGACGTCGCGGCTGAGATGTTCCAGGTTGGCGAGGTGGCCGGTGCTCAGATTGTCCAGCACGAGCACACGATCGCCGCGCTCGACGAGCGCCGTGACGATGTGCGACCCGATGAAGCCCGCTCCGCCGGTGACCAAAAACGTCCGCATGTAGTTAGCCTCGTCGCAAAATTGTGGTGTGGTTTTTCGCGTTGTCTAGAGTGTGGCTCACTAGCCCGAAGCGCAAGCGAGGGGGCACCGGTTTCCGTCCTTCGCTTGCGCTTCGGGCTAGGGAGAGCCTGCCCCAGGATATTGTACGTCATACCAGGGCCTGAAAAGCGGCCGGAATCAGGCCGTTTCGGCGTTGGTCAGCAGGCAGCCCAGCAGTTGGGCGCCACCGGCCGATAATCGCCGGCCGGCGTCAACGGCGGCCGCGGCAGGGGTGTATCCCGCCTCGACCAGCAGCACGGCCCCTTCGCAGGCGGAGAGTAGGTTTTCCGGCACGGCGGAGAGCGCGGCGCCGGCCACGATAACCAGGCCAAAGTCTGCTTTGCACGCCTCCAGCAGCCGGGCCACGGCGACCGGATCGGCATCGAAGTCGCCAGCGGCCGAAGGGAGAACGCATAGCCCTGCGGTATTGGTTTGCACCAACAAGTCGCGCCACGAAACGAGGCCGGCCATCGCTTGCGGCAATCGGCTTTCCGCCGTGGCATGCAGCAGCGCCGCCAGCCGGCGCTGTGCTCCAACATCGATCACCAGCACCGGATCGTCCAGACGCTCGGCCATCGCGGCGGTGAGCCTGGCCAGCGCCGGCGAGTGGTCCAACGATTCGTCGACCCAGGCCAGAACGAGCCCCTTGGTGTGCGATTCGACAGCGGAGGCAAGGATCCGTCCGCACGCCTGTCGGTACGGGCGTTCAGCCGCCGGCAAGAAGGGGATGGAGACGGTGTCCCCCTTGACCGCGTTCCACTTCGCGGCGTCCCACGGCTCGTGTTGGCGCGGCGAATCGGCGGCCTGGCTGCCGGGTGAAGTTTGCTTGGGTCGGCCGAAATCGGCCATTCGGACGGTAGCTGGTTCGGATGTGTCGTCATCCAGATCTGGCGTGGTTGTGAGTGCCTGAGGCAACGCCCCAGCCGTCACCTGTGCGAGGCCAGCACTTGGTGCAATGAACGGCGCAGTCTCACTTAATCCAATGATGATGTCGACCGGCGACAGCTCCTCTTCCAGTGCCGCCTCGTCGAAAATTGGCCGATATGATGTTTCCGCGACCGGTGCGATTGCATCGTGATCATTCGCAGCGTCTTCAATGACAGTTACATCTACTACATCTACGTCGTGGTCAGCCGCATCCATGGCGGCGATTTCGTCGGCGTCGTCGTCCTCAATAATTTGTGTTGCGAACCG
>JAIOQB010000272.1 GCA_021413585.1 Planctomycetia bacterium
CAGGTCGCTGCGGCGGCCCAAGGGACAGAGTGCTCAGATGCAAACGAATAAAAAAACGCCCGCGATCGCCTTTTTGCATTGCATCCAGTCGTCGTGCGCACCGAGCAGCGCCAATCAGCGAAACGAGTTACATCGCAGAGCAGGCAGACGCAGCTTTCATCGTTGATGCAAAAGCACGCAAAAGAATGCAAAAAAACGCAAAGAATCGCCATGGAAACGCAAAACAATGCGCTGAAAAGGCCAACGATTTGCAACGATTCGCCAGGGTGCGAGTGGCCGGCCCAATCGTTGATTTAATTGGTGTTGATTTAGTTGGCGCTGATTTAATTAGTAGCGTGGGTGCTTGCACCCACGAAAATCAGAGGCTCGCGGGTGCAAGCACTCACGCTACGGCACTAGCACATGCAAAATGTTGTTGCACTTCGGGCTAGTGAACGTTTTGCTATGCGGTGCCTAGCCGGCGGGACAATGCATTACCTTCCCCGGCCCCTCCCTAAAAGTGAGGGGAGTTCCCCACTGCGGCATCGCTGCGCTCTGCCCCAGGCACCGAACAATTGTCCACACCTTACAAGTCTTCTTACCGCACCGTCGCATCCACCTGATGATTGTGGATGTTGTCGTAGTGGTTCATCTTGTTGTTGCGCGGCAGCGCGGTTTGGTAGCGATAGGCGTTCAAGTCGCAGGGAATCCCCAGCCATTTCGGCGACCCAATCGAGGGCGTCCCTTCGACGAAGCCGGCCAGCGGGTCATAGGCGGCGCAGGGAGTCGTGTCGTTTCGCAAATCGACATACGGATCGTCGCGGACCATCGTGTCGATCCCCGAATAGATATCCTCAATCCGATCGGGTCCCGCCGAATAGATCAGCGGATAAACGGTAAATGCCACCGAGTCCAGGCGGCGCGAGTCAAACGGATCGTGGTATGCCGTGGCGTCGGGTTTGCACGGCACCAGCGGAGCGGCGGCGCCCGAGGGATTCTTAGGCGGCATCAGGTCTGAAAGGTGGCCAAAGCGGGCCTGGGCGGACGAATCTTGCCGTGGATCGCCGATGAAACCCACCGGCCAGCGGAGAAATCGGATCGGCATTCCCCAGGCGTCGAGAAACTCCGGAGCCCCGTCGTTGTCGACGTCGCCAACGTCCGTTTCCGCAAACAGCTCGCGGCCGCTCCCTTCGTCCATCGCTCCGAGCGTGACGATCATGTACAGGCACTCGGCCCCTTGGAACTGCGTGCTGGGAACATTTCCGGCAGTCTTGCCGACGCTCACCGTGTTGTAGTATCGCAAATACGCTTCCGAGAGCGCGGGGCGCGTCATCAGCGGAGCGCCGAACGACACGCCGTTAATTCGGCGCAAATCGGTCGGCCCCGTAACCACTTCCGACCAGCGATCCGGCATTTCCAGCCGCATCAACTGCCGCAACGCCACCAGGCGGAACTCGGCCGCATCCAGCGGGCTAAGTCCCAGCGTGTCGACCGGCACGCGCCGCGTGGAATATGAATCCCAACGCTGGATCATCAAGTCGTGCAACTTGACGATGGTGGCCTTGGTCCGGGCGACCTGGGCCCTGTTTTGGGCTCTGACCATGCCGAACAGCAGCATCGAGGCCAACGTGGCGATGATCGCCACCGTGACCATCAATTCGATCAGCGTGAACCCCGCTCGGTTGGGCGGCGTAGAGCCATGCGGGTGGGGACGATTGAAGCGGCAGAGCATGGTAGGGGGCACCTTGCGCTAGGGAAGTGATAGAACAGCCAAGCCGAAGCAAGTGGCCCTGTAAAGTGCAGGAAGGCGGAGTTGAATTCCGGTGATTACCTGCGTAAATTCCCCTGGCACCGCTCAGTCTAAGGCACCTGGGGCTTCAGGTCAAGTTTTGCTGTGGGGGAATTGTTCGTCCGTTTGCGTGGGCATCTTGACTGGGCATCGAGGTGCCTGGAGTGAGGATCGTGGGTGTGAGGGTGCCCGGGGCATCGCCCCAGTTTTTAGGCTTCCATTGGAGAGGCTAGGGCGTTGCCCCAGGCACCCAAGCGAACGCTGCAAAACGTCGTTTCAACCAACCACGGAACACGACTTACCGAATTGCGCCAAAAACCGCTGGAAAAACTCCATGGATTCTGCCACAATAGACCGACAGTGGACACAGGGGACTTGTCCGACTATCGAGGGCCCAGCTCGCGGCCCCGAACGGAGGCGCAATATGAATCGCTCGTCTCGCCGAGGCTTCACGCTCGTTGAATTGTTGGTGGTGATCGGCATCATCGGGTTGCTGATCGCGCTGTTGATGCCCGCGGTCCAGGCCGCCCGCGAACATGCCCGCCAGATCAAGTGCGCTTCCAACATGCGCAACTTGGCCTTGGGCACGGTCGTGTTCGTGCAGAGAAAAGAGAAGTATCCGGGCTACGCCGCGACGATCGTGCTCAACGATGGCGTGGCGGCGAATGCCGAAACGGTCGGCTGGCTGCCGCAGTTGTTCGAGTACATCGACCAAGGCAAAGCGATGACCAACCTCAAGGCGGGCATCGCGGTGGCCGGCGTGAAGAAATACAAGCAGAACTTTGACTTTGTCACCTGCCCCAGCGACCCGACCGACTATTCCGCCGCGTTGTGGAACGAGGCGGCCGCCGGCAGCGGCGGCTGCGGCGCGGTGACGCCGGCAACTCCGCCGACGACAAAGTATCCGCTCAGCTATGCGGTCAACTGCGGCCAGATCGACGCCGCGGCCGATCCGCGCGACGACGCCCGCTTTGCGCTATTCCACGATCAGCGCGCCGCGGTGGCCCAGAAAGTCACGGTGAGCAACGATGACATCGGCGACGGGTTGTCGCAGACGATGATCATGACCGAGAACATCGACCTCGGCGAGTGGACCTTGCCCACCTCCGCCAGCACCGACGCGGCGACGAAGGTCGAGCCGCATCAGGGTGTCGTGTTTTACGGCACCTGGGATAACGCCAATTCAAAGTGGATCGACGTGGCGCTGACCGTGCCGCTAAACGACCTGACCAACCTGATCGCACCGATGGACTGCAATTCGGACGGGTACATCGACAACCTCGACTACCCACACGCGCGGGCATCGAGCTACCACCAGGAAGGCGTGAACATCGCCTACGCCGACGGCCGAGTGGAGTTCTTCTACATCAACAACGCCGATACAGCGACGTACGCCGTTTATCGGGCCAAGTTCACGCCGAACGCCGGCGATCCGTGAGCGAACATAGCCCCGGGCTCCGCCCGCGGGTTGCACCACTCACCAGCATAGCCTGCGAAATCGCTCACTAGCCCGAAGCGCTAGCGAGGGAGCATGGCTCTATGTCCCTCGCCAGCGCGTCGGGCTAGTGACGATTCCTAGCGCTTACTTCTTTCCTTGCCGCCGCTGCTCAGCGAAGAATTCTCGCAGCAATTGCCCGCATTCCTCGGCCAGCACGCCGCCCACGGTTTGGGCCCGGTGATTCAGCCGCGGGTCGGCCAGCAGCTTGAACAGCGAGTCGACCGCTCCCGCCTTGGGATCGGTCGCGCCGTACACCACCAGCGGAATGCGAGCCTGCACGATCGCGCCGGAGCACATCGGGCAGGGCTCGAGCGTGACGAACAGGCCGCAATCCTCCAGCCGCCAACTTCCCAGCGACTCGGCCGCCTGGGTGATGGCGATCATCTCGGCGTGCGCCGTGGGGTCGCGCAATTGCTCGCGCTGATTGTGGGCCGCGGCGATCACTTGGCCGGCGTGAACGATGATCGCGCCCACCGGCACCTCGTTCTCCGCCAACGCCAGCCGCGCTTCGGCCAACGCCAGCCGCATCAAATCATTGTGGCCGGGCAAGTCGCGGATGGAGTCGACCATGGAGCTGCGCCTAGGGCATCAATTCTAGTTTGACAGATGAACTAATGACCAATGACCAAATTTCAATCACCAATAAAGATGCTGCGACGAGTTTTTTGGAGATTGGAATTTGGTCATTGGACATTCGCTTCCTTGTCTGTTGTGAAAAACGAAGTAAGAATCCGCCTCACTGTTGAAACTCAAACGTGTGCCCCAGGTAGCGCCACAGCCGGGTGCCCAGCGTCTGCGGTGCCGCCGCGATCAGGGCTCGCCCACGGGCGCCGATGCGCAGCACTCCTTCGTCGTCGTTGAGCACCGACTTCGCCTGATACGACGCGCTCAGGGGGCGTTCGTTCCCGCCTGCGTCGGTCTGCGTCATCAGGCCGCCACCGGTTTTGCTCGACATGCGGCGCGAGCTGACGGTCAATTCCTTCTGGGCGACCGTGTCCACGGTACTGTTGAACGTCTCGCCGGGCAACTGGTCGATTTGGATACGCACGTTCTGCCCCGGTTGCACCAGTTCGATGTCCTGCTGATCAATCACCAGCACCGCGGCTAGGCGGTGGGGATCGCCGATGCGGCAGAACAACGCCCGATCGGGGGTCGCTCCTAGCACCGCTCCCAGGTTGCGCTCTTCCAGCGGCGAGCCGCTCCAGGCGGGCAGGCGGCCGTCCGCCGCGGGAGAAGCGGTCACGGCCGGTGGCGGCAGGACGGTGCCGTCAACGGTGGCAACTAGCTTGAGGCGCTCCACGTCTCGCTGCCGCAGTTGATGCTGGGCCCGCACGCTTTCCAGCGATTGCTTGACTTGCTGAAACAATCCGCGGGCTTCGTTGCCGGCGTCGGTCTGCGTGTGGCGTTGCGTATCGAGCGATGCCAAGCGGGCGGTGGCCTCGGCCTCCTGCCCTGCCAGGCGGGCTTCTTCGAGCATCACGTCGGGGTTGCTCAGCTCGCCCAGCAGGTCTCCCTTCTTGACCGTTTGGCCGGCCGCGACGTGGATTCGCTCCAGCGCGCCGGGGACCTCGGCATATACATTGGCCGCGTCGCGAGGCTGAATCTCCACCGTGCAGTGGACGCTTTGCGGCAAGGGAATCAGCAGCACGCCGAGCCCCACCGCGCCCAACGTGGAAAGCGTGATCACGGCATTGCGAGTCTTCACCTGTTGGATCCTCCCGGGGACGCGCAAGTATTGCGCCAGCCGCCACAGCGGCATGATCAACATGCTCCCCACGGCGACCATCGCCAGCGCCTGGCCGACGACCTGCAATCCGTAGGGGCGAAAAACTTTGTTGAGAAACCACAAGATCGAGATCGTCACCACCCAGCCGTATACGGCCGCCGCCACCGCGTACAACGCAAAATACCCCAGCCGTCGCTGCGGCAGCAGCGGATCGTCCGGCGCTTCCAGCCCCAGGCACCAGGTGGCCAACGCCCGCTGCAAGACGGACGTCGCCTTCTGCCGCAGGTTCGGAATCTCCAGCACGTCCGCCAGAATGTAGTAGCCGTCGTAGCGGAGCAGCGGATTAGCATTGAACATCAGCGTGCTGACCGACGAGATGAACATTACGCATAAGCAGAGTTGATTGAGCATCCCCGGCACGCTGGCCCACCATAGGAACGTCGCGATGGAGGCCAGCACCAGCTCGACGTACATGCCGGCCGCGCCGACCGCCGCCCGCTGCCATTTGCTCTTCAAGAGCCAACTGTCCGAGACATTGCAATACAGGCAGGGCGTAAAGATCAGCAGCATCGCCCCCATCTCGTGGCACTCGCCGCCAAAATGCTTGCACGCCAGACCGTGGCCAAACTCGTGCAGCACCTTGGTCGCCGCCAGCGCCAGTGCGAGGTAAATCCAATTCTCGCGGGCGAAGAACTGATGAAACGCCGGCATCCGGGCCATGAACAGGTCAAACCGCATCGCCACGAGCATCACGGCTGAGAGCATCAGCATGACGGACGCCGCCACTGCCAGTGGAGAGAAGAACCATCCCACCAGGCGATGCAGGCCTTCGAGCAGCCTGTCGGGATCCAACAGCGGCACGCGGATGGAGAGAATGTTGCCGAAGGCGGTGAGCCAGCGCCGGCGCGTTGTTTCGTCCTGCCGTTTGCGCAGTTGCTCGGCTTGCCCTGGCATGTCGGCCACGACGAGCCCGCTGCGATACAGGTTGCCGGCGAAGCGGGCAATCTCCTCGACGCTGATCCGCCGCGGCACAAACTGGGCTTCAAACCGCTGCTTGATCTCGGCCAGGCTCGAATGCCCATCGATCAATTGCAGCAAGGCGTATTCCTCCTCGCGAAAGCGGAAGTAGCTTAAGGCGAGCGGATCCTTGACGATCCAGGCGACGTCCCCCTGATACTGATTGCGCCGCGCCACCAGGTCGAGCCGCGTCCGCAGCGCAAGGGGCCGCTCGGTGGCGGCCGACGAGGTGCGTTTGGTGAGGGCGACCATGGGATGCGGTGTGGTTTAGCTGGTTGGTGGCGCGGGCACTGGCAGAGCCAGTGGCACACGATTAAAGGCGAAATCCAGGGACGAGATTGTTGGTTCTGCTGCGCTGTTACAATTAATTATTCGATCGTCATGCGGGCGGTCAGGCCTGGTTGCAGCAGCCAGCGGCCACGCTCCTGCACGTTGTCCACTTCGGCCCACACTCGGTATTCACCCCCGGCCTGGAGCAGGGGACTGAGAAACACCACGCGCCCGGTGGCGCTGTATCGTCGGCCATGTGAGGTCTCGACGTCGACCCGCACCGGCCGGTCGACCAGTTCCGAGGGATCAACCCGGGCTGCGGCGACGAACCCTTCGACTCGCAGACGGTCCATTCGCACCATTCGCAGCACGGGCTGCCCCGGGTTGAGCCATTCCCCCAGGTGGCGCCGCAGCTCGACGATTTCGCCGTCGATTGGCGCGATCACCTGGCGGCGGCGCACGGCGTCGTCGGCTGCTTCGACGGCGGCCGCTTTGTTGGTCAGGTCGTACGCCAGCACTTTCTGTTCGAGCTGCGACTGCTCGATCGCCAGCCGGGCCCGTTCCGCCTCGAGTTTTAGTTTCCTTAGGTCGGATGAGCCGACGGCAAAGCGGACTTCGCGATTGGCCTCCAGTGCCGCATCGTAGCCTGCTTGTGCCACCTGCGCCGCGGCGACGGCATAGCGAACATTGATATCGTTTTCGCTCTTAGCCTTGGATGTTTGGTATTCCCCCTCGGCCATTTGCTTTTGCAGACGGGGAACACGATCGCTGATCCGCCCCAGGACTTGATTCTTGCGGACCATCGAGCCTTCGCGAACCAACAGGTCCGACAGCACGCCTTGCTCCTGGGCCGGCACCTCGGCCTCCTCGATCAACGAAATCAAGCAAGTGCCGATCACGGCCCGCGCCGACTCCGAAGGTGCCCGCGGCGGCAGCGAAGCAACCAGCGGCGGCTCGGCGGAGCCGGCGCCCGCCGTCAGGGCGAGCGCGCCGCCGAGCAATGCGGTTGAAAGGAATCGGACGCTGTGGTGGGAGAGTATCTTCACCGGGCACCTCTGGGAATGTCGTAGGGTGGGTCGCAGACCCACCACGCGCGTGTGCAATACGCTAAGTTGGTGGGTCTGCGACCCACCCTACAGCTAGAGCCGGAACAAGACCTTGGATCTGATCGCCGCCACCAGCTCGTGGAACCAGACAAATCCCAGAGAGCGGCGGCCGCAGTGGATTTTTGCGCTGGCGCTGGCGCCGGGGCGAAGCTCGGATTCGTCGATGGCGGTGCGATCGATCGCCACCTTGACCAGCACGGTGTTCCCCTCGTCGCCGCGGACGTCGGCGGTCGAATCGATCTGTGTGACGACTCCTTGCAGGCGATGCCCGGGGGCTGTGGCCAAGATGTAGTCGGCGCCTAGCTTGCCTTGTGCGGCTTGCGACTCGTTCCACGCGCGGGCCACATAGCCGGCGCGGTCTTCGCGCAGATGCAGCTCAAGCTGCCAGTCCCCTTTGGGATCGGCCACGGACATCAGGATTTGTCCTTTTTCCACCGGCCGTTCTTCGAGCAGGTTCTTCACGTCCCAGGTGACTACCTGGCCGTCGATCGGGCTGTGCAGCACCAGTTGCTTCTGTTTTTTCAGCAGCAGGTCCAATTGCAGCGCGAGACTATCCAGCGATTTTTCCAGTTGCTGAACCTGGCCTGCCATGCGATTTTGATCGTCGAAGGTTTGACGGGACTCGGCCCGCGCGCGGCGCAGCGCGGCGATTTGCTCTTCGGTGGACGACTTGCGCCCTGCCAGATCGGCGATGCTCACTTCCAGGTCGCGGCTGCGGATTTGCACTAGTTCCTGATCCTTGGTTACCCGCTGGGCATGATCGACGGAAACCTTCGTCACCACGCCCGCTTCGCGAACGAAGACGTCGCGCCGCACCACAGGTTGCAGCGTGCCGCGGGCTTCGACGTCGAAATCGGCCGGCACAAACGCCAACGCCCCGGCCACCGCCGCCACGCCCCCGATGGCAGCGACGGTCCACGGCAGATTGCGCACCGCCACGACCGCCCGGCTGCGGCCGATGGCCCGCCATAACGGCAACAGGAACAGTTCGTGATGCGCCAGCGAATTGGCCAGCGCTAGTTCGGAATGCTCGCGAACGACCCGCAGCCGCTCGAGCATGTCGTCGGCCAGCAGGCTGTTTTGGAATTGCTCGATGACGATGGCGCCGATTACTTCGGGACGCGGAGCCCGTTTGCGAGTATTGCCAGTTTGCGCGGGCATCGGCCGAACCAGCGGCAACACGCCGACGACCTTGGAATGCTCGGTGCCGTCGACGTATTTTTCCAACGCCGATTCGATTTGCGGCGGCAGATCGCGCGTGTCGCCCCGATACCAGACGGGCTCGCCGCCGGCGACGACTGCCTTGACCAGCCGGTCGAGCAGTCGAACCGACGTGGCGCGGCGTTCGATGGTTTCCTGGCCGCTGATCGCCGCGATGCGTGGCCTCCGGCCCTGCATCACCGCCACGCTCAGTCGGTCGCAACCCACCAGCCGGCGCCCTTCGTTGGCCATGATGAGCGACGTTTGCCGGGGATCGAGTCCCGCGTGAACCGTGCGGCAATAGTCTTCAAGCTGTCCCCACAGGGCCTGGCGGCCGGCGTATTCGCGCAGCTCGTGGCGCTTGAGATACTCGCTGGCCAGCTCGCAGACTTCGAGCACGAAGCGCAGATACCCTCGCTGAGTGACTGCTCCGCCACCGGGGCGTTGAATGATTTCAATGACGCCGTACCGCCGCTCGGCGCTGACTAAGGGGGCCAGCAGCAGCAGCCAGGGAGTCGGGTTGCCCGCCTGCTCGTCGTCGGCCGCCTGAGTGTGCGGCGGCACCGCAAGGCCTTGCGGTGCTGACAAGGCGCGATGGACCAGCCGGGCATGGCGCTCGTGATCCGGGCCGGCCTCTGGCAGATTGGCCGCGGGAAGATTGGTTTGATATTCGAGGGCCAGCGCGCCGTTGTCGCTTACCGACCAGACCGCCCCGCCGACGGCCGCCAGGGCCGTTACGAGCCGGGAGAGCACCTCGCGATAGAAGTCCGTCCGGTCGATATCGCTGCGCGCAAGATCAGCCAACTCTGCGAGCAGCCCACGAATCTGAAGCCGCGTCTCTTGCACCAGCTCCGGATCGACGCTGACAGCGGTTTGGCTGCCGGCGACAACATGGGCGGAATCAATACGGACGGCACCACTGCTGCCGGGGACTGTCCCATTTTCGCGAAGCGAAAATAAGGGACTGTCACCCTGCGTAGTGGCCCCTTGCGTAGGGGTCCCCTGCGTCAGGTCCGCCAGGCCGCGATCGGTTTTGGTTTTTGTGGACATGCCGTTAGCATCGGCACAACCGGCAAAGTCTCCCCAGTTTAATTGCGGCGGGGGAGGGCCCGAGATTGACCTACGCTGGAACTCGCGTGATATTTGCTCAGTTCACGCTGCCAGCAACGCGGCGAAGCAGCGCCAGCAGCCAGCGGCTCGACCCGAGGATAGCAAATAGCAGAAAGCAAAATGACTGCACTTTCCAGCACTGATAGCATCAAGTCCCGCGCGGTGCGGTGGCTGACCGCCGCAGTCTTGTTCGTCTACTGGTGCGCCATGGCCACGGGGACGCATGTGCCCGTTCCCCCTAAGGTGACCGAAGGCTTTTGGGACAAAGGGCTGCACGGCAGCGCGTACGCCGGGTTGATGTTCCTGGCGGCCGTCTGCTGGTCGATGTATCGACGGCCGACATGGCGGGCGTTGCTGGCAATCGCCGCAGCCTGCTCGTGCTACGGCATCGTGGACGAGTTGCTGCAGATCCCGGTCGGACGGGACTGCGATTTCTTCGATTGGGTGGCTGACTCGATCGGCGTGACTGGCGGTTTGGCCGCGTTTGTCGGAGCGCAATACGTCTGGCGGTTCGTTACCGGGGCCGAGCCGGACCATTCGCCAGCCACTTCAAACATGGCGGACTAAGCGGAGGCGTCATCCCCACTATCGCGGGGGTCTCCGCGGGGCCCATTGCCCGGAATCAAATTATTTTTCCCAGATGCTTGCGTCGGTTTAGTGGATCGATTAGGATTCTCTTTCGTAATTGCTAGTTTTCTCCTCGCATTTCTAATCGCTATCGTTCGAGCTGTCAGTTCGGATTTGGAGCAAGCCAGTGACGGCCGCAGCTAGAATTTCACAAGAAACAGGGCGCATGCGCTCCGCCAAGGGTGGCGGAACGGTTGCGCCCTTTTTCTTTGGCATCATCGGAACAATGCAAGTTGGTTAGGATAACTTCGTAAGGATAACGCTCATGACAAAAGCAACAATTCGTTCGTCCGCCACATTGGTGGTGGCGTCTCTACTGCTCATGTTCGGCATGCGGCCGGCGGAGGCAACTACGGTCAATTCCATCGGTGCATTCACGGGCACCTATTCGGAAGGGTGGGAGTTATACACCAACTATAACCTCGGTGGAAATTATAATAATCCGCTTTCCATCATGGGGGGGACGGCAACGCTCACCAACTCAAATTTAGTGGACGTTCTCAATCCATTTAATTTGGCCATCTATCAAACCGCTGTCGATGTGGCGAACTTCGGACTCGGATTTCTCGGCACGGCCCAGTCGATCGGTAACAAAGGTTTGGGATTGGACGATTCGTTTCCAACTCAATCAAAAACGAAGATTGTCTTTGCGACGCCCATGAATAAATTTGGGGCGTATTGGGCCGCGGCAAATGAAGTGGACGCCACGCCCGTTCAAGTGACGGTTACCTTCTACGATCAATTCGACGTTCCGCTTGGGGATGATGTCACGTTTACGTACGGTCTCAATGGCATTCTCGCGTGGCACGGTTGGGAGACGGTGGGGCTGGAAACATTCAGCAGCCTCAGCTTCGTTGGGAGTGAAGTGGTTATCGATTCGCTCCAGGCCAGCGCGTTCGAGGGGCCGGAGCCAGCTTCCATGGCGATGTTCGCGATCGGGATTGCTGGGCTGGCCGGGCATTTCTGCTTGCGGCGCAGGCGTGGCAATTAGGTCTGAGCGGGACTGGAGTGCGCAATCTGGTGCTCGTCGAGTCGGTCTGCCCACCCAGGCCGACCAATCGCCAGCAATCCGTTCGATCCTTCGGCGGAATGAATGGTTGATGCCGTCGTTGAGCTTCGCCAAGCTTCAGCAGCTGCTTGCTCGTGCCGAAATAATAATTGGGTTTTGAGCCTCCTGCAGAGCGGATTGATCTGCGGGGCGTTTTTTTTCGATTTTTACGCGGTGATCGGTCGTTGAATGTCATTGAAGAAAGGTTTTACCCTGGTCGAGTTGCTGGTGGTGATTGCCATCATCGGCGTATTGATTGCCTTGCTGCTGCCGGCCATTCAAGCCGCCCGCGAAGCGGCCCGGCGGGCCTCCTGCTCGGTGAAGTTAAAGCAGTTGGCGACCGCGCTGCACCTGTATTACGACAGCCGGCAAAAATTTCCGCCGTCGGCCTTCTATAAAGATGGCAAAAACCTGGCCGACGAGACGGCCAGCGGGGTGAACATCGCCGCCCTGAAGCCGGGGAAGTCCTCTGGCGCGTCGCTGGCCCCTTACAGTTTCATCGTGAAGCTGCTGCCGTACATAGAGCAGGGCTATGTGTACGACCAGATCAATTTTAACGTCGACGAGGCGTTCACCGGCGCGAGTAATCCGACACTGGCGGCCCGTGCCGTGCCGATTCTTAAATGCCCCAGCTACAGCGGCTCCAGCAATTCCGCCGCCACGGACTACACCGGAGTGAAGCCGGCGATTGGAAACTATAAAGCACTAGGCGCGACGACGCTCGCCTGCCTCGTGTCGTCTGCCCACGTGATTGCCACTACGGAAAATGGCGGCATGATCCATCCGTACGCCACCTATGGCTTTAGCACGCTGAAGGCCCCAACACAAACCGCCTTGCTTTGCGAATCGAGAGAGCCGAATTATGCCGCCTGGTGGGACGGAGTGACGGCATCCATTCCGGGCTTTCATCCCGGCAAGAGCAACGGCGCCACCGGCGCGGCGAATGCCGCCGACAACGTGGCCGCCGATCCGGATGGGCGGCCAGCACTGAACCTGCAGGCATACAACGCTCAGGCTAACTTCATGACGAACGCCTTCGCCGGCGCGGCGGCGATGACGTGGGGTCCCAGCAGCGAGCATCCCGGCCTGGTCAACCATGTGTGCGGCGGCACGGAAACTCGCTCCATCGCGAACGATATCGACTCGAAGGTCTATCGCGCGATCATCACGCGGCGATCAAGCGACAACGGCGATATCGGCAGTTACCTCAAATAGCCTATTTCGCTTCTTTCTCATTCGCCCGCACGATGCGCCAATGCTGCTCCGGCGGGTCGTCCTGCATCAGTTCCAGTTGCCGGACGTCGGAGCTATTGTTGTCCGCTCGTTTGTTGACGGTCAGCAGCAGATTGCTCTTTCGATTGACCAGGTGAAACGCTCCGTCGGCGGTCGGCTCGAGCTTCCACTGTTGGTCCAGGGACGATTCATTGTAGGGGTAAAGAATGGTCCTGTTGCCTGATTCTGTCCCGCCGTGGGCCGAGGCCAGCATCTGATCGTTCGACATGTTGACGAGCTTGTAGTAGCCCTCCTTGAGCGGCTGCAATTTCCACTGCAAACCCAGGGCGTCGGCCGTGAATTGATGCTGCTTCACGGATGGCCAGCGCTTGTTGCTCGACATGATGCCCAGCGCCAGCCCACTGTTGACGTTGATGATCTTCACCGGCACCCCGGTCAGCTTTTGCAAATTGACGCGCGGCAGTGGCGGCAGCCGCTTCTCCACGGCCAGCCGGTCCAGGCCGTTGAGTCCGGGGAGCGCTTTGCGATACCAGTCGACGGCATGCCCTTGGACCGTCTTTTTTGAGAGTCCATATTCCGTTGACGCGATGTCCCACCACTGATCCGCCAGTGCCTTCTGCTCGGCCGGATCCTCGGGAGGATGCAACTCCCGCTGGGCGACCGCCGCGATTTTGCGGTCGCTCCCCAGAGCCAGCATCGGGATTCCGCGCCGCCAGTCTCCTTGTTGAAACGCACGGTATTTCCCGACGGTGAAATTCAGGTCCGCGTCGTCGGGGATGGTTTCGAGTTGGGTGATAGCCTTTTCCACGGCGGTGAATTTCAATGCCATGGCCCGCAGGGCGCTGCGCCGCAGGTGCTGCTTCTTTTTCAGCTCGGCATCGTTGCCTGCCAATCGTTCGCTGATCGCCGCCAAGTTGTCTGCAATTTCGTAGCGGTCGGCGGCCAGGGCCTCGTCGGCCAGGGCGTCGACCAACTCGGCCCCATGCGCCTCGCTGGAAGTGCTTCCTTTGAAGATCTTCTGAAGGGCGGAGGTCTTGGCGGCCAGGACGTCCACCTCGAAACACTTTGCCACTTCGTCGACCGTCTCCATCGCCAACGCCGGATCGTGGGCGTCCACGGCGAACTCATTGGCCTGGCGAAACAGAACGTATTTCAGCGGCGGGTTATCGGCCGTATGGGCCGCTTGCTCCAGCATGCTGCGGGCCAGCTTGGACGGTTCTTCATTCTTGCGGAGTTCCGCGAAATTGAATTGCTCTTTCAAGTGCGCCAATGCGGCGGACTGCGCCGCGGCGTCCGGCACCGGCTGCCGTGCGTCCTCGTCCGACGCCAGCGCGCCGGCGGGCGCCAGGCAGCAGACCGCAATCAGGCAAACAGCCATGATCCAAAGGAACGTCTTGTGGTCAATCGAACGCATAGCTGCCCCTGAAATTTATTCGGTCTTCGACTTCCTCGCTTCGAGAACCAGCAACGTGGCGTCGCGAATGGCGTCTGGATCGTCCAGGCGGCGGGCGGCGACCAATGCCAGAGCGGCCCCCTGCCGAGCTACTTTGGGCCGCTTGGCCTCCATGGCGGCATGCACCAGCGGGGCCGTTTCGACCACCACGCTCTTGAGAGCTACAGGCGACGTCGCTTTCTTGGTGTACGTTGCCAGGATTTCAATCTGGCGATCGAGCACGTCTTTCTGCTCCGTTTCGGCCAACTGCCGGGCCAGTGTCATGGCCCGCGACAAATCGTCCGTGCTCAACACCCGCTGCAAGTCGTTGGCCAGCGACGTTGCACGATCTTCCGGGGACGGAGTTTTCGGCGCCGGTTGCGGCGGGAAGGGGGGCGGCGTGACAGGCGGGCGAACGTCATTTTCAATCAACGGCGCCGCGGGAAATTTCTCCGGCACCGGGTCCGCCGCGGGTTTCGGCGTGCGCGCGGCAACTTGAGCAACGGGGGGCACTGGATCTGGAGTGGGAGTCACGACCGGCGGAGCAGGTCTGGAATCACCGCCACCGAGCAGGACGAAGGCTGCGATCACCGCGGCGCAGATCCCA
This sequence comes from Planctomycetia bacterium, assembly GCA_021413585.1. GTDB lineage: Bacteria > Planctomycetota > Planctomycetia > Pirellulales > UBA7805 > JAIOPX01. Next base: position 14,643 of record JAIOQB010000272.1, read on the forward strand.
CCCACGATCAAGGCAATAATTCCGCCGCTTCCTAAGCCCGAGGTTGCCTTCCTCGACTGCGACTTCTTGGCGGTCGACAGTTTGCCTGGGTTGCGCCGTGCCGGCTGCGAAAAATCGACGGAGAGCGACATCGGGCCGCCGTGGTCAGCGCTTTCCCCGTCGTCGGATGCCGCGTTTGGCAGGGCTTGACCGATGGGCTGCGTCGTTGCCTTCTCCGGTTTCCGCGGCGGCGGCCGTTTGGTCACGTTCGCGTCAGGCAGCCGCGGACCAATTGGCACGACGGGGGCCGATGATCTGGCCGAGCCGCTGGCCAGCTCCGCGTCGTAGGCGGCCTTTTTGGCATCGTTGAGCAGGCAGGCGCGAGCGGTGGACACCTCGCCCAGCAATCGTTCGGCCAGATCTCGCTGCTGGCTGGTGCCGAAGGTCCGCAGGTAGATCATTCGCTGATCGGCCGCATTGGCGATCATGTCGGCGTCGGCGGCGAGCAGCGGAATGCCGAGCAGGCGATAGTGATTGGGAGGCTGCTCCGCCTGGGGAATCCCGAGCCACTTTTCGTACGCGTTGAAATCGTCCGACATATGCCTCGTGCCCCATCTTCTCCGGCAGCGGTGGTGCGGCGGTGGCGTTATCGAGCAATTCGCCACGGCCAGTTACCCCAGCCGGACTCAACGAACTACCCAAAACGCGATAGCGCCTAACACTTTACCTGCCGTCCGCCCTCGCGGTAGCCAAAAAAGCCGGCGACCACACTGCCCTTACTGCACCGGTATGTTAACAAGTCCCGGGAATCTTGTCCAAATGGCTCTGGGGAGGCCAGGTTTTGCGGGACTTTCAATGATGTTGGAGAATGAGGTACGCGTGACCGCCCCCCTGGGCTGGAAAGTTCAACGCTTTCAGCATTGGGCAAAAAGAATCGACCCGGCGTCCCGAAGGGGAAAACCGGGTCGCAATGGTTCGTTGACGTCAAAGAGAACGGAGAGCGCCCGGGGCTGGCACCAAGCTTCCTTCAGCCTCAAGCCTCCAGTCTCAACTAATCGTAATTCGGCGTCGGTGGCCGATACTGGCTGACGTCGATCTTGCGGAACCAGTCGATCGTGGCCTCCAGCCCGGCGCGGAGTTCAATCGTGGGCTGCCAATTCAGCCGCTGCCTCGCCAGCGTGATGTCGGGCTGCCGGCGTGTCGGATCGTCGGGCGGCAGCGGTCGGCGCACCAGCTTCACTTTCGAGCCGGTCAGCTCGATCACCAACTCGGCCAACTGGCGGATCGTAAATTCGTGCGGGTTGCCAAGATTCACCGGCCCGATGAAATCGTCGGGCCCATTCATCATTCGCATCATCCCTTCGATCAGGTCGTCGCGGTAGCAGAACGAACGGGTTTGCTGGCCGTCGCCGAAGATCGTGATGTCCTGGCCAGCCAGTGCCTGGCGGATGAAGTTCGACACCACGCGGCCGTCGAACGGATGCATCCGCGGGCCGTAGGTGTTGAATATCCGCACGATACGGATATTCACCCGATTCATGCGGTGGTAGTCCATAAACAGAGTTTCCGCGGCCCGCTTGCCTTCATCGTAGCAGGCGCGTGGGCCGAGCGGATTGACCGAGCCGCGGTACGACTCCGGCTGCGGATGGACTTCCGGATCGCCATAGACTTCGCTCGTGGAGGCTTGCAGCACTTTGGCCCGGCAACGCTTGGCCATGCCCAGCACGTTGATGGCCCCCATCACGGAAGTTTTGATGGTCTTGATGGGGTTGTATTGATAGTGTCCCGGGGCGGCGGGGCAGGCCAGATTGTAGATCTCGTCGACCTCCAGCCAGATGGCCTGGGTCACGTCGTGCCGCACCAGCTCGAAGTTCGGCCGGCTCAGGAGGTGCGTGACGTTCGTCTTTTGGCTGGTGAAGAAGTTGTCCAGGCAGATCACGTCGTGGCCGTCTTCGACCAGCCGTTCGCACAGGTGCGAGCCGAGGAAGCCCGCGCCGCCAGTTACCAGGATTCGTTTGATGGTGGGCACAGGAGGAATGCTCGGCGGGGCTTTGCGGTGGGTTATTTTCAGAATTTCACAGGTAGGCCAGTATAACTTCCGGCCTGAGGAAAAACTGCTTCGGAAAATAAAGGTTAGTCCGCCATCGGGTTCATCGGCCGCTTGCCAAAGCTAAATCGCAGGGGGGTGCCGAAGTTTCCGAACGTGCGGGGGAAGTCGAGGGGGCGAGGCGGGGAAGTGGGGTGTCGACGACAAGCAGTGAACATGTCCGGTGGAACTGGCGAGCGGATTGTGTCGGCCGTGCGGAAGGGGGCGGGAGGAACGCCAAGGGGATTCCCTGATAGCCGAGGGCATGTCGATCGATCTTACCGCCAGTGAACGTGCAGCTTGCGGAGTTGCCAGTCGGGCTGGTCGAAGTTAATTGGCTGGGCGATGTAGCAATAGTCGCGAGGCTGTATGGTGAAACTTGCGCGGGCCAGCGGCCACCAGGACATTCCGTAGATGCGCAGCGCCAGGGCCAGATGCACGCCGCGGCGCGTCATGTCGGCCAGCGCGGTGCGAACCAGATCGACCGCTTGCGAGCCGGGCAGCTCGTCCACCGCCATGAAATCGATCACGCCGGCGACGATCGACCTCTTGCCGACGATCTCCAGCGGGAAATAGTTGATCAGCCCGGCCAC
>JAIOQB010000310.1 GCA_021413585.1 Planctomycetia bacterium
CAGAACATGATCTCCATCGACATCAACGGCGCACGCTTAAACGCAGCCGACGAAGGAACCGGCGTCCCGCTGCTGCTGGTCCACGGTTTTCCACTCGACCACACGATGTGGAACGCCCAGGTGGCCGCGTTTGCCGCCCACTATCGGGTGATCGCGCCCGACTTGCGCGGGTTCGGGAAAAGCACCGGCACCGCCGACGTGCTGAGCATGGAACAGCACGCCGACGACCTGGGGGACTTGCTTGACGTGCTGGGCATTCAGGAGCCGGTGCATTTTTGTGCCCTGTCGATGGGGGGATACGTCGCCTGGCAATTCTGGCGCCGGCACGCCACGCGACTGCGGTCGCTGATCCTCTGCGATACCAAGGCCGCCGGCGACACACCCGAGGGGGCCAAGGGGCGGCTGGCAATGGCCGATCAGGTGCTGCGCGAAGGGGCAAAAGTGGCGGCGGCCGCGATGCTGCCCAAGCTGCTGGCCGCCGACGCGCCGACGCGGCGACCCGACCTTGTCGAGCAAGTGCGGCAGATGATCCTCGGCAATTCGCCGCAAACCATCGCCGCCGCGCAGCGCGGGATGGCCCAGCGTCCCGACGTCAGGGCGTGGCTCGGCGACATCCGCTTGCCCGTGCAGTTGATCGTCGGCGAGCAGGACGTCATTACGCCGCCGGCCGAAATGCGCGGCGTGGCGGAGGCGATCTCCGGCAGCAACCTCGCCGAGATCCCCGGCGTAGGGCACATGAGCCCGTTGGAAGCACCCGACGCGGTGAACGAGGTGCTGGGGGAGTTTTTGGAGCGGCAGGAGTAGCGGCGAGCCGGCCCAATGCTCGGGTGCCTGGGGCAACGCCCCAGCAGAACTGGGTGTTGCTCCCCAGAGAATCTAGCGCTTCTTTGGCCCCTTTTTAGCAATCGGCTTAACTGGAGCCGCCACGATTTTCTTCTGCGGCTTCTGCTCTTGCGGCTGGGCCATGCCCTCGGAGTCCGCGCGGTCAATGTCCAGCACGTCCTGCTTCTTGGCGGGACGCGGCGGCTTGGCCTTGTTGGGAGCGGGTTTCTTCACCGGCTCGGGCAGCGGCGCCAGGGCTTTGGGAGCCTTGCGAGCGGCGGGCCGGGGGGCGGGTTGCTTCTTCGATTTGTTTGTTGGTTTTGGCATAGCGGCAGTATGTCACGATCTAGTTGACGCGTCTACGGCCAATTGCGCGGGGTGGTAGAATCAGAGGATGGACGAGTGGCGAAAGCAAATCTGCAACATCTTCCCAGACTGGGGAACCGCGGCGGCTCTTGAGCGCTGGCGGATCAACAAGCCAAGGCTGTTCATTAACCAGCAAGTCCGTGGCAAAATTATCGCGCGTGCTCCGTTTGGGGTTTGGCTGGATATCGGCGTCGGCCATCCAGCTCTTTTGCTCGTCACAAGGATGGCATATCCCACGGGTCAGGCAATCAAGCCAGAGAACCTACCGCCAATCGGCGTGGAAATGAACTGTCATATTGCGGAGATTGGAGATCAATGCGAAATCGGTCTATCCCAATGCGCCGATTAGACCTATTCGCTATGCGTGTCCGTCAAGATTGTACCTTTCCCCAATCGTCGCCTATACTTTAGGGACGGAATCGGCCGCCAATGGGAACTTCTGGCGGCTGGCATCCGTCTTCATCATGGCGAGAAAATCGGCCCATGGCGACCTGGCGAGCAATCATCACCGGCGTGGCGTTGATCGGTCTAACGGCCGTCGCCGCCCCCGCGCGGGCTGACATCTTCAAGCTCAAATCCGGCGGCGAGGTCCGGGGCGAGTTGTCCAATCCGGATCAGTCGCCCCGCACCGACTACGACATTCGGCCTTTCGCCGGCGGGCAGGTGAAGCTGGCCGCCGCGCTGGTGGCCAGCGTCGTCCCACAGCGTCCCATCGAAGCCGAATATGAAAAGCTGAAGCTCACGCTGGGGGACTCGGTCGACGACCAGTGGAAGCTGGCCGAGTGGTGCCACAAGAATAACCTCGACACGCAGCGCAAGCCCCACCTGGAGCGGATCATCGCGCTCGATCCCAGCCACGCCGAGGCCCGCCGCCTCTTGGGTTACGAAAAGGTCGGCGACCGCTGGCTGACGCGCGACGAGATCATGCAGCAGAAAGGTTATGTGAAGTTCCGCGGCCGCTGGGTGTTGCCGCAGGAAGTCGAGCTGAGCAAGCAGCGCGAAGACGACAAGCGCGTCCAGAAAGAATGGTTCGCCAAGCTCAAGCAATGGCGGATCTGGCTCGACGGCGACAAGGCCGGCGCCGCGCGGCGCAACCTGCTGGAGATCAAAGACAAAGCGGCCGACAAGCCGCTGATCGCCCGGCTGAAGGACGAAAAGGATTACCGCGTCCGCGAAATCTACGCCGAATCGCTCTCCAATCTCGGCACGCCCGACGCGGTGAAGACGCTGGTCGAAGATTCGATCAACGACCCTAAGGACTCGTTCCGCGAATGGTGCCTCGACTTGATCGGCAAGACAAAGCCGCCCGCCGCCCTGGGCATGTACGTCAAAGGCCTCAGCAGCCGCAACAACGAGGAAGTCAATCGGGCCGCGCAGGGACTGGGCCGGCTCGGCGATCCGGCGGCCATCGGCCCGCTGATCGAGGCGCTGGTGACGAAGCACAAGTTCATCATCGGCTCGGGCGACGCCGGGCAAATCAGCCCCACCTTCAGCCGCGGCCCCAACGGCACCGGCGGCGCCGGACTCTCCAGCGGCGGACCGAAGGTGGTCTACCGCCAGTTGCGCAACCAGGACGTGCTGGCCTCGCTGGTCAAGCTCAGCGGGCAGGATTTCGACTACAACATCGACGCCTGGAAAAGCTGGCACGCGGCCCAACGGAAGAAAGAGCAACCGCCGGCAAATGTGCGGCGCGATTGAGCCGGGCTTGTCCGTGGTCAGTGGTCCGTGGTCGGTTGTTAGTGGTTCACGGGTTTGCGTACAATCCACAACGGACTACTGACAAAGGACAACGGACAACAGACCATGAACAAACCCACCGTAGCCATTCTCGGCGCCAGTGCCGACCCAACCAAATACGGCAACAAATCAGTCCGCGCGCACCTCAAGCAAGGCTACGAAGTCTTCCCGGTCAATCCAAAAGGGGGCCAGATCGAAGGGCTCACCATCTATCGCAGCCTGGCGGAAGTCCCCGGCGGACGGCTCACCCGAATCAGCGTCTACCTGCCGCCCGCAGCCGGCCTGGCGCTGCTGCCGCAAATCGCCGAGCGAGGATGCGACGAACTCTGGCTCAACCCCGGCGCCGAAAGCGCCGAGCTAGTAGCCGCCGCCGAAGCCGCCGGCCTGACACCGATCGTAGCGTGCAGCATCGTTGACCTGGGAGTCTCGCCGCACGAGTTTGACTGAGATCGCTCCTCTTCGAGTCGCGGCTAAACAGCTTCACCGCTGCCTACGCTGCCTTGTCCCCGCTCACCAACGGCGGCGGCCGTCGGCTCAGCCACCCGGTCCCCAGCACCGCCAGCGCCACGCGATCTTCCAGGTTCGGCCGGAACACGGTCAGAAGCAATAGCGGCAAGTACCACGCCATGTACAACCCGCCGCCGTGGGCGTGCCAGAACTGCACCCCCAACATCAGCGCCGCGGTGCAGCTCATCAGCGTGCCCAGGTTTTTCTGAGCGGGCCAGATGGCAAAACTGATCGACAGCACCACGAACAGCGCCAGCACGGGCAGACGATATTCGGGGCTGATGCCCGGAATGCGCCAAAACCCTTCCAGATTTTCGCGCACCGGCAGCGTCAGCCCCAGCATCTGCTTCAAGTCCTGGAAGAACATCTCGAAGTTGACGGCGGACAGAGCCAGCACGCCGATCAAAATGCCCACGGTCACTCCCACGCCGATGCAAAACCGCCACAACCCTCGCTGCCAGTAGAAGCTAATCCACAGCGGCAGCAGGAACAGCGGATAGTAAATCGTCCCCGCCGCAAGGCCGACGAACAAGCCGGCCGCCAGCGGCTGGCGATACATGGCGATTGCCCACACCAGAAACGCGGCGGGCAGCACGTGGTCCGGCCGGCCCATCATCGCCGGCATGTACGGCAGCAGCAGATAAAGCACCGCCGCCGCCACCCCGGTTTTTATATTGTCGAAATGCCGATAGCCGATCACCACCAGCCCAATCACCACCGCCAGGTGCGAAAGAATAAGCACCGTGCGGGCAGCCTGATCGAGCCGCAGATCGCTGGGGACGTCGCCGGGCGTGCGGCTGTTGGCATTGGGCCTAAAATACGACTGCGTATAAATCGTGCGCAAAAAGCGCAGCAGCGGATAACGAGGCCCCTGCGAGGCCAAGCCCGAGGCATCCGGATTCACCGCCGGCACCGCGGGATCGACCGCGGCGACCATGGGTCGGGGCTCGTTGGCCGCTTCGCCCGGCACCAGTTCGGCCGGATTGACCGTCGCCACGCGGGCCATCAAGAACACCAGCAGCGACACACCCAGGAACGTCATCCCGCCGACGGAAAGATTGGGCTCCAACAGCGGCCGGCGGACCATGATCGGGTCGACCAGCAACCGCACCAAAAACACGCCGCCGACGGAAAACAGCCAGATGTAGGCGGCGGTCGACCAGAAGGTTTCGCCCAGCTCCCGCCCGCGGGCTTCCATCACCAGGCCCGGCGTGAGCAACAGCAGGCAGATGAGGTCGAGGTTGCGGACGCTCCACAGCCGGCTGAACTTGAAGTAGAGCGCCACCGTGAGCAGCGACGAGAAGTAGACCCACGTCATGGGGACTACGTTCTTGTACTGAAACAGGAAGTCGGACATGCGCTCTATGCCTGGTGGGTGGGACGCCGCCGCTCGCCTGTGCCGGGTAAGGTCCCGGAGCCGGCGGCGCCAATGCGTCAGGATACGCGAATAGCAGGGATTTTCAACCACCCGGCCAACTGCGCCGACTGTGCCGGTGGCGTAAACTGGCGAGGTTTTGCGCCCGATTGGGGCTGGGCGCACGGGCTTTCAAGCGGTGTGGACGAAGCTATGTTGCCGGTGGCGAAGTGCGAGTCACTAATACTGACTCGACGGGCACGGGAGAGATTTACGTGGTTCCTCCCTCGCTTGCGCTTCGGGCTAGTGTGCTATCACCGGCGTTGGTCTTTCACTCCGCCGACGGCTCATCCGCCAATCTTGTGCGGGCCTCATCGGCCCACGGGCTGTCGGGGGCCAGTGCCACGAAAGCCCGCCAGTGGGTGCTTGCTTCGGACTGGCGATTCAACTCATCCAGCGTGCGGGCCAGATGATAGTGGGCGTCGGCGTAATCGGGATGAAAAGCCAGCGCCCCTTCAAACGCCGCCAGGGCCAATTCCAGTTGGCCCGTTTCAGAAAGGACGCAACCCAGGTTCGCGCGGGCTTCGACCAGATCTTCATTCAGCTCGATCGCCATATAATACCGCTCGCGGGCGCCGGCCACGTCGCCGCTACGATAGAGCAACTCGGCCAACCAGAAATTGACGTCTGCACTCGGACCCCCAACTACCAACGCCGTGCGATACATGTCTGCCGCTTCGGCCAGCCGGCCGGCGTCCTCCAGATCGGCTGCGGCGGAGACGATCTCGCGGGGGTCGATGGAGGAGGATGGGGAATTGGGAATTGAGGATTGAGAATTGCGGATTGAGGTGGAATTGTTCTGCTCTTCCAAATCTGAAATCTGAAATCTGAAATCTGAAATCGCCGCCGGCGCCTCGCTCTCGAAGTCAAACCGCAACTGCCCGCCAGCGTCGATCAGCCCTTCCCCTTGCCGCAGCAGCAGTTGCTTCCCCTCGACGATCACGGAAAGCTGCGCCAGCCGGCGCTCGGCCGAGGGGACAAAGCGGGCGAGCGCCGTAAGCTTCTTCTCCAGCGCCCCGGGTGCGATCCCTCCCTCGACCAGCCGCGCCAGGCTGCGGGCGGTGGCCACTTCCTGAAACGAAAAATACGGCAGCCGGCGGACTTCGCGCACCGGCACGATCAACCCCCGCCGATGCCAGCGGCGGATCACCGCCACGGGGACGCGCAGCAGCTCCGCCAGCATCGCGGGCGTGTACAGCCGCCGCACGTCGAGCGAGTCGTCGACCAGGCCCAGCCGCCGCCACAACTCCGTCTCGCCGATGATCGCCAGCCGCCCCTCGTCGGCCGCCGTGCGGATCGCGTCGTCAAACAGCGCGGCGCCGCCGAGCGTGTCGTCCAGCGGCAGCTCGCTCTCACCGACGACAATCAAGTCAGCCCCCAACGCCTCCTCGACCGCAATGCCCCCCTGCTCGCGCACCAGCTTCTGCGCGTCGCGCCGGCTCATACCGGCCAGCTTGCCGACGAGCGCCACGCGCTGGCCGGACAGGGATGAGGAATTCAGGTTGGGAGCGGCGGAGGACATGGAGAAGTTGACCGTTGGGGTGAGCAAGTCAGCCTACCGCGCAGAAGGGAAATCAGATAGGGACCGAGGCGTTCTGCGGCCTGAAAGGCCGACATACGATAGCCCAAGGGCGCAGCCCTGGGTTAGATTGCAATTTCAAAGCTTGAGCCCTGAAAGGGCGCGATAACCATTCGCTGCGAATCCGTATCGCGCCCTTTCAGGGCTCAAGAAAATTAATGAGGAACGTGAACCCAGGGTTGCGCCCTGGGCTTTCATATTACGGCCTTTCAGGCCTAACGCTATTCCCTACCAAGATCTTTTACGATATCAGCTTCTGGGGTAACCTGTTCCGGCGATACGCCCAATTGATTCACAAAAAGTGCCTGAAGCTTTTGCCACACTTCGTCGGGACTGCCGATTGCAGGCATCATGTTCAAGGGGTCGATCGGACGACTCTTTTGCTCCAGAACATAATCGTAAATGTCGCCAACTGTCCGCACTCGCTGCGCAACCTCATCGGGAATGGCGATGCAAAATTCGTCTTCCACCTCCATCACCAATTCCATGATGTCGAGCCCCATCGACGATCCTCCTGCTGGCGTGAATCCCGGCTGTGTTAAGGTACGCTTCGCGTCTCCTACTTTTCCGGACCCTTCGCCTCGCGCAGCTTCGCCCTGATCTTCTCCAACCGCGCGGCCAGTTCCTGTTCAAACCCTCGCGGCACCGGGCGGTAGTATTCCCGCTCCACGCCCAAATAATCCTGCGCAGCCACCGCGTCCTCCGCATCGTGGGCGTACTCATAACCCTCGCCGTGCCCCAATCGCTCGGCCCCTTGATAATGCCGATCTCGCAGGTGGATCGGCACCGGCACCAGCCGCCCTTCGCGGACGTCTTTGACCGCTTCGCCGATCGCAATCGTCGCCGCGTTCGACTTCGGCGCGCAGGCCAGGTACGTCACCGCTTGGGCCAGCGTCAACTGGCACTCCGGCAGGCCGACGAACTCGCACGCCTGCATGGCCGCAACGGCCAACGGCAGGGCCTGCGGATCGGCGTTCCCCACGTCTTCACTAGCGAAGATGACCAACCGCCGCGTGAGGAAGCGAACCTCTTCGCCCGCCTCGAGCATGCGGACCAACCAATACAGGGCTGCATCGGGATCGCTGCCGCGCAAACTCTTGATCAGCGCGCTGGCTGCATCGTAGTGGCCGTCGCCTGAGCGATCGTATTCGATCGCCTTGCGCTGAATGGATTCCTGCG
>JAIOQB010000311.1 GCA_021413585.1 Planctomycetia bacterium
CACCATCCCTGCCGCAGACTGCCAGCCAACGGTGAACGCCATGCCTCGCGCGGCCATTGTGATGCGCACGGTCATGAGCGCGCGTGTATTCCTCGCTCTCGCCGCGGCGCTGTTCTGCTATCGCGGCGCTTCGGCCGCCGATGCCACCATCCAGTTCAATCGCGACGTCCGGCCAATCCTCTCCTCGAACTGCTTCAGTTGCCATGGCCCGAACGCCTCGCACCGTGAGGCCAAGCTGCGGCTGGATGACGAGTCAGGCATTCGCGCCGAGTTCCGCGTTACAGAGCTTTCCAAGAGCGAAGCCTGGCGGCGGATCAATTCGGACAACGACGACGAGCGGATGCCCCCGCCAAAGGCGCACAAGACCCTCTCCGCGGCCGACAAAGAAATGCTGCGCCGCTGGATCGCCGCCGGCGCATCCTTTGAAAAGCACTGGGCGTTCAATCCCCCCGTGCGGCCAGTGGTGCCGGCGTCAGCCAAGAATCCGGTCGATTTTTTCATCGATCAGAAGCTCTCGGCCGCCGGCATTAAGCCCGCGCTGCCGGCCGATCGCGAGACACTGCTGCGCCGCGTGTCGTTTGACCTGACCGGTTTGCCTCCCACGCTGGCCGAGTTGGACGCGTTCCTGGCCGAAAAATCTCCCGACGCGTACGAGAAGCAAGTGGATCGGCTGCTGGCTTCGCCCCGTTTTGGCGAGCGGATGGCGGTCCGCTGGCTCGATGTCTCCCGTTATGGCGACACGAACGGCTACCTGCACGACATCCGCCGCACCGGCTGGCCGTGGCGCGATTGGGTGATCAAGGCGTTTAACGACGACACGCCGTTCGATCAGTTTGTCGTCGAGCAATTGGCCGGCGATTTGCTCCCCGGCGCGAAGCCCGAGCAGGTGCTGGCCACCGCGTTCAGCCGCAATCACCTTATTACGGTCGAAGGGGGATCGCTGGCGGCCGAATACCTGAACGAATACGCGGCCGATCGCGTGCAAACCACCGCCACCGCCTTTCTGGGTTTAACTTTCAACTGCTGCCGCTGCCACGACCACAAGTTCGATCCGCTCACGCAGGAAGATTTCTACGGCATGCAGGCGTACTTCAACTCGATCACGGAGAAGCATCACGAGAACGACAGTTCGCCCGCGTACGCGCCGCTGATTGAAATCGCCTCGCCGCTGGTACCGCAGGGGACGAAGGCGAAGGTGATGGTGATGCAAGAAGCGCCCAAGCCGACTCCCACGTTCGTCCTCAGCCGGGGCCAATACGATCTACCCGACAAGAAACGCCCGGCGATGCGCCGGCCGCCACAGGTTCTCGGGGCGCCTCTGGCCGGGGCGCCGGTCAATCGGCTGGGATTTGCCCAGTGGCTCGTCTCGCCGCAGGATCCGCTCTTGGCCCGCGTGACGGTCAATCGCCTGTGGCAGCAGATGTTTGCCGTTGGCCTGGTGAAGTCGACAGATGATTTCGGCGCTCAGGGGGATTACCCAACGCATCCGGAGTTGTTGGATTTTCTGGCCGTGGAGTTTCGCGATGGCGCACTGAATGGGGCTGCCAAGCCGTGGAGCACAAAGCACATCGTGCGTCTGATCGTCACCAGTGACGCGTACCGCAGGGCATCCACCACGCCCGCCGAAATGCTGGTCAAAGACCCGGAAAATCGGCTTCTCGGCCGCTATCCGCGGCAGCGTCTCTCCGCGGAGGAGATTCGCGATCAGGCATTGTTCGTTTCCGGCTTGTTATCGGAAGAGATCGGCGGCCCGCCCGTGTATCCGTATCAGCCGCCGGGGCTGTGGGAAGAGCGGAGCAACGAAGGGAGCAACACGAAATCGTACGCCCCCAGCCAGGGCAACGCCCTGCATCGCCGCAGCCTGTATACGTTTTGGAAGCGGACCTGCCCGCCCCCGGTGATGACGATCTTCGACGCCCCCGACCGCACCGGCTGCAACGTCCGCCGCACGGTCACCAACACACCGCTGCAAGCGCTGGCAGGGCTGAACGACGAGCAAAGCCTGGAATGTGCCAAACTGCTGGCCGCCCACACGTTGCGGGACGCCAAGACCACACGCGACCGGCTGACGCTGATGGTACGCCGCGCCACTGCCCACACGCCGACCGATGCCGATCTGCGGACGCTGGAAGCCGGATTGAACACGCTACTGGCTCGCTATCGAGCCGCGCCGGCCGACGCGGCGGCGCTGCTCCGCCAGGGAGCGACTCAACCGCCCACTGGCAGCAACACGCCTAAGCTCGACCCACCCGAGCTAGCCGCCTGGATGCTGGTGGCCAGCGCGGTGCTGAATCTCAATGAAACGCTCGTGCGAAACTGATAGACATCGGATAGCCAACAGACGCGGCCGAAAAACAATCACTCACGCTGAACCCCGCGGGTTAACCCATGCAACCGCTTCGCGACCACTGGTTCAACATCAACCGCCGGCAGATTCTTAAAGGGGCCGCGGCGGGCGGTTTGGGATTTCTTGGCAGCACGGCGCTGTCGCAACTGCTGGCGTCCGAGCAGTCCGCAGCGCCCACAACTGCCGCCAGGCATGGGCCAGGGCTCCCCGGCTTGCCGCACTTCGCCCCCAAGGCGAAGCGGGTGATCTACCTCTACCAGGAAGGGGCCCCGTCGCAGATCGACACCTTCGATCACAAGCCGAACCTCAAGGCGATGTTCGACAAGGAATTGCCCGCCTCGGTCCGCGGCAACCAGCGACTCACCGGCATGACCTCCGGCCAGGCGCGGCTGCCGATCGCGCCGTCGAACTTCTCGTTCACCAAACATCCCAACCGCCAGGACGGCCTGTGGGTCTCCGACCTCTTGAAGCACACCGGCCAGATGGCGGGGGAGATGTGCGTCGTCAAATCGATGATGACCGAGCAGATCAACCACGGCCCCGGCGTCACGTTCATGCAAACGGGGCATCAGATTCCGGGGCGGCCGTCGATCGGCGCGTGGCTGTCGTACGGCTTGGGGAGCGTCAACGCCGACTTGCCGTCGTTCATCGTGATGATCAGCCAGGGGCGTGGGCAGATGCAGGCGCTGTTCTCGCATCTGTGGGGAGCCGGCTTTCTACCGGGCGAACATCAAGGGGTGCAATTCCGGGCGGCGTCCGATCCCGTGTTGTTCCTGCACGATCCGCCGGGCGTGCGACGCGAGGATCGCCGCCAGGTACTCGACATGATCGCCGACATAAATCGCCGCCAGGCGGAGATCAACGGCGACAGCGAAGTGCTCGCCCGCATCGCGCAATATGAAATGGCGTACCGGATGCAAACCAGCGTGCCCGAGCTGACCGACTTCCGCAACGAAAGCGAAACGACGCTGGAACTCTACGGCCCGGCGGTCCGCAAGCCGGGGACGTTTGCCTACAACTGCCTGATGGCCCGGCGGATGGCAGAGCGGGGCGTCCGCTTCATTCAGCTTTATCACCGCGGCTGGGACCATCACGGCAGCGTGACGCGCGATCTGCCGCTGCAGTGTCAGGATGTCGATCAGGCCCAAGCGGCGCTGCTGGCCGACCTGCGTCAGCGCGGCCTGCTGGACGACACGATGGTGATCTGGGGCGGCGAGTTTGGCCGCACCGTGTATTGCCAGGGGAACCTGACGCGGACGCAATACGGCCGCGACCATCACCCCCGCTGCTTCACCATGTGGCTGGCGGGCGGCGGCATTAAGCCCGGCATCACCTACGGCGAAACGGACGAGTTCTCCTACAACATCGCCAGCAACCCCGTGACCGCCCACGATCTGCACGCCACCATGCTGCACTGCCTGGGAATCGACCACGAACGGTTCACGTACAAATACCAGGGGCTGGATTTCAAGTTGACGAGCGTGGAGCCGTCGAGGGTGGTGAAGGAGTTGCTGGCGTGAAGGGCGGACAGATTTGAACCACAGAGACACAGAGGCACAGAGAAGGCAAATGTCTAATGTCCAAATCCCAATGTCTAAAAAACTAGTCGCATCTTCTTCATTGGACATTGGGATTTAGACATTAGGATTTTACTCTGTGTCTCTGTGGTTCAAAAATGATGTGGATGCGTCATGGCCCTGCAGCGGACACTATGGCGACACTGCTGTGCGGCGGACGAGGCCGGGGGTGATGTCCAGGTCGAGGGGGTCGGAGCCGCCGGCGAGGAGGCGGTCCACGGCGATGGCGCCCATCACGGCGTTGTCGGTGCAGAGGCTTAGCGGCGGGATGAAGAGTTCAAAGCCCCGCTCGGCGATTTCCTGTTCCAGCCGCTCGCGGAGCCGGGCGTTGGCCGCCACGCCGCCGCCGACGCAGAGCCGCGTCAGGCCGGTCTGCTCAAGCGCCAGGATGGACTTCGCCACCAGGCAGTCGACCACCGCCTCCTGGAAGCTGGCCGCCAAGTCGGCCACTTGCTGCTCCGGTAGGTGCAAATTGGCAAAGTCCGCCTTGCCGGGGCCGGCGATCTGATAGCGGACCGCGGTCTTCAGTCCGCTGAAGCTGAAGTCGAGCCGAGTCGGATCGTCGAGCAATGCCCGCGGCAGACGGTACGCTTTTGCGTTGCCCGCGGCGGCCGCCTTTTGGATTTTTGGGCCGCCGGGATAGCCGATCCCCAGCATCGAGGCGACCTTGTCGAAGGCCTCGCCGGCGGCGTCGTCGATCGTCGAGCCCAGCAGCGTGAAGTCGGTCGACGTGCGGCAGCGGAACAGGCTGGTGTGGCCGCCGCTGACGACTAACCCCACGCAGGGAAACACCTCGCGCCCCGCCGCCATCCGGCAGGCAAACACATGGGCCTGCACATGATCGACGGCGACCAAGGGAATGTCGAGCGCCAGGGCCAGCGTCTTGGCCGCCACCAAACCCACCAGCAGCGACCCAGCCAAGCCTGGCGACGTGGCCACGGCGACGGCGTTTAGATCGGCCAGCTTCACTCCGGCCCGCTTGAGCGTTTCGTCGATGACCGGCAGGATCCGTTCGACATGTGCTCTGGATGCCACCTCCGGCACCACGCCGCCGAACCGCCGATGCAGATGGTCCTGTGACGCCACCACCGCGCCGAGCACCTCGAGCCGCTCATTGACCACCGCCGCGGCGGTCTCGTCGCAGGTGGTTTCCAACGTCAGAACGAGCATGTTTGGCGGCTTAGCAGGAGAAGTCGAAAGTCGGAGCACGAAAAACGAACCTTAAATGAAGCACTACAGCCAAGTCACAAAAAAACTTCTTACCTTCCTTCGCGCCCTTCGCGATCTTCTGTTCGACAAAAAAGCTTTGAACAGAAGGTCGCGAAGGGCGCGAAGAAGACGGAAGGGAAGTTAAGGTGTGAGGATTGGCCGGTTATTTTGTACTGGCCAGCTCGATGTCGAGGTATTCCAGTGCCCGTTGCAATTGGCGGTCTACAAATGGGCCGCCGGCTGGAGCGGGTGTGTCCGGTTTTGCCGCGGCGGTTTTATCTGTGTTTGGTTTGGCGGCGACGGGTTTCACTGTGTCTGATTTAACTATTGCGGGTTTCACAGCATCTGATTTGGCTGTGTCCGGTGTTTTTGGCGCCTCGTGGTGCGGTAGGACGATGTCGCGGTGCCGGCGGTCTTCCACCATTTGCCGCGTTTCCTCGGGTTTGAGCACCACTTCAAAGCCAGCGTCGGGGCGCACTCCCCAGTCGTCGGTTTCCTTGGCGTCGGGGAAGCGGTGGATGTTCTTGCCGTTGGGACGCCAGTAGCTGGCGGTGGTGAGCTTGAGCACGCTCTTGCCCCCTTCCAGGTCGATCACGTTCTGCACGCTCCCTTTGCCCCAGGTGCGCTCGCCGACGATCGTGGCCCGCTTGTGGTCCTGCAGGCAGGCGGAGACGATCTCGCTGGCGCTGGCGCTGTAGTGATTCACCAGCACGACCATCGGGAATCCGCTGAAAGTGCCCTCGGCTTTGGCGTCCCAGACGCGCTCCTTCGTGTTGCGCCCCTTAGTGCTGACGATCCGCCCTTCCTCGATGAACAGGTCGCTGGTCTCAACGGCGGAGGTGAGCAGCCCGCCAGGGTTAAATCGCAGATCGAGGATCAACCCTCGCAGCTTTTCCTTTTTCAATTCCGTCAGAGCGTGCTGCAGTTCGTGGACCGTCTCGCGGCTGAAGGTGCTGATGCGGATGTAGCCGATCCGTTTTTTCGCGTCGAGCATGAAGTCCCAACTGTCGTCCCCTTTGCGGCGCTCGCCAAGGACGGTTTCCACGTGGACGATCTCGCGCGGCACGGTGACGCTTTTCTTCTCGGTGCTTCCCTCGTGCAGCACGGTGATGATCACCTTGCTGCCGATGGGGCCTTTGAGGCGCCGCACGGCGTCGTCGATTGACGTGTCGCGCGTCGGCTTGCCGTCGATTTCGACAATCGTGTCGCCCGCCAGCAGCCCGGCGCGATAGGCGGGCGTGCCCACCAGCGGGCTGATGATTTTGATCGCCCCGGTGTCCCGGCCGATTTGAATGCCGATGCCGCCGAACTGGCTTTCCACCGACGTGCGAAACCGCTCGACGTCGCTGGGGGGGATGTAACTGGAATAGGGATCGAGCTTTTCGAGCATGCCCTGAATGGCCGCTTCGACCAGTTCGCGGCGGTTCGTGTCGCGAACGTAATTCCGCTGAATCTGGTCGAGCGAATCGACAAAGACTTCAACGAGCTTGAGCGTTTCGGGATCGTCGAGCGGGACGGCGTCGTGACCGGTGGAAGCGTCTGTGGCTGCGGCGTTCGGCGGTGCTGTATCTGCCGCAGGCTTCGCTTCTGTTGCGGGTTTTGCTGCGGGTGCCGGAGCGGCGACGGGAGGCGCGGCGGCTGCGGTTTCGATCCAGGCCGCCGGCCCGACGAGCCATCCGCAGGACAACGCCAGCAGCCACAACAACCTGGTCGAGCCCATTACGCGATGTGCCATGTGCTAAACTCCTGCGCAGACGGGGTTTCCGAGGGTGGCCGGCACGAAGAAGGCGCGACGAGCAAATTGTAGATGCTGCCGCGCGGGGGAGCAAGTTGAGGGGAGACGCTTGTACTCAGTACTCAGTTCGAGACGGTTGGGGAATTCGACTCCGCTTTATCTTGTCGCCTTGTCCAACCGCAGATGATGCACCCAGGCGGGTGGCATGTTGGTCAGCACGGCTTGGCGCGAAAACTCATGCTTGGCGAGCAGTTCGCCAAGAATGTGATCCAGGCCGCGCAGGCGTTGGCGTTCGGCTTGCCGCGAAATCATCGCCCTCATTGGCCGCACCGCGATGTATTCAAAGTAGGAGAATGTTCCGCCGGGGGCCAGCAGCCGGCGACAGGCGCCCAGGATCGATTCCACCAGCTCGACGGAAAAATTGTTCATCGGCAGCCCCGACACGATCACGTCATATTTTCCTTCGCCGGGCAACTCCTGCACCGGCAGATGGTGGATCGTGGTCCGCGCCGCCACCGGCGCCAGCCGCTGCTCGTTCGCCAGCCGGTCGCGGAGATGGGCCACGAATCGATCGTTCAATTCCACCAGATCGAGTTGATCGGTCGGACCAAGTCGCTGGGCAATGTGCGTCGTCACCGCGCCGGTGCCCGGGCCGACTTCCAGGATGCGGCGAATTTTGGCGGTTGGTGCAGCGGGTTCCGCGGCCACGTAACGGGCCAACGCACGGCCCAGCCGCGCGCTGCTGGGCAGGATCGCGCCGGTGGTGTGAAAGGTCCGGCGGAACTCACGGAGGAATAGGCCGTAATCGGCCAGAGGGCGTGGCATCCAGGCGGTTGTAGCGTGCCCGGGCCGCGGACTCAAGGGACGCCGCAGGGTACGCGCAGCATACCGGTCATTCAGATCGCATCGAAGCACGCTTCGCATACTCTACGGATTTAGAAGTCGTACCACAAACCAGCTCCGATCTGCTGCTCGAATTGCGTGTACGTCTCATACTGCGGGCTGGCGCCGTTGTAGTAGAACAGACCGATCCGCATCAGCGGGCCGCCGACGTGGCCGCGCCAGGCCCAGCCTGCCTCGGCCGTCAGGTTGCCACTGTAGTTGAGGTCTTGCCGCAGATGGCCGTTGATGGCAGCGAACGGGGCTCCTTGGCTGCCGGTGGGGGCGGCGGGGGCGTATTCGGCCCCGAACTGCAGCTCCCACGGCTTGGCGCCGGCATCGGCGTTGAACGCCCAGCCGATCTCGAAATACATCCGCAGCTCGTCGGTCAAAAAGTACGAGTGCCCCCACACCAGCTCGTTGCGGGTGTAATTGATCCGATCGAACGTCGGGTTCTTCAGCAGGAACTCGTCGCCGATGTGCGAACTGAGGTGGTAGTACGCAAACTTGGTTTGGTAGCGGCCGATGCCGAAGGTCAGCGGTATACCGGCGCGGAAGTCGACCGAGTCGAGATCAAAGCTTTGCTCGGGATCCTGCCGCAGCATGGCCGCCCCTTCCACGTCGAGCTGGAAGCCTTGCACCATGGCGGGCCCTTCGGTGCCGTAGCGGAGGATGCCGATGCGGGCCCCCAGCGTGCTGTCCCACAGCCAGCTTTTGCGCTGCGTCTCGTAGACGTACTGCGTCCCCATGCGGGGCTCTTTTTCGCCGGCCAGGTACGAGTGGTAAATCAGGCCGTCCGGGACCATTTGAAAGGACCAGGGGCGGTTCGTGTTCGGAAGCAAGTCGAGTTCGCCGCCGTAGCGCTGATCTAATTGGCACGGGTTGTCCTGCGGCGGCGGGGCGAAGCGATTGGCCCACTGCGGCTGCGGGGACGGAAACTGCGAGGCGGGAAACTGCGATGGGGAGTACTGCGGGCCAGGGACGATCACTTCGCCGGGCGCTGAGGCGTGGGCGTCGATCATGGCGTCGAGATCGACCACTTGCGCGCCGGCGTAGCGGGGGGACTGTGCTTGGGCCGAGGGGGCGAGACAGGCGAGCAGCATGGTTATCAATGCGATAGCCCACGCGATCCCCACGCGGTGAGCGTGCGGCCGGCCGTGTCGTCCGTCGCCTGCGCTTCGGGCTAGTGTCGTGGAGGCGGTGCGGGACCGATGCGCGCAGCGCGGCACGTCGCTTGCCGCGCCGTGTTGTGCATCGATCTTGTTGAACATTGTAATGGCCTACCTAACGCTAGCAGTCCGGCCAGAAGAGGGTGGGTAGTTTACCGGCAAGTCGGACCGCCGCCCAGATCGATCCGCGCGGCAATTTGCGGGGTTTTTGCGCCGGCTATCCTTCAGAAGCCCCGGCCCACCCGCGACAGGGGGGCGCTGGATGTTCTAGAATGCGGCGGTCTAGATGAGGCATGATCGCGGGCATTCAAAGTGGCCCCCGTACTGGAGTCGCACGATGGTACTGATGGAGTTCAGCATGACCCCGCTCGGCGAGGGGGTGAGCGTCAGCGCCTACGTGGCGCGGTGCGTGGAGATCGTCGAGCGCAGCGGGCTCGACTATCGCCTGCATGCGATGGGGACCGTGGCCGAAGGAGAACTCGACGCCCTGCTGGCGCTATTGCAGCAATGCTTCACGGAGTTGGCAGCGGATTGCGAGCGGATCACCTGCAGCGCCAAGTTCGACTATCGCCGCGGGCCGGCGGGACGGCTCGACGCGAAGGTGCAAAGCGTGGAAGAAAAGTTGGGAAGGAAGCTAAAATGTTAAGACCATCCACCATCCTCCATCGAACATCAAACATCCCATGACTCACGCCGCCGATTCAAAATCCTCTCCCCTCCTGGCCCTAATGGGCCGCATCCCCAGCGGCATCTATCTCCTCACCGCCCGCCACGGCGAGCAGGAGACCGGGATGCTGGCGAGTTGGGTCATGCAGGCGGGCTTCGATCCACCGGCGGTGAGCGTGGCGGTGGGGCGGGGACGCTATCTGGCGGACTGGCTGGCCGAGGGTTGCCCGTTCGCTCTGTGCATCGTGGCCGAGCACCAGAAACCGCTGCTAAAGCATTTTGGCCGCGGGTTTGCCCCGGGGGAGCCGGCGTTTGAAGGCCTGGCGATTGACCGCGACGCCCACGGCGTACCGGTGGTGGTCGAGGGGACGCTGGGCTACCTCTCCTGCAAAGCGAGGTCGCACGCCGACTCGGGAGACCACCGCATCTTTGTGGCCGATGTGCTCGACGGCCGCCTGCTCAGCGACGAGCGGGCGATGGTGCATCACCGTAAGACGGGTGCGCACTATTAAGGCGCGTCATAATCCCGGGCTCCGCCCGGGGGTGGATCGGCTCGCCGAGTGCATTGCGTTCGAGATGGCCGAGCGGGAGAGCGGCGCGACCCCAGGGCGGAGCTCGGGGCTATTTTGGGCGCACGATTTAGAAGCCGTTCTGGCCGTTGCCCGCACCATTGTTCAAGGCCGCGTTGGCGGAGGTACCTTGGGCGACGTTGAACGTCGACACGTTGCCGACTTGCGAGAAGAACGGCAGCGCCGTGATTCGCACGTAGCGGCGGTCGGCGGAGATCACCGCCGTGGCGCTCATCGTGGCACCGGACGGCAGCAGCGTGATTTCAGGGCGGAAGCCCACCGCGCCCACCGGGGTGAAGCCAGTGACGAACGGCGTCTGCTGCTGATTGGCGATCTGCTGCGCCGCGATGGCAGACGGGCTGGCCAGGGCGTTGACTTGCTGCGCCAGGATGGCCCGATTGACCGCCACCTGTTGCTGCGCGTCGGTGGCAATCTGCTGCAGTTCGAGCGACTGCCGCCGCCGGCCGTTGGTCACGTCAAACGTCACCTGCACGTCTTGATCGGTCAGCGGTATCTGCTGGACGGCTCGCAACTGCTCGCCGGCGGCGTTGAGGGTGATGATTTCAACCGTCACCTTGCCGGCCGGGATCTTTCCCCACACGGGCCGCAGCAACATCCGATAGGTGCCGTTGAAACCCTCGGGGCAGAGATAGGTCTGGCTGGAGCCGACCGTGGCGGTCAGCGAGTTGCTGCTTTTCGATTCACCCACCAGCACGCCACCGGCGGTGCTGCGGCGGTCGCGGAGCGAGCAAATGGTGCCACCCGGCTCCTGGACCATCAAGTCGACGTCGGCGTCCCCTTCCCAGGAAACGCAGACTTTGACGTCGTTGCGCAAGGCCTGGGCCAGAAGGTCTGCAAAGGCCTGGGCTTCTTTGTTCTTGCCGGTGCTGCGCAGTTTTTCGATGGCCGCTTCGGCCGCGTAACGGGCGGTTTGCGTGATACCTGCTTTTTCCTGCGGCCACGCCTGGCGGAGCACGCCCAGCGACGACCACTGAATACCTTCCGCGTCGTCGAGGCGGCGGGCGAGTTCCAGGCCGTGCTCGTACGGTTCGGGGCGCGTCGGCGCCAGCGTCGAAGCCTGGCGGTAGAGCTGCAAGGCGCGAGTGTCGAGCTTCAGGCGTTCGCAGTATTGGGCCAGTGACATCATGTCGCTGGGATTGGTGGTAAAGTCAGCGGCCGACATCAAGGCCCGCTCCACTTCGGACGCCGGACGCTTGGCCATTTCGAGCGACAAGGCCATCGCCTCGTACATCCAGGGCTGGCCCTGGCCATTGCGAATCGCGGCGTCGAGCAGGGCGAGAATCTCGTCGTGGCGGCGCGGATTGTTGCGCTGACCGAGCAGCGTGCGCACCTTGTTGCGGACCACTTGGCGATTGACCACGTTCTTGTGGAAGTAGTTGTCGTAGGCGGTTTCCAAGTCGCCGCCGGGAGCGACGACCACGTCGAGTTGCTTGATGCCACGATCGACTTGCGGCGCGGCGTTGGGCTTGGCAGCGTTGGGCTTACTGGCTGTGGTAGTCGCGTCTGCCTCGGGGCGAGTTGCCGGACGGGCTGGTGTGGAAGAAGGAGCCGGTGCTGCGGCTGGTGCCTCTGGCGCGGCCGCAACGGGAGGCTTGGCAAACAGGCTGGGAGCTTTGGCGGGCTCTTCGCCTACGCCGCTGGCAGCCACGCACAACATGGCCCCGCCGAGTCCGCCACACGCCAGAAACCAACTTCGCTTACGCATAATTTCTTCTCCCAGGGAGTGTGGCCGGCATCCGCCCTGTGGCGCCGGCCCGCTGCCACCCAAGTCTACCGATGAAAAGGTCACTTGCCGCAGGGCTGCTCCCCGCGGTTTGCGCTATTTAATTGTAATTGGATTTGATTGTAATTAGCACTGCAGGAAATAGAACGGCTTACCGTCCAAAGCCGCCGAAGCCGCCCCCCCCTTGTTGGCCGCCAAAACCGCCGCCGCCGCCGCCAAAGC
Organism: Planctomycetia bacterium; assembly: GCA_021413585.1. Lineage (GTDB taxonomy): Bacteria > Planctomycetota > Planctomycetia > Pirellulales > UBA7805 > JAIOPX01. Next base: position 12,118 of record JAIOQB010000311.1, read on the forward strand.
CGCCACCCCCCAGGCCGCCGAAGCCGCCACCACCGCCGCCCATACCACCGCCTTGGCCGCCGACGAACCCACCCCCCTGCTGGCCGCCGCCGAAGGCGCCGCCGCCGAAGCCGGACTGTTGGGCACCACCGCTAAAACCGCCGGCGCCAGCGAAGTTATACGAAATCGGCACCACCAGATCGCCCACTGGGTAGACCTTGGTCACCAGATTCTGCTGGGCCCCTTCCTTGGTGGTGATCATCAGCGTCTCGTCCTGGATCGCGTACGTCAGCGTGGGGTCGATCTTTCGCAGCATCAACTTCAGTGCCGAGCGAAGCGAGATGCCGCGCACGTTGCGCATCGTCACCGGCGTGTCGCTGCTGACGCCCACGTCCTCGAGCGCTTTGCTGTCGAGCATGATCGGAATGCCGTGCAGATCCTTGAGATAATCGATCACGTCATCCAGCGGGGTTTCCTCGAAGTCGAGCTTCGTGGGTTCCTTGAGCTGGTCCATGATCTTTACTTCCGACTGGCTGGTGTGCTGCAAGTCGACGGTGGCGTATTTCTTGCGCCGCAGCGTCAACTCTTCCCACACTTCGGCCGACGGATAGACGATTGGCGGATCGCCGGGGAACGGCACGAACGACTTTTCCACTTCATACAACGTGGCGACCGCCGCCCGATTGCGCTGGTCGAAAACGGCCCAGTTGTCTTCGTAAGCACTCTTCAACTGGCCGCTGCGCACCGCCGACATCACCGTGGGGTTGTCCGGGGCGAGCTTCTTGGCTTCCGTGGCGGCTTCCTTGTCCGCTTCGTTGTAGCGTCCTTCCTTCACCAGCGATTCGTAGCGCTCCATGAGCTGACGCAGTCGCTCTTCGTCGCGGCTCATTCGTTCGATCAAGCGCTGACGCTCGCTGCGCACCGCTTTCGATTCTTCCGCCCGACGGGTGTCTTCCGCCTGGATCACGGCCAATCGGCTTGCTTCCCGAGCGGCGTTTTGCAGTTGATTGATAAGCTGCGCCTTGATGTCGGCCGAAACGTCCTGCTGATTGCGCACGGTGTCGAGCATCAACTTCAGGTCGTTCTCAGTGGTCTTGGGATCGAGCCCCATTTGCTTGCGGGCCTTTTCCATCGACTCTTTCACGTCGGCTTTCAAAATCTGCGTGGCCAGGTCAATTCGCTTTTGGACCTGGCTGATTTGATCGGTTGACGGAGGAGGCAGCGTGTCAAGCAGATTGTCGCCGCCGGCAAGTTCCGGCGCCCCACTGCGCGGTCCACCCGAGGCCGCTTGCAGGGCCTTGCCCGCCGCGCCGGCCACCGCCTGGGCGCTGACGTTTTCCGGGTCATTCGCCAGGGCCTGCTTGGCCAGCCGCTCGGCCGCGCCGAAGTTCTTCATGGCCAGGGCGTTTTGGCTCAAACGGGTCAGGGCTTGAGTGCCACTGGCCAGCACCCGGCGGGCTTCAAACAGCCCTTCGGTGCCGATCGTCGGCAAGGTCGTTCCCCCGTCAGCCGAGGCCAAACGGACCAGTGTGGCGAGGTAAGCATTCGATTCGTCGCTGGCCTGAGCCTTAATATTAAAGTCCAAAGTCGTGGGCCGGCCGTCCATCTCGCCGGCAACCGAAATGGCCACCGGGCCAGAAACTTTGCCGGTGCCAATCACCACCGTGTCGCGATCGGTTCGCAGCGGCGGGGTGCGGAGCGGATACACCGTTTCAAACGAGGCCGGATAGTTGGCCTGCGTGGGCCACACCACCGGACCGCGAGCCACGTCGGCCAGCGCCTTGCCCGTCATGGCGATGTCGCGACCCGCATGATCCAGCAGCACCATGCCGCCAGTCTGGTTGGCC
>JAIOQB010000312.1 GCA_021413585.1 Planctomycetia bacterium
AAGTATATCTCCGGGACCGGTCGGCTGATTCTGTCGCTGGCCGCGGTTGCCATGATGTGGATCTTTGCCGGAGCATGTTTGCTGATGCGGCTGAACTGGGACAAAATGCGACTGCCCAATGCCGATCCATCCGCCGATCAGTTCATTCAGACACTCATGCTTGTCTGTGGCGGCATCCTTGCGCTGCTGGGCGCGCTGTTGTGCTGGCGCGCGTTTCAAGGTTGGGGAAAGGGCGTGCTCGTCTTTGCCGACGGGATGCTGCGCGTTGGCCAAGGACGAGGCGTGATCTGCCGCTGGGAAGATATCGAGAACGTCTGGCGCCAGGAGCGAGTCGTGGACCGGAAGACGCGATCAATCCATCGCACGCTGCGAATTAGTTTTTCCGATGGGCAGGAACTACGCCTGGCCGATTCCATCTGGGAGCGGGCCCAAACCGTCCTGTCGTGGGGCCACTTTCAAGCATTGCAACAGGAGGTTGAGAACAGACAATGCGGCGCGCGACTCAAAGAGATTCTGGCGGCCTTGGGGCGCGGCGAGCGGGTCGTGTTCGGTGAAATGGCGGTGGACCGCGGCGGACTGACGTGGCCAGCAGGGCGGATTTCTTGGGCGGAAGTGGCTGAGGTACGCGAGGATCTCCAACAACCGCTATTAATAGGGCCGCTCAGTTGGCGGCTCGCCAGTACGCACGGACAGTCCTGGGAGTTCACGATCAATCGAATCCCCAACGTCGCGCTGCTGTGGGCCGTGATCCGCCAGGTTCGAGCGGAGCCCGGATTGATAGCTGCGAGCGATGGTGAGTAGCGATCGGTTTACCCCACTGCATTCATACTCTCCCAGTCGACTAGCAGTGTTCATACTGGATCGCCATGACGGAACCAGACCACCTGCCTGCCATTGTGGTTGAGACACACTCCTTGATATACCACCCCAGACGGCACTTCGCGCAGCACGAACCCGCCGCGGTCGAGAACCTCGCCGCATAACGCCTCTAATTCTTGATCTTCCTCCAACCAGTCGTTGTCGTCAGTGAAGTAACGTCGAAACCGCTCAAACTCCGGGGAATCCACAAGTTGTCCGTAGGTGAACGGGAAGTCGTACTCGTCCGCGTCGATCCGGGCGATAATCTCCGTGCCGAGTTCCAGTTGCCAGCGGACCACTTCCACCATCGGTAATCCTCGCACATCTACCCGCTCGACAAAACTCGACAAGACGACAAGACAGGATAAGGGGTGACAAACACCCCTTTTTGCCGCTGGTTCCGACAGGGCGTACCCGGCGGGAGAATGCTAGAATCGCGGGCAAATAACAGACTCTCGCGCGAGCATCTCATGTCCTACGCATCGTTCCCAAAACTTCCGAAGGGGCCTTACAGCGATAGCTCGCTATTGGTTCCCGTGTGGTTCATCGGCGGGCCCGTGCTGGCAATGATTGTTTCCCAACTGCCGCCGACGGCCGCGGCGGTGACCGCAATCATTCTCAGTGTAATCTTGGTGATTTTGGTGCAGACGATGTTTCTCCAAAGCGCCTGCCGCGTCTACAACGCATTCTTTGGCGGCGCCGAAAGCGAGCGGAGGGTGGCAGTGCCCGGTTGGATCAGAGCAATGAAGATCGTCACCACGATAATCGCGGCCAACCTAGTGCTGGGCGCGATCGCGTTTTTCGCGATCCCGTCTACGACGGCGTCCACCTCAATGAGCCTTGGGCTCCTAATTACGGTAGTGATTTCGATGATTGTGGTGACGTTGCTGAGCCTGCTGATTTCCGCCACCATCCTGGCCCGCTTGCTGCCCACGACGTTTCGCAGGGGACTGACGGTGCTGATTCTGCACGTGCTGTTCTTAGGCCTATTTGTGACTCCGATCGCCCTGCTGCTGCGGGCGATGAAGTAGTTGAGGCACTGAATGCCTGGCACAGCAACCGCATGTGTCCATCAGATCGCTTACTACTTCTCCGGCTTGTCCTCTTTCTCCAACGCCGGCCCCGCTCCCTTATTCTTCCCGCGGTTGTTGATGTCGAACAGCGGCTGGTAGCGGTAGTAGATTTCCAGGCAGAGGCACGACATGCTGGTGGTCATCAGGCGGCCGCCGGCGTCGCCGAACGGATCGCCGGCGGGGTCCCAGCTTCCCGTCTCGCACCCTTGCCGCGCTTGCGCGTCGACCATGGTGCGCCGCATGTTGCGGTTCCAGTTGTCCCATTGATCGCCCATCATGTTGTGCATCACCTGCGTGGCGTAGTACCACAGGTAAATATCCTTGGCCCCCGCCGCCGGCTTGTTGGCCATGAGGAATTGCGTTCCCTCGGTTAAACCGGGATCTTCGCGATTCGCGCCCAGATACTGCCGGCACAAGAGCCCCACGCCCGTCATGCGCGGTGTCTTTCCGCCCCCTGGCCCGTAGGCGAACGTCGCGCCGTAGTCGCTCCCCGAGACGGCGGCCAGATGCTTGCGGGCTCCGTCGAGCGCCGCCTGCTTGACTTGCAACCCGGCCATCTGGCCACTCTTGAGGCTCATCACCTGCCAGCCGACGATCGACGTGTCGGTTCCCGGACCGTCGTATCCCCAGCCGCCGGTTTTCGGATCTTGCACCGATTGGATGTAATTGATCGCGGCCTGCGCGGCGTAGCCGATCCGGCTGTCCTTCGTCATGCCGTACGCTTCGCACAGCGCGATCGTGGAGAGCCCATGCGTGTACATCTTCGCCCCCATCCGCAGATCGCCGGTCTTTTGATTCTGATGGGCGATGAGCCAATACAATCCGCCGCGCACCGTGTTCTGATACATTCCCTTGGTCATGTGCGTTTGCCCGGCGGCAAGAAACGGCAGGATGCCGAAGGCGGTGCCGGCTCCCTGCGGATTGCCCGGGCCGCTGCATTTGGCGCCGGTGCAGTGCGTGGGGAATGTCTGGTCCCAACTGCCGTCGCGGTTTTGATGCCGGGCGAGCCAGTTGAGCGCGGCGGCCACGGCCCGCTCAGTGGCCTTCGTGCCGCCATAACGGGCGACCATCGCTTCGCGGTGTCCGCTGCCGCGGCCGCCAAAGCCGCTGCCGGAGCCCCCCGAGCCGGGGTTCTCGCCGGTGCCGACACCCGAGCCGAGCCCGCCGGCTCCTTTGGCCGATGGCCCGGAGCGCACGCTGGCGAAGTCGAGCCCGCCGCCCCCCAACTGCGGCGCGTTGGCGTCGGCTGTCTTCAAGCCGCCGCCCGCTTCTTCAAACTTGTCTGTGTTGTCGTAGAACTTGGCGTCCTGGTCCATCGGCGGACCTTCGAGCTTGGTGGACTTTTCGTTGCCTTGTTGCAGCGTGTGCTCCAGATCGATTTCGGAGGGATCCACGTCGGCCGGCACGGTCAAATCGAACGGCTTGAACTCGGAGGTCTCGACCTCGGTCACTTCCGGGGCGTCGAACGTCGGCGCGCTGTTGATCTGCTGCACGACGTAGCGCACGCCCAGGATCAAGGCCAACAGCAGAAACAGCGCCGTGTGAAACAACATGCTCGCCAGGTAGCTGCCGCCGGAGGCACCCATCCAGGATTTAATTTCATCCAGCATGCCGCCGGAGGGGGCTACGTCTTCGGACCCTTCGGCGACGGGCGCATTGGCCGGGCGGGGATCGCGCTGCGGTGTGGTAGTGGGTGCGGCGGTTTCCGCAGGGGCCGCCGGGCGCGTTGGGATCGGAGCGGGCGCAGCAGGTTTGGATTTTTTCTCTTTGCCAGGGCGCGAAGGAACGCCGCGCCCCTCCGCGGTTCCAGCCGCCGCCGGACGTGGCGGCAACTTGGCGCCCTCAGCCGCTTCAGCGGCGGGGTCAGGAGTGTTGCCAGGACGGGGAGGAAGGGCCGGCTTCGATTTCATGTTTGAATGCGGATGAGGGTGGGGAAATCGGCGGGAACCCGACGGTCTCGACACGGCATCGGCCCCAGGCCAAACCCGGGCCGAACGCGGCTCTTACTTTACCATGCCGCTGCCCGGCGTGTGACTAGCGCCAGGCAGGGTTTTTTGACGCCCCAGGGGCAGAATTCGTTCACTAAAAGTAGGTCTCGCCTGCCGGGCGTGACCTAAGTTGACCGTGCGCACCGGCCTTTTCGCGCGGGTGCCTGTGGCTCAGTGAAGTGAAGCGCGTAGGGTGGGTCGCAGACCCACCATTGAACCGTTCGATCTAGTGCGATGGCGTCCAACGCCATTTTCGAGCCTCATGGTGGGTCTGCGACCCACCCTACCGCTCAATAATTCCCGCTCGCTTGCGGATCGTAAAGCGGCAGAAACCGGTAATACACTTCCAGCGTCAGCACGGCCATCGCGGTTACGTACAGCCGACCGCCGGGGCGGGCGTGGTGGTGGTCATAATACCAACTGCCGGCTTCGTGCCCTTCGGTCGCCTGATCGCGGAGCAACTGCGAGCGCATCTTCTGGTTCCACAGCGGCCAGGCCGGCGTGTCGAGCTGGTTGAGCACCATCGTAGCGTAGTAGTTGTAATACATGTCGTTGGCGGACGGCCCCCACTTGGCCAGCAACTCGCCGCCGCGCTTCATGTCGGCATGCTCGCGGGTCCAGCCCGTCAGCAGCCGCGAGTAGAGCCCGATGGCGGTGGTGCATTGTTCCTGCCGGCCGGTTTGATATCCGTAGCCGGCGTGGTCGGCGCTCTCGAGGCTGTCGAGAAACCGGCTCGCGCGATAGAACACAAACCGGTCGAACGGAATCTTGGCGAGCTGCCCGCTCTTGAGGCCCATCAATTGCCAGCCGGTGGAGGTCACGTCGCCGGGTTGGCCGGGGATGTATCGCCAGCCCCCTTGCTCGTGTTGCGCGCGGATGATGAATCGCAGCGCCTCGTCGCACGTTGGCCGCAGCGCTTCATCGTGCGACATGGCGTAGGCTTCGCACAGCACGATTGTCGCCAAACCCTGGCTGTACATGCTGCCGGATTGCAGGTCAGCCCCGCTGGGGGTCGAAGTGGCATGAGCGACAAGATACGCGATTCCCCGCTGCACAGTGTCTACATAATCGCCGGCGCGGTGCGTATGCCCCGCGGCGAGAAACGGCAGCAGGGCCAGCGACGTCGAGGCGTTGATCGAGGCAAAATCCCCCGCGTTGCGGCAGTTGCCGTCGCACGGGCCTTTCAGATCGAACCGCCAACTGCCGTCGGCTTGTTGATGTGCGGCCAGCCAGCGCAACCCGCGCTGCACGGCCGCCTCGGTCGCCTCGTTGCCGCCACGCGAGTTGATCAATTGCCACTTCAGCGCCCCGCTGCGCCCCGCCAAACCGCCGCCGCGCGACGAGCCGGCCGAACTGAGCAAATCGGTGCTGCGCAAATTAGCGACGACCAGATCACTGCCATTGGTTGAACTTGACGCCCCACCGGCTGCAGTCCCTCTCGCGCCGGTCGGCTGGCCAATGCCCACTGTGCTGCGAGTCAAATCGGGCGTGCCGATCAAGCCCGCGGCCGATTGTGCCGCGCTTTGCTGTGGACCGATTTCCGCAGCGGCAACATCCACAGAGGGCCTGGCATTCGCCGGATCGATCGCAGGTAGCGAAGTGGCGGCAAGCGGCAGCGACGAAGCAGCGGCACCGAGGCCGTATTCCGAAGTCGGCTCGTCCCCTACCCCGCCGGAGAGATCGATTGCCATGTCCGCCACCGGAACAGGAGGCGGCGGGGCCTGCGTGACAACCCACGCCCAAGTGAGGCCCAGGAATACGAACGCCGTCATGTGAAACAGCAGGCTGCTTAGCCAGGCGGTCGTTTGATCGTTGAGAGTCTGAGGCCAGCGCAGCAACAGGCCGAACCAGCCCGGCACTGCTCCAGCGGCAGGGCCCGCGGGTGCAGCAACCGGCCCGGCACCCGCGCCGGTCGCGCGCGGCGCCTCGGCCAATTGGCTCGGCAGCTTTTTGGGGTTCGGCGATTTAGGATTTAGCTGATCAGTGGACATGGCCGCAAAATGGCGCCGCAAAAAGGTTCCTGGCACCTTTTTTCAAGCACGAACCGTAAGATGGATAAAATGGATTGTCTCCGTAAAGTATAGGCCGGAAGGGGGTAAAGAGACGAACCACCGGCGGCCATCCGAGGCAAATCCCCCTCCAGGCGTCCACAGCCAAAAACGACCAGAATTTCCTGCGATTGCCCGAGAATTCGCCCTGCCCGTCGTACTTCCATCCGCCATCCACCATCCGCCATCCAACCTCGCCCCCGCCTCTGCCAGGGCTGGGTTTGCGCTCCTTCGCAGGGTAGAATCGCCCGTTTGCGGAGTGCCGCCAGATGGTGCGCGACCCGGGTGACCCCCGGGCAGAGCCCCGGCTATGGGGCCTCCGGCACCCGCCAATAATTTGCAAGTTTGTGAGGAGATCCGCAGGTGGCTAAAGGCAAGAAGAAAGTCGAAACCGTGTTCATGGTCTGCGAAGAGACCGGCGACCATAACTACACGCTGCGGCGGAAGTCGGGCGGCGAGAAGCTGAAGCTGAACAAGTACTCGCCCCGCCTGCGCCGCATTTCGGTGCATGTCGAGAAGAAGAAGTAGCCGGGGCGGAAAAGGTGTCAGGAACCTTTTCTGTATCTGATTGGGTGGCTGGGGCAATACCCCAGTGATGTGGGATTGAAAACAACTGGGGCGGTGCCCCAGGCGCCGTCGCGTCGGCAAGTCAGGATGATATGGCCCGCGAACAAGATTCTGCCCACACTGCGGTTGTTCCCGAGCCGGCCGCTCGCGCCGCCCGTACTCAGCAAAATCCGCCCCAGCAGCGCCCCCCGCGCCGCTGGCGCATCCAGGCCCATCAGGCCGACCGCATCGCCGACCTCCGCTCGCTGGCCGATCTGCCATCAATCGTCGCGCAATTGCTGATCGGCCGCGGCATCAGTGACGCGGCTGCCGCCCGCAGCTTTCTCGAACCCAAGCTCACCGGCTTGCGCGATCCGTCCGAACTCCCCGGCGTCACAGAAGCGGTCGAGCTGCTCAGCCGGGCCATCGACGAGAAGCGGCGCATTGTCGTGTATGGCGACTACGACGCCGACGGCATGTGCGCCACCGCGAT
>JAIOQB010000313.1 GCA_021413585.1 Planctomycetia bacterium
CTGGTGGACCCGCAGAATGTTTTAGGTGAGGGGTGCCTGGGGCAACGCCCCAGATCTGGAGCGTTGCCCAGGGCACCAGTCAAATATCGTCGGGTCAGGCCCGCCCTCCGCGCGCACTGCCGCCACCGCTACCATCGAGCGTGCAAGCTGATAGAGTCTTCGACCGCGCCGAAGCACCAACTGCACTCAAGGCCTGCTCATCCGGAATAGATTACCCAGACGGGCGGAATTTCAGTCGAACGCTAGGTGCCATTGCCGGCTTTCTGGGTGCCACTGCTGGCTTGCCCAGCAGTGCCTTCTTCGCCACTTCTTAGCCGTCGAACGAGGAGTGAAAGTGAATAAGGTTCCTGGCAACGTTTCGCAGTTCGGCTAGCGAAAGTTCAAATGCTTTTTTGAAGCACGAAATTATATCCACGATAGGCGGATCGCCACCGAGCAACTTTCTCAGTTCGCAAAACATCGATGACACGGAGTGTCCCTGGCGCGCAAGATTGCGCAGGGCATCAATCACGTCGGCTTCACTTTGGGTCATCTGGCTCTGCATCGACGAAACACGGCGGAAGAAGATTCCCGGCACTTATTCTTCCCATGATTTCATTCGCCCCCTTTTTTCCTTTCCGCGAGCGCGGCCACGATTGACTCATCTTCTTTTGAGTAGTCCTCCGCCTTTGCTCCGAAGGATTCCAAAGCCCGGACAATTTTCTGCCCATTCGCATCGATCAATTGCAGGGACGAGGCAACCGTTCCTTCGCCTGACATCCAAGTCGACTTTCCCTTGGCCTGCGCCAAGAGAGACAAGCCTTGAGGGTGGTCCGCCGGGTTGGGGTCGGCCCCTCGCTGGAGCAGTGTCTCAACGATTTCGCATTGCTCGGATGTAGTTGTCGAATGGCCATTGGGGTTCGCTTGGACAGCAGTGCGCAGCATCGACCAGCCCTCACGAGAACGACTGTTCGCATTTGCACCGACCTTGAGCAGAGTTCGCACCAAGGTTGGTATGCGATTGCGAATCGCGTGCTGAAGCAAGACGTCGGCATCCTCCTCGCTAACGCCGTTTGTTGAGGCGGTCAGTTTACGATCCAGCGCTTCCGGCCCGTGGAGGTAGAGTTCCGTGACCAAGTCCACCGTTGCCCCGAACGAGATCAGCTTCTCAATCGACGGATGGTTGGGGTCCTGCTGCGCGATCGATACGATTAGAGGAACACCGGCCGGTGCGCGAATATTTGGGTCGGCCCCATGGCGCAAGAGCAACTCAAGAAGTTCAGGATTGTATTTTGCCTGCTCCAGAAAAGGCAGGCCACTTCGATGGGGTCCATTTGCATCGGCGCCCCGCTCGAGCAGCGCCTCGACGAGTGCCACAGAACCAGCACAAATTGCGTCGTAGAGCAACTCAGTATTTGAGGTCGTGGCGTCCACGAGTTCTGGATGACCGCACACTTCCTTTAAGACGGACTCAGGACCATCAATGTAAACGGCGCTGCGGAGGTCAACCTTCGCTCCATGCTTTACCAGGACTCGAACTAGATCGTCATCATGAGTTGAGGCGGCAAAATAGAGCGGGCTCATGCCTGTCTTGTCTCGCGCCTCAACGCTGGCGCCGCGACGCAAAAGCACCTCAAGCGTGCGGCGGCATTGCGACTCCACAGCAAGATAAAGCGGTGACCGTCCGCGCGCATCGGTGGCTTAGAGCTGCGCCCCATGGTCGATTAAGTAGTCCGCGATCGCCGGTTGATCCTCACTGGCGGCAATCATCAGCGGCGTTTTGTCATCCGTGGCTACTGGCCTATTCAACACAGTTGGGTCATCCGTAATGAGCTTCTCAACACGGTCCAGCCTGCCCGCGCGGATGGCAATTGGCATCGTAAGCAGCGCATCGAGAGCCAAGAGCAGGCCCGCGTTGATAGATGTTGTCTCGTGCGCGATGAAAACGACACCGCCGATGGATGCGAGATCAAAATGGGGTAGAAGCCACCGAGGTGGACGAGCCTTCTTGGCCACCAATCGCGAAATGCTTCGCTGCAGTGCAGACTGGCTAAGACTCAGAATTGCGGCGTAGTGATCGTATAAGTCGGAATATTCCGTCGAGAACTCCACAGCTACGCGAAATACATTGCCATCTATGCGCAGGATCTGGCATATGTTCTTGAACTCAGTAAGTCCCGCATCACACTTCCAGGTCTGGAAAGTGTCGAATGGTAGTTGGGCACTATCGACTTTTTTGACCATAATTTAGACGCTCGCTATGACGTAGATGAGAGCGACTTAGAATGGACGGGGAGTAAATAAAGGGGACGGGAGTGTTCCTGGCACCTTATTTCTTCCTTCGACGGCCGGACGCAGCGCAATTCGGGCGAGCCCACAACGCGGGCACAGAACGACCCATTGGTCTGCTCAATCATCACGGCAACGGTCATGGCAAAATCTCCACAAGCATTTTACCGCCGTTTCGAAGCATTCGCAACGCTGGATGCCACTGCTGACCCGCCACGGCGGATTCAGGATTTGTCCCCGATGAGTTTCTTGGCGACTTCCAGAGAATAAGGTTCCTGGCACCGTTTCTCACTCGCCCTAAAAAAACGTCGCAATGAAGGAATCGCTGAACCAGGGGAGGCCAATCCGTTCAATTCATGTCGCAAGCTTGCTATGACATTTTTCCAACAGTAGAATCTACTCGATCTGGTGAAGATCAGGCGAAAGCAATACGAATCGGAGCGAAACGATGAGATCAACGCGCATCAGCTTCGTGGTTTCCGTTGTGCTCCTTTTTGCTTCTGCGTCGTCCGTATTGAGTCAGGACGCAACCAAAAAGAATCCAGTTCCCGATGAAGCTGCTCAGGCCGAAGCAACCAAGAACATTAAAGAAGTTTTTGGCGACGAGTATTCCAAGGCCAAAACCGCGGCGGACAAAAGTACTCTGGCCAAGAAGTTGCTCCAAATGGCCAACGAGTCGAAGGACGACCGAGCTAGCAAGTACGTGTTGCTGAAGCTGGCCAGGGACATTGCCGCTCAGGCTAGCGATGGGCAAACCGGGTTTCAAGCCATTGACACCATGGGTGAAGCGTATCAGATCGATGCTTTGGAAATGGCTTCGGTGGTGCTCACGAAGCTGGCAACCGCCCCACAGAAGTTGGCACAACACAAATCCGTCGCTGAAGAAGCCTTGAAGCTCGTGAATCAGGCCGTCGTCCAGGACAATTTCATGCGTGCCGATCAATTCGGAAGAATCGCGCTCGGAGAAGCCAAAAAGGCCCGCAATAAGGAACTGCTTGTCCAAATCCAGGATCGCGTTGCCGAGGTGGTCGAGTTGTCAAAGACCTATGAAGGGGTAAAGACAGCACTGGTTACCTTGAAAACGACTCCCGACGATCCTGCTGCCAATTCGACGGTGGGCAAGTATCTGTGCTTCGTGAAGGGGGACTGGAGCAAGGGAGTGCCGATGCTGTCTCTGGGGAAGGAGGAGGCATTAAAACAACTCGCCTTGAACGATCTCAAGGGTGCGGCATCACCTGCGGAATATGTGAAGTTGGGAGACGCTTGGTGGACCCTGGCAGAAAAGGAACCTAGAACGACGAAGAAACAGATACAGGCCCATGCCGGCGATTGGTATAAGAAGGCCTTACCAGATTTGTCAGGGCTGATGAAGATCAAAACCGAAAAACGGCTGGCAGAGTGCAGCAAGAATGCGCCGCCCGAGGTAGCCGCCACTACTGAGTCCGTGGTTGGCGAGTACCTACTGACGGTTACCATTTCCAAGAGTACTGACGGCCGATTTCCGGTGGGGAATAGGGAATCAAGTTATCGGCTGATACTTCGGCCAGGAGGAGTCGGAGAGAAAGCGAATACTTATAATGGAAATGTGGTCGGCGGTGCGCCCGGAAAGTGGACCGCAGACAACAAGCAGGTTCGTTTCCGATTCGATGACTCAAGAATGGGGCAAGTAATCCTAGACATCGGCAAAGACGGAAATAATGTATTTCTTGAAGGAGTGCACGCCCAACCTAACTTTCCCGGCGTGGAGTGGACGTGGAAGGCGACACGCGGCGCCGCAGAACCCGTTGCAGCCGAAGCGCGGTTTCTGATTGGCGAATATCAATTAATCCTCCAAGAGATGGTGAGGGGCCCGGATGGCAACGAGCATGCCAGCCCCCCAGATAACGCCATCCATAAATTGTTTCTCCGCGATCTTGGCACGGCGATGGAATTGAATACCGCTACCAGAGCCTCTTATCCAGGCGGCTGGAAGATGGAAAACGACAGGGTTGTTTTTCGCTACGACGACACGAAGCGGGGACAGGCATCGCTTCAGATCGCAAAAAGGGATACCGGTGTGATCCTCGAAGGATTCCTCATCCGCCCCACTTCGGCCAACAGGTGCTTCGTCAGGGCAATTCGCAAGGGGAACTAGGTGGGCGTAGGCCGCGGGCGCATGCTGTACGTCAAGCGCGACCTGATGAAGCAAGACAGCAGGCGGCGGAATATCCAGCGCGCGATGCGGCGCGGGGGGGAGGGATTCCTCACTTCTCCTTCTCCCCTCGCCCCGTTTCGGGGAGAGGGGTCAGGGGTGAGGGGGCTCCCAACTCCTTCATCCGCCTCTTAACTTCCTGCACAATCCTCTCCAAAACCTGCCTACCGTCGCGCACCACGTCAAAACCAGAAATCCGCGCCACCCGATATCCCTGCCCGGCCAGCCCCTCATCGCGAACCCGATCGCGCTGCTGGCCTGTCTCGGTGAGATGTTCTGCGCCGTCAATTTCCAAAATCAGTTTCAGTTCCACGCAGCAGAAGTCGGCCGTGTAGGGAGGCACCGGATATTCGCGACGAAACTTCTGGCCACAGATTTTCCGATGGCGAACCCATTGCCAGACGGCCTGCGCGAATTCATTGGCTGCGGCGCGCTGGTCGCGCGCGAACTCGATAGCGTCCCGGGCTCTAGCGGCGCTGCGTTTCATAAAAACCCCCTCACCCCCAGCCCCTCTCCCCGCGGCGGGGAGAGGGGTCGGGGGTGAGGGGTTCAGCGAGGCTCGAATTCATTGACCGCGGCGCGTGAGTCGCGCGCAAACTCAATGGCTTCTGGGGCTCGTGCGGGGCTGCCTAATTACTTCTTCGTCGGCGTCGGCTGCTTGAATTGCAACTTCACCATCGTTGCAAACATCAACTCCGGGTCGCCTCGTTCGGCAAGCGTTTCACACAATGTGCGTAGCGAGGGTTTGAGCGTTACGGTCGACTTCTCACCCGCGGCGTCGATGGAGAGCGGTTTGGCAAAATCGGCCAGGCGGGGGTCGAGGTAGACGTCTACTTCGTCGAGGTGTTCGCCCTTGATGCTCAGCCGGTTGTCGCGGCAGTCGGCGTCGACTACTTTGCCACCGCCGGGCTTCGGCACATGCAGCCAGAAGAAGGATTTCACGTTGTCGTAGCTGGTGCTCCAGGTGACGTCGCGCGGCACGGGGTCGCGGACGGCGGCGTACATGTCTTTGATTTTATTTCGGTCGGGCAGGCCGCCGTGTTGGGCGCCGGCGATGTATTGCAGCGTGACGGGGTAGATGTCTTTGCGGTCGCCGCGCACGTCGTGCATGTATTTGTCGAACGCCTGGCAGCGCGACAGCCGGCCGTACATCGTGTCGTGCTCGCCCACCATGTACGTGAACGGCGTGTGGCGGAGGTTCTTGCCCACTTCGTTGCCGGTGGCCGGCGCGGCGGCGGAAGCGTGAACCGCGGCAAACCGGTCGGCCATTTGCGGCCCGATGAAAAACGCCCCATAGCCGCCGTGCGAATAACCCATCAGGAAGACTTTGTTCGGATCGACGCCGCCGGCGATGACCAACTGGCGGATCACGTTCTCCGTCAGCCCCAGGTTGTACCAGTCGTAAAACCCGTTCCAGGTGTTGTTGGGGGCCCTGATCGCCAGATACAAATAGCCTTCGAGCTGCGGCTGGTCGCGGTAATAGATCTGCATCTGCCGCCACTGCGAGTCGTTCAGCTCCTGCGGCGCGCCGCCGCCGCCGTGCATGGCGATAAACAACGGCCAGCCGGCCGCGGGCATCTTGCCCACCGCCCGGACGACGAACGGGCTGGTGTACTCCTTATACTTCACGCGGTTCTCTTTCAGATCGGCCAGCAGCGCGTGGGCTTCAAACCCTTGGCAATACGCGGCCCAGGCCAGCTTGCGGACCGCGGCGGATTGGGTGAGCACCAGCGGATCGAACTCGGGGCTGAGCTTCACGTCGGCCCGCTTCTCCGGCCGGGCGGCGAAGTACGCCTTGAGTTCCGCGGCCAGCTTTTGGCCCTCGGGCGATTTGATGAACGTCGTTTCCGCGGCGGTGAGGACGAGCCGCTTGGGTGGGCGCCGCTGTGCATCGCTGATGGCGAACGTGAACAGCTCTTCGTTCTTCTTGACTTCGATCGGCCGCGTGAGCAAGCGGTCCATCAGGCCGATCTCGACGGTGTATTTGCCGCCGAGCTTCGCGACCGCCTCCAGATGGTCGTTGCCGTCAAACCGTTCGTCGCGGGTGGTTCCTTCGGCGATTGTCTTGCCTGTTTCGTCGGTCAATTTCAGCGTGGCCGGCACGCGGTGGCCGCCGGCGGTGTCGAGAACTTGAAACCGGATGCGCGTCTGGCCGGCGGGCAGTGGCGTGGTCTGCCGCGTGTAGCGGTCGGTGACGTTGACCGCGTAGACATAGTCATCGTCCTGAGCCCAGACGAGCGGGAACCGCTGCGGCGAGCGTTCGAACCGGGCGGCGTAAATGGCGTGCAGGAAGTCGTCTCGCTTGGCCTGCGATGCCCGGCCGACGAACCAGGCGTTGTCCAGCTTGTCGCCGGTCGATTCGGCGGCGCCGGTGAAGTGCCAGTCGCCTTGGTCCCAGATTTCCACCCAGGAGTGATTGCCGCTCATGTCCGACCACAGCGGCGCGCCGACGAATCGGGCGGGCACGCCGACCGCCCGGCAGGCGTCGACCAACAACACGGCCAGGCCGGTGCAGCTTGCCTTGCCCGAGGCGATCGACTCATAAGGGCTTTGATCCGCCTTGGCCCGGTCGCGCGAGTAGCGGACCTTCAACAGCGGAAAGATTTTTTCGTTGAGCTTCGCGCCGGCCAAGCCGGGGGACGTGATGCCGGCCACCAGCGGCTGGAAGCGGTCGTAAAAATCCTTGCGCCAGTTGTCGCGCCGCTCGTTGATGCTCGAGTAAGGGAGCACGTAATTGAGAAACACGTCCTGCGGCACGCGGTCTTTCCACGGCACCTGGCGCCACGCCTTGTACGCCAGGTTGACGTTGTCGAGCAGGTACTGGGCCTTGAGCGATTGAAGATCTTGCTGCGGCATGTTGGCCACGAGGAACGTCATGCCGGCCCGCTCGTCGGCCGGAACTTTGTCGAGCGCGGCCTGGATCTCCGGCCGGTTGTCGCCGGCCTGATTGAGCGCCGCGGTGATCTGGGCATCGGCGGCGCGGGCTGGGCGATCTGCGGCGAGCATGGCCAGGGCGCTGCACGCCAACAGGAGTCGTATTGAAGAAGTGGCGAGACGTGACATGGTGAGGAACTCCGTGAGAATATTAACCGTCTGTTGTTCTACAAATATGGTTGGCTTACCGTGGCGCTTCTGCCCCTCCCTGGAAGGAAGGGGAGTTTCTTGCGCAGTTGCACCCACGAATAATAACTTTGCGATCTTCGCGACCTCCTGTTCAAAACTTTGGAACAGAAGGTCGCAAAGGACGCGAAGTAAGAAGTAAAGGCAAGTAAGTAGAGTAAGTTTAGTCGGAGTTTATTGCGGCTAGAAGTCCTGCGCGACCTAGGTGTTGTCGATTTCCGCTCGCGTGGGGAGCGACGGTTGGGCGCCAGCTTTGGTTACGGAGAGGGTAGCCGCTCGGCAGGCGAAACGGACGGCGTCGGCCAGCGGCCGGCTTTCGCACATTGCCACGGCCAGGGCCCCGTTGAAGGCATCGCCGGCGGCGGTGGCATCGATCGCCGCGACGGTTGGGGCCGGGACGTGCAGCGTTTTGCCTGGTTCGACGAGCACTGCGCCTTGCGGGCCGAGCGTGACGACTACCGCTTTGCAGCCTCGCTCGAGCAAACGACGCGCGGCCGCTTCGGCCGCCGCCGCGTCGCATACTACCATGCCGGACAACGCTGCCGCCTCGTGTTCGTTGGGCGTGAGCACATCGACCAGCGGCAGCAACTCGGAGGAGATCCATTCGACGCCGACCGCATCATCCGGCGCGGGGGCCGGATTGAGAATGGTCGTCAGCCCGGCCTGCCGTGCGCGGGCCAACCCTCGGGCGACGGTTTCGCGCGGCGTTTCGAGGCTGGCCAAAAATACCGTGGCCTGGGCGAAGAGTTGGTCGGGCACGGCGTCGACGTCGTCGGGTCTCAGGCGGCTGTTCGCTCCCGAGGCAACGCCGATCAGGTTTTCGCCCGCTGCGTCGACGAGGATCAGCGCCACGCCGGTCGGCTCGCCGGCGACGATCTTCACGTCGTCGACAATCAGTCCCTCGCGGGCCAGTGCGGTTAACGCATCGCGCCCCAGGTCGTCGTCCCCGATCGCACCGATCAAGGCGACATGGCAAATGCCTTCTCCAATACCGGCCCTGGCGGCGGCCACGGCCTGGTTGGCCCCTTTGCCGCCGCGGGCACGGAAAAAGACCCCGCCTACGATCGTCTCTCCTGGGCGCGGCAGGCGCCGGCCGCGGACGATCAAGTCGGCATTGATCGAGCCCAGCACGATGACGGAGACGGGATCCATGGTCAAAAACCCCGTTTTGCGGGCATGTTAAGTAATTGTCGGGCGGCTGGGGCAGCGTCCCAGAGGTATCAGATTACCACTTCTGGGACGTTGCCCCAGGCACCCGCTGGCATTCCAACCCGCGAAACCGTTCGCACGGTCACCTTGCCAGCCCCCGGGCAACACGGCTATATTTTAGGATTCGATGAATCCTCCCGCGAGGCTCTCAGGTAGCGATTTTGCCACGAGGTGGCCCTGCCCTTGCCGACCGTCCGGCGCTGAATGCCGGCGGGTGGGCTGCCGTTTGTTCCCAATTCCAGAGGCCGAGAAACATGTCGCAAGTAGTGGAATCTGATTTCAAGCAATTGGTGTTGGCCAATAGTTCCTTTGGGCCGCGCGAGATCGAGCAGATTGTGGCTTCGATCGCCGCGGACTTTTCACGCTATCAATCGCTGCGCGACGCCACCAGCGAACTGGAAACCCACAGCGAGCGGACCCCCGCCGCGGCGGTCCGGCTGGGCGTTTGCTACCACCTGTTGGGACGCTACTCCGCGGCCATCACCACGCTCTCCGCGGCCGACGGCGGCGCCCTGGCTCACTACTACCTGGGCAAGTCGTACTTCGCCCAACAACATTATGATAAGGCGCTCGACGCCTACAACTCGGCCCTGGCTGCGCGGCAACCCATCGGAAGTGGTCGCCCTGTACGAGCGGGCAGTGGAAGTCGATCCGAATCACTCGGGTGCGTTGTTCGGCCTGGCGCTCGAAAATGATCGCCGCGGAAACGACCAGACGGCGCTCGATTTGTACGAGCGCAGCGCCACGCGGTTTCCGGCCCACCTGGGTGCGCTGTTCAACCTGGGCGTGCTGCTGGAAGATGCCGAGCGGTATGAGCGGGCGGCCCAGTGCTTTCATCGCATTTTGGATGTTTACCCCACGCACCCTCGGGCGCGGCTGTTCTTCCGCGACGCCCAAGCCTCGGGCGACATGTACTATGACGAAGACGACAAGAAGCATCGCGACCGCATGACGCAGGTGCTGGCGGTGCCGGTCACCGACTTTGAACTGTCCGTCCGCAGCCGCAATTGTCTGCAGCGGATGGGAGTGATGACGCTCGGCGACCTGGCCCGCACCACGGAGCACGAGCTGCTGGCCAGCAAGAACTTTGGCGAAACCTCGCTGGTGGAAATCCGGGAGATGATGGCCTCAAAGGGACTGCGGCTGGGCCAGCTTTCGCACGAGAAGCGGGAAGTCGAGCCGGTGCTCGAGCCGGAATCGCTCAGCGAAGACGAGCGGGCGATGCACGACCGGTCGATCGCCGACCTGTCGCTCTCCGTCCGTGCCCGCAAGTGCATGGTCCGGCTCGGCATCAACACCATCGGCGAATTGGTGCGCCGCACGCAGGACGAGTTGCTGGAGTGCAAGAACTTCGGCGTGACGAGCCTGAACGAAGTGCGCGAGAAGCTGACGATCATTAATATGAAGCTGCGCGGGGA
>JAIOQB010000036.1 GCA_021413585.1 Planctomycetia bacterium
GTCTGCGGCGAGTATTTGTCCGGGACAAACTGGCGACTGCTCGAAGCCCTGGGTGTGGCGGACGACTTTTCAGAGTTGGCGGGGCCGGAAGTGCAACGCGTGGGCTTGTTCATTGGCCGGACCGCACTGACTGCTCCATTACCGCGGCAAGATAATTCACGACATCGCTGGGGCCGAGCCTTGTCGCGCGAGCGGTTGGATACGCTGCTGCTGCAGAAGGCAGCGGCAGCGGGAGTCGACGTTCGAGCGGAACATTGCGTCCGCAGCGTTACCAGCGTTCCCGATGGGTTTAGCTGCACCGCCGAAGACTTGCCCACCGGCAGCATGACGGAGTTGCGCTCGCGCATCGTCATCGCGGCGCACGGATCATGGGATCCGGGCTCGCTCAGCACCCAGCCGCCGCGGCTGGCAGCCCAGCCAGATGATTTGTTCGGGTTCAATGCGCACTTTGTCGATAGCAATCTGCCGCCAGGCTTAATGCCGCTGTTGAGCTTTCCGGACGGCTACGGCGGCATGGTGCATTGCGACGCCGGGCGGGTGAGCATTTCGTGCTGCGTCCGCAGAGATCGGCTGGCGAAGCTCGATCGGGGCCACCACCACAGTGCTGGGCAGGCGGTGATCGATCACATCCTGGAGTCGTGCCCTGTCGTGCGGCCGGTTCTGACCGGTGCCACGCGGGACGGAAATTGGCTTTCCGCCGGACCGATCAGGCCGGGTATCCGCCGCTGCCACCACGGCGGCGGCATCTTTCTGGTAGGCAACGCCGCCGGCGAGGCCCATCCTGTGGTGGCCGAAGGGATCAGCATGGCAATGCAGGCCGGCTGGCTCTTGGCGCGGCTGCTGGCGCCTGCCCGCGAACAGTTGGACCGTCCGGCGGTCCGCGACGCGATCGGCAGACAATATCGTGCGGCATGGCGCAAGCATTTTGCGCCGCGCATCCGCTGCGCCGAAGCGGTGGCACGGTGGGCGATGCGGCCCCGGCTCGTTTCGGCGACCTTGCCAATCGTGCGATGCTTTCCCAAAATCCTGACCCTCGGCGCGCGGCTGAGCGGCAAGGCCGCGCAGGTCGTTGTCCACGCAAGGGAACCCGTGCGATGAGCTTATTAATCCTGGGGCTGGGCACCGCGCTCGCCGAACACGAGATCACGCAGGCTGAGGCAGCCCACCTGGCAGGACAGGTCTGCTGCCAGACCGAGCACGAGGGACGGCTGCTGGCGGTGCTCTTCCGCCGTTCCGGCGTCGAACGACGCTACACGGTGGCGCCCTCTGAAAACGCGCTCAACTGGCTCCCGGGAGGATCCAGAGCATCGACCGAAGTCATCAGCAGTCTGGGGCCGAGCATCGGCGAACGAATGCAAACTTTCGAGCAGCACGCCTATCCGCTGGCACGCCGCGCGGTGGAGCGGGCATTGGCCGCCGCCAGCCTGAATCCGGGCGAGATCACGCACTTGGTCACCGTCTGCTGCACGGGATTCGCCGCGCCGGGCGTGGATGTGGAGTTAATAATCGGGCTCGGGCTGTCGCCGGAAACGCAGCGGGTTCACGTCGGCTTCATGGGCTGCCATGGGGCGCTCAACGGTCTGCGCGTGGCCAGCGCTCTGGCCGCGGCGGATCCCAACGCCCGCATTCTGCTGTGCGCCTATGAATTGTGCAGCCTGCACTACCGGGCCGAGTGGGATCCGGAACAGATGATTGGCAACGCCCTGTTCGGCGATGGTGCGGCCGCCGTCACCGGGATGCACGCCCCGCCAGACTCGGCCCAGCCGTGGCGCGTCGAGGCGACCGGCTCGTGCCTACTGCCCGACTCGACCGACGCGATGACGTGGCGGATTCGAGACCACGGCTTCGAGATGACCCTCTCCGCCCGGGTGCCGGAACTAATTCGCGAGCATCTGCGCTCCTGGCTCGCGCGATGGCTGGACCAACATGGACTCGCCATCGCGGATGTCGTCTCTTGGGCGATCCACCCTGGCGGCCCGAGGATCGTCGCCGCCGTGCAGCAGAGCCTGGGTCTGGCCGACGCCGCGGTGGCCGTGTCGCTGGAGGTTCTGGCGGAGTGCGGTAATATGTCGTCGCCGACGGTGCTGTTCATTCTGGATCGCCTAAGAAGGAGCGGGGCAGGGGGGCCGTGCGTGGCGCTGGGGTTTGGTCCTGGACTGGTGGCTGAAGCGGCGCTGATCCGGTAGTCCGCGTGCTAGTCGCCCATTCTTTCCCGATTCGACCTCCTTGGTGTACACTTCACATCGCAACTTGCCGACTATACTGACTTAACGTCCTCCTATGAAATCCAAGCCCCCCCTCACCACCGACGAACTCACCAAACGAACTCACCATGAAGAGTTCGTCAATGCGATTACCCATGGTTGTGGGTTTCTGTTGAGCGTGGTGGCCGCCGCGCTGCTGCTGGGGGCCGCGACGGCGCGAGGGGACGGTTATCTGGCCCTGGGGTGTGGGATCTACGCGGCCACGCTGGTGGGAGTGTACGCCGCTTCAACCTTGTCGCACTACGTGCAGAAGCCGCAGCCCAAGCGATTGTTTCGCGCTTGGGATCAAGGTTTGATCTACCTGTTGATCGCCGGATCGTATACACCGTTCGCGCTGGCCTACCTGCGCAGCGGCTGGTGGTGGCTGCTGATTGTGTTGATGTGGATTTCCGCCACCGCCGGATTCATTTCTAAAGTGGTTAAGAAGCATCGGGTGGACGAGGTGTCGACGCTCTCCTATGTCGCGCTCAGCTGGATCCCAATGCTGGGAGTTGGGCCCGTCATGGCGCGGGCACCCGCGGGAGCGGTGTTCTGGATGGGGGTCGGCGGGGCCTGCTACATCATCGGCGTGGTGTTTCTGGTCTTCGACCGCAAGGCGATCTATCTGCACGCCGTGTGGCACATCTTGGTGATCGCGGGAAGCGCGTTTCAATACCTGGGCATCTATCGGTGCGTCGTGGCGTAAGGCGGGCTCATGTGCCACGATGCAAACGCCACGATGCAAAAACGCAACTCGCTTCGCACCTGGTCGCGATTTGCCATCAAATAGGCGGTTTGCTTAGGATTTGACGGCGCAGCGAACGGTTTTTTCGCCGCGCCGCAGCTTGGAATCGGTGGAATCTTTGACAAAATGGACTATGTTGATAGTGGCGAGTTTGAAGCCATTTCCGGTCCTGAAAACACATCTGAGAAAGTACCCTCGGGGGGAGACCAACATGAGACACATGCTTGCAGCTTGTGGCGTTTTGTTATTGTTTTCGTCCGCCGCATCGGCCCAATGTGGCTGCGCGGCGCCTGTGGTGGCGAACTACGCGCCCGTCACGGCGTACTACGCACCCACCACGACCGCGTATTATGCTCCGGTCGTCGCAGCCCCGACGACCGCTTACTACGCTCCGGCGCCGACGGTCGCGTACTATGCACCGACCCCGGTGACGACGTACTACGCCCCGTCGTACGCCCCCACGGTCAGCTACTACACGCCGACCGTGTACGCTCCGCCGGTGGTCGTATCGCGGCGCGCGTTCCGCAATGCGTATTACGTCTGGCCGTACTAGTTTCGGCCTGAAAACTCGAAGTACTTCGAAAGCCGAGGGGTGACAGCCCCTCGGCTTTTTTGTATATGGGGCTAAGTTCAAATGATGCGTGCTAATGCCTCGGCCAGAGAATCCGCATGACTAAGCAACCTGCCGCCGGTCGATCCAAGTCGCCGAAGTTCAGGATCGAGCCGCTGTACTGGCTGATGGTCGCCGTCCCGGTGGCGATTGTGCTGGAGGTGGCGCATGCGCCGGCAGTGTGGGTCTTCATCGTCTCGTGCCTGGCGGTGATTCCGCTCGCCGGGTTGATGGGCCGGGCGACGGAGAGCCTGGCGGGGACGCTGGGGGCCGGGATCGGCGGGTTGCTCAACGCCACGTTCGGCAACGCGGCCGAGTTGATCATCGCGATCATGGCGATGGTCAAAGGCCCGTCGATGTACCCGCTCGTCAAAGCCTCGCTCACCGGATCGATCATCGGCAACGTGCTGCTGGTGCTGGGGCTGTCGATGCTGGCCGGCGGATTCAAACACACGCGGCAGACGTTCAACCGCACCGCGGCCGGCATGGGCTCTACACTGCTGGCCCTGGCGTCGATCGGGCTGATCATTCCGACCATTTACTTCTTCCTGCTGCATGGCAACGCCCGGCTCTTGCCTGAGGATGCAACCACGATCAATCATCTCAGCGAGGAGATCGCGGTCATCCTGGCCGCGACGTACCTGCTGAGCTTGTTCTTTTCGCTCAAGACCCACCGGCACCTGTTCGGCGGTGAAGAAAAACCCGCTGGCAGCGCCAAGCCGGAGTGGAGCCGCAAGACTTCGATCCTGGTTCTGATTTCAGCGACGGCGGGCGTGGCGCTGATGAGCGAGTTCCTCGTCGGCTCAGTCGAGACCGCGGGCGAATCACTGGGGATGAACTCCGTGTTCGTCGGCGTCGTCGTGTTGGCCATCATCGGCAATGCGGCGGAGCATTCCACCGCCGTGCTGATGGCGCTGAAGAACAAGATGGAACTATCAGTCAGCATCGCCGTGGGGAGCAGCATTCAGATCGCGCTATTTGTGGCGCCCGTGCTGGTCTTTACCAGCATGTTGCTGCACCCTGCGCATCCGATGGACCTGCATTTCACGGCGCTGGAAGTAGTGGCGGTGGTGCTCTCCATCGGCGTGCTGTCGATGGTTTGCCAGGATGGGGAGTGCCACTGGATGGAGGGGGTGATGCTGCTGGCGGTGTATGGCGTGTTGGCCCTGGCGTTTTATCATCTGCCCACCGATTCGTCCAAGGAGCGTCCTCGACCGACTTCGCAGCAGGCAGTTCAACCCGCCGCTGGGTGACGTAGGAAACTTCGGCACCCGACCGAAATGGTTCCAGGTTGGTTGATTAACATTCATATCAATCGGTCAGAAATAGGACGCCATCGCCGGATCAAACCCAAATTGAATAGGACAGAGGCAGCGAGTGGCTTGTTTGATTCCTCTGCGGCCGCAAAGTGCCGGTTTCGCGTGTTTTGCAGAATATGGCGCAAGAATTGCCTCTTTCGCTATGCCATCCATCCGGCTGCACACAGAATTCGGCGAAATGCGACATCTGTGAGCATCCGATGCAGCGAATTCATGCATTGATTCTGTTTGATGCCAACGCAGCAACGCCAGCATGCGACACTGCAACAGGCGGAAAACTACACTGCTATAATGAGCGATTTTGTAGGGGAGTGGGCACTATCGGTTACAGGGCGCGAGGTGTGGCAGTTCTCTTCTGCCCGCATCTGCGAGATTGATATGGCTTGATGATGCAACCGCCGTGAAATGATCTCGGCGGGCCGGAACAACAAACATGCATCGCACATTGCCAATTCTGTTGAAGACGGAAAGCACAGATGTTGAGCGCAAGAAATACAATTCTCCCCAAGGCCGGCAACAACGGCTCGGCGATACCGCTTTTGACGCTGGAATCTGCCATCGACCTGGAGGGAAATGCGGGCCCTGAACATTTAGCGGTGGACGAGCACAAAGTGGTCGTCAGCAACGGCTGCCCCGAGAAGCGGCGCGAATGGCCGTGGCAGGAGGTCGACAGCTTTCGTGTCGATTCATCGCTGGGCTCCTGCTTTCTACAAGCCCGCGTCTCCGGGCAGTGGGTAGACATTTTGCGTCGCCCCGCGAGCGTTGACCGCCAGACGACGGATGCCCTGGAATGGCTCAACGCCCGCTGCCGGCAGAAGAACGACAGCGAAGAGACTGCCGAATCGCCGGCGCCGCAGGAATCGGCAACGGATGGTCCCAGCGGCGAAACGCAAACAACCAGGACGCCGCGCCGCTGGCGCACAGCAACGCTTTTTCTGTCGGTGTTGCGTCCGTTCCGCGGCAGCGTGCTGCTGCTTGTGGTGTTGTCGCTCACCGCCGTGGCGATCGAAATGATACCACCGCTGCTGCAGAGGCGGCTCGTCGATCAGGTTCTCAGCCCGGAGGTCGCCGGCAACCCCCGAGTCACGTTGCTGTTTCTACTACTGTCGATCGTCACGGGCCTGCTGCTGGCGCGACTGGCTGGAACGGTGATTGGCATCTGGAAAGGACGGGTGTCGAGCCGCGTCGGCACCAGCATGACGGCCAACCTCCGCAAGGATCTGGTACAGAAGCTCAACGAACTGCCGCTGAGCTTTTACGACAAGAACCGGGTGGGGATGCTGATGAGCCAGGTGGCGTATGACACGGAAACGCTGCATACGCTGGTTTACCATGCCACCAGCGGCGTGTTTCTCCAATCGCTGCAACTGCTCGGCATCGGCAGCATGCTCTTTTACCTCAATCCAAAGCTGGCACTGTTCGCACTGCTGCCCATGCCGCTGATTCTGGCGGGGAGTTGGTATATCACCCGCTTCCTGCAGCCGCGGCACCACCACTATTGGGAAGCGGTGGGAAAGCAGGCGTCGGCGCTGACCGGCATGCTCTCGGGGATGCGCGTCGTGAAGGCGTTTGTGCAGGAGGACCACGAGACCCGCCGGTTTCGCGAATCGAGCCGCCGGCTGCAGGAGTCGCGCCTGACGGTCGATACTTCGACCACTACGTTTGGAGCGCTTATGGGCCTGCTGTTCGCCATGGGGGCGCTCGCTGCCTGGTATATCGGGGGTCGCGACGTGCTCTCTAAAGAGATGACGCTCGGCGACTTAATTGCGACATTGACCTATTTGACCATGTTTTATGCGCCCCTCTCCGCAATGGTTGAGTCGACCACCTGGTTCGCGAACTTCTTCAGCGTCAGCCGCCGCATCTGCGGCCTGCTGGATACTCCCGGCGAACATCGTCCCGCGGGTTCAGCCGTCGAGATCGGCCAGATCCAAGGCGGAGTGGAACTGAAAGAGGTCTCGTTCGGCTACGACAAGAGCCGACCGGTGCTGCGCGACATCAATTTCACCATCGCCCGAGGGGAGTTGATCGGCGTGACGGGGCGAAGCGGCTCGGGCAAGTCGACATTGATCAGCCTCATTGGCCGCTTGTACGACGCCGATTCGGGGCAGATTTTGATCGACGGCATTGACGTGCGGCAGATGGACCCACGCAAACTCCGCCGCCACATTGGCGTCGTGCCGCAAGAGCCGTTTCTGTTTCGCGGAACGGTGGCCGAGAATCTGGCGTACGGAAATCCTGCTGCCACGCCCGAGCAGATCATGATCGCGGCCAAGCAGGGGGACGCGCACGACTTCATCATGCGCATGCCGCTGGGCTATTCCACGCAACTGGGCGAAGGGGGCATGGGTTTGTCTGGAGGCGAGCGGCAGCGGCTTTCGATTGCCCGCGCCTTGTTGTTCGATCCGGCCATTCTGCTGCTGGACGAAGCGACGGCCAGCGTCGACGGCGAATCGGAACAGGCCATCTGCAGGGCGATTCGCACTTCGGCGCGACGTCGCACGACGATCGTCATCTCCCACCGCCTTACCACGCTGCAGGACGCGGATCGGCTGCTGATCTTCGATCATGGCAGGCTCGTCGAGGAAGGAACCCAGAAAGAACTATTCGCCAACGGCGGGCTGCAAACCTTGCTGGGCGAATTTCAAGAAAATCGGACAGAGAGCGAAGAGTTCGCCAGCGCGGCCGGTCTGCACGCCATGGCAGGCGCCAGGGGAATGGCCTTTCAGGACGATGGAGATACTGTCGTCGGCACGCCGTCGTCACACAGCGAGCGCAACGGATCGCGAACGATGGCGGAGAGCGAAAATGGCCGCGGCGGCGACAACGGAGATGACGACGAAGATGGCAATTCCTCGAAGGGCCACGGGCTGACGTGGCTTGTGCCCGGCGGCGCGATGATTACCGACAGCCGTTTGAGCATGCTCCGAGTGACAATCGACGACCAAACCTTCGACAATGTGTATGCCGTCCGCGCGCTGCCGGCCCGATACGAAGAACAGTACATCAGCCTGCGGTGCCGCGAGACGTCCGGGCGGGAACGCGAATTGGGCGTCATCGCAGCGCTCGACCAGTGGCCCAAGGACATTCAGGACGCCGTCCGCCGATCGCTTAACCGCCGTTACCTGCTCCGCAGGATTCGCGAAATCCGCCAGGTTCGCGCCAGCGGGAATCTGCTGACGATGTCCGTAATGACGGAGGGGGGCCTGGCCGCGCTGCGATTGGAGAAACCGGGCGAAGGATCGCAACCTTTCGGGGACAACGGCCTGCTGCTGTCCGACGCGGCGGGGAGTTACTATGTCATCCCGGATCGTGCTTCACTGCCCAGGCACCAGCAACGGCTGGCCCAGGCACCAGCAACGGCTGCTAAGCCTCTATTTCGGAGACTGATTCGGCGACTGACTCCGATCCTCACCCACGCTGACCGCCGATTGGATTGGGGCAGGTCGGATCGGGGCAGTTCGGACCGGAGCAGGGGAGTGATGCTCAATCTTTAGCGACGCCGGCAGAACTCGCGTCGGCGGCGCGGGTGCGGGCTCGACCTTGGCCCCCGTGGGGAACACCTGGTCCAGAGCCACTCGCACCTCCGGCAACGCCGCGAACGACTTGCTGGCCCGCTGCTCCGCGTCGAGCCACTCCAGAAACGCCATCGTCGACAGCGATGTGTTCCAAAAATCGTGCCGAGCGCTAATGCTGTACGGCTGCGAAGCGCCCGTCGCCCACTTCGCCGAGTCGGCCAGGCCGAAAGGATCGTGCAGACCATGGCGGAGTTGGAAGCGGAGCGACGCTTCAGCCCGATCCGCCCCGGCCAGCAGCGCAAACGAAGCGCTCCACGGCATGAACAGGTCGCTTTGCCCGAAATTGTTGTAAACGCTGAACTGGCGGTAACACGTCAGGCTGCCATCATCCCCCGCGTCGGGTTGCACCAGATTCGGGCGGCCGGTTTGCGCCAACCGCGCCATGACCCCCTGTTCATAGCAAACGAAGTTGTACCACGGATTGACCGCCAGCCGGCCGTCGGGATACGAATCGACCCCTCGCTGCCGAACATCGACAAACAAATTCCACAATGCCTGCGCGAACGGCGCGCGATACTCTCGATATGAATGCACCATCGGGCCGTTGTCGGGCTGAACCAGGCCGTCGCGAATCCGAAATGTGCTGCAGTTCCAGTGCTTCTCGATCGGCACCGTATGGTTCGGCGTCAACTGGGCCGCCAGCGAAGTCAGGTTCCCCTCGTTGGTATAGCCGTCGTACGTGCCGGACGTGAAGCCGGCTGAGCCATAAGGACTGGAATAACGGTACGCCATCCGCCATCCCGTCGGACACGCGAACGAGGCGAAGTCAAACCGATTCTGCGTGCGGGCAATATCTTTGCGCAGCGCGGGAGAAGTCGAGGGGAGCGCCTGGTACTGATGCAACGCCAGCGCAAAAAACGCCGCGTCGATCACCGACTCCTCCGGCAGCATCGAGGGCTTTAGCGTCACCCAATCGACGTTTCGCGGCGGCAGGTATTTGGCCTGATCGAGCAGGCGGTCGGTGGTGCCCAGCACTTGGGCGACGTAACGATCCGCCTCGCTCTGCTCGACCCAGCGATGCCGGGTGGCGGCCGGCAGCATCCACAACATCGCCGCAGTGGTGTTCAGCCCCGCGTCGGTGCTCTGATACGAGTTATTGGGAATCATGCCGTGCTTCCGATTCCGGGCGGCCCACAGAGCATGCCACTGGCGAGAAGCGAGCCGCTCCACCAGACGCGGCAGTGGGCTGGTGTCGACATCCAGGCGATCTCCCCGCTCCAGGAGCTTTACGTCGCTCAAGTTGATCTGGCCGGAACCCATTGAAGCGGTCGGCTCGAAGAGAAAGTCAATCGTCAGCACCCGGCTGAGATCGGGCTGGCCGATCAGTTTCCATGGGGCGTTGGCGAAGCTCAACAGCACCGAGATGCCATCCCAGGTGGACGTTCCGGAAAGTTCAAACGGGTAGACGGCGCAATGCTCGACGCTGTCTCGATAGTCCTTCAGTTGCAGCATTCCCCGCACGGGGACGTGGGTGAGATTCTGTACCTTAAAATCGAGCCGTTCGTGCGGCGTCAGATCGCGAGTCTGATAGTACTGACCGGTGGGGCCAAAGCCGGTAGCGAAGCATTGCACGAACCGGGCCTCGCCCGCTTTGACCGGGCCCATGTCGAGGCTCAGTAGGTTCTGCCCGCCCGGGCCGGAACGCGATTGCAGAGTCGCCCCTTGAGCATCGCCGACGCGCCATGCGCCTCCCCAGGTGTTGAGCATCTCGGTGCGCTGTCCATCGTAAAGCGCCACTTCGCCCAGGTCGGCCGCCAAGAGGACGGAACACCAACTGACCGTTAGCGCGCTAAATAGAACTGCGATAGCACTCAGCCGCCGACACCCGTGAGAATGGCTGGAAGTGTTCATAAGACACCAGCTTTCGTAAGATCGTGCGAACTACGCCCAGGCCGCCAAGAGGTTTGGGGCCAAATTGGACGAGCCGCAGAATAGCGACCTGTGTCCGTTCCGGCGAGGCGAATCGTCGAGCTGCGAGAGGAGGATAGCGAAGCATGTTTTAGCTGTCGAACGTGG
>JAIOQB010000273.1 GCA_021413585.1 Planctomycetia bacterium
TCTCGCAGGCCGATCCGCTGCCGCTGGTGGGCGTCGATCCGTTTAGCGCCAAGTCGGGCCTGGTCGGATCCGCGCTCCCGAACATCGGCGTCACGCAGGACTTTAGCGCCATGGGCATTCCCTTGACGTTTGGCATGGGGCTGATGTCCAACGCTGGCGCCGGGGTCGACTTCCGCTTCGTGCCGGAATCGCATGGCACGTCAATGGATTACTTGGCCCTCGACATTGTCATGGCCGCCGGTTACAGCGTGACAGACAATCTCTCCGTCGGTGCGGCGTTCACGCTGGGGAGTTCTTACTTGGACGGCCCGTTCGTCGATATCAGCGGCATGACCCCCGCGTACGCCCTGCGCGGCACGGTCGGGGCCAGCTATGCGCTCAACGACGACACCACGCTAGGGCTATACTGGCAAAGCAAAAAGCATTTCACGTTCGACGACGCGGCCGTGTTTCAAAACGGCGCGACGTACGATGTGGAAATGGATCATCCGATGAACTTCGGCTTCGGCATCGCCAACCATAGCCTGATGGATGGCAAGCTACTGCTGGCCGCCGACGTGCTGTACAACTGCTATGGCGACGCCGACTTCTTCAAGTCCATCTACACGGACCAGTGGGTGCTATCCGTCGGTGCCCAATACGAAGTGAACCGCCAGACCCGGCTCCGCCTGGGCTATGCCTGGGCGGAAGACCCGATGCGCAACGCCAGCGTCACGTCGATCGGCGGCGTGCCGCTGCCCGACGGCGTGCCGGCCCTGCGCTATATCCAAGGCCAGTTCGCGGCGATCAATCAGCACCGGATCACCGGCGGTATCGGCAAGCGCGACGTTTTGCCCGGCGTCGATTTCGATTTCTTCGCTGGCGGGATGTTCGGGGCGTCGCAGCGGTTTGCCTCTACCACCGCCTCGGTCGCCAGCTACTGGGTCGGCGCGGGCATCACCTGGCGGTTCGGCCGCGGCGCGTGCGAGCGGCTGCCGGTGGCGGATGAATGGGGTTGCACCTGCGACGAGTAGTCGGACTGTTTGATGCCGTATCTTGGCGGCTGGGTGCCTGAGGCTAAACGTAGCGCAGCGAAGTGAGCGGATTGGCGGTAGCCACCGGTCCCAGTTGACGGCCCGAACTGGAACCCGCGGCTACCGCCTTGCGGCTCACGCAACGCAGGCCGCCTTCATAGCCGCCCGCTCAGCGGCTATCATTGTCGCATCGGCCGCACTCTTTCCGCGGCCCGGTTCTTCCTTGCGACTTCCTTCTGGACTTCCGTTCGATGCGAATTGCCATGTGGTCCGGCCCACGCAACATCTCGACCGCCATGATGCGGTCGTGGGATAGCCGCGGCGATACGTTCGTTTGCGACGAGCCCCTCTACGCGTACTATCTGCGAAAGACCGGGTTTGAAAGCGACTGGCCGCGCGTCGCCGATTGGCTGACCGGCCCGATCCCCGGCGGCCAGCCGTACTTTTACCAAAAGCACATGGCGCAGCATCTGCTGCCGGAGGTCGACCGCGGCTGGCTCGACAACCTGCACAACTGCCTGCTGATTCGCGACCCGAGGGAAATGCTGATTTCGCTGGCGAAGGTGCTGCCGAACCCGACCTTGTCCGACACCGGCATGCCGCAGCAGCGCGAGATCCTGCACTGGATCAAGTCGCGCACCGGCCGCGTCCCGCCGGTACTGGACGCCCGAGATGTGCTGGTACAGCCGCGCGAGATGCTCGAACGATTGTGCCAGGCGCTGGACATTCCTTTTACCGATCGAATGCTCGCCTGGCCCCCAGGCCGCCGCGCCACGGACGGCATCTGGGCCCCGCACTGGTACGCCGAGGTGGAAAAGTCCACCGGGTTTCAGCCGTACAAAAAGCGCGACGAGCCGCTGCCGGAAAAACTTAAGCCGCTGTTGGCCGAGTGCCAGCCGATTTACGATGAGCTTTATGAGCTGCGGCTTCGCGATTAAACTTTCTTTTCACCACAGAGATACAGAGACGCCGAATGACCAATCACCAAGATTCCAATAACCAATAAAAGACGTGCCTGGGCCGTTATTGGAGATTGGATTTTGGTCATTGGTCATTTGATTACTTGAACATTCCTCGCCATTTTAAGAGCCCCATGATGCTGCAAAAATTCGACGAGCGAAATCGCGACCTGATCGTCAACATCAACGGCCGGCTGGTGCATCGCGATGAGGCGGGCATCAGTCCGTTTGATTCGGCGGTGCAGGGGGGAGACGCCGTGTGGGAAGGGCTGCGGCTCTACCAGGGGCGCATCTTTCGGCTCACCGCGCATCTCGATCGGCTCCGCAGCTCGGCCCTGGCCCTGGCGTTTGCCCAGATCCCCACGCACGACGAAATCCGCGCGCAGATCGCCGCCACGCTGCGGGCGAACAACATGGACAACGACGTCCATATCCGCCTGACGCTCACTCGCGGCGTGAAGATCACTTCGGGAATGGACCCCCGGCTGAACCAGGCCGGCCCCACGCTGATTGTGCTGGCGGAACACAAGCCGCCAGTCTACGACCGCGCGGGCATCACGCTCATCACCAGCAGCGTGCGGCGGTTTTCACCCGACTGCCTCGACCCCAAGATCCACCATTGCAACCTGATTCAGTCGATCCTCGCCAAGATCGAAGCCAACGCCGCCGGCGCCGACGACGCACTGATGCTCGACACCCACGGCTTCGTCGCCGAGACGAACGCCACGCACCTGTTCCTGGTCCAGGATGGGGCGCTCGCCACCAGCCGAACCGTCGCTTGCCCTGAAGGAATCACACGCGCCACCGTGTTGGAGATCTGCCGCCGAAATGAGATTGAAGCCGTGGAGCGCGACATTTCGCTCACCGAGTTCTACCGCGCCGACGAGGTGTTCTGCACCGGCACGCTAGGGGAGATCGTACCGGTGGTGAAGATCGACGGGCGGACGATCGGCACGGGCTCAGGTGCGATGGTGAAGAAGCTCGGCAATTTGTTTCGGAGGTTGACGGAGAATGAAGGGGAGCGGGTGGTGGCGTCGTAGGCCGCGCGCGATTGGCATCTCGAGCATCGAGTGCCTGGGGCAACGCCCCAGTGGAATATTTCTGGGGCGTTGCCCCAGGCACCCGCGTATCACCACCCGCCGCTATGCCCCCTGGTCGAATCCGACTAGAATGTAATCTGACCCAGGCACGGCTTCCGCCCGTTGAATCCCGCCCCGCGCTGGCACGCTCCCTACGCCAGGACCAAGCAATGAACAGGCCCGTGTTCAAAGCGAATCAACACCCAAGCCGGGTTTTGATGGGACTCTCGGCATGGCTTTTACTCTGGGGCTTTGCAACTGCCGCGAGCGCTGCTGAGCCGCCGGTCGACTTCGGCCGCGACATTCGGCCGATCCTGTCCGACAACTGCTTCCGCTGCCACGGTCCTGACGCGAAGGAGCGCAAGGCCGACTTGCGGCTCGACGTCCGCGACGCGGCGTTTGCTGCGCGCGATGGCAACCCGGCGATTGTCGCGGGCCAGCCCGGCAAAAGTGCCCTGGTCGCGCGGATCACGTCGACCGACGCGGACGAGCAAATGCC
>JAIOQB010000037.1 GCA_021413585.1 Planctomycetia bacterium
CGACCAGGCCAAGCAGGGCGACACGCACATCGCCGAGCTGCAAAAAATGTCGATGCCGCAATTGATCGAGCAGGCCCGCAAGGAGCAGCTCACCGACATCGCCGGCGCCAAGCGGCAGGACCTGATCTTCAAGATCCTCAAGGAGCGCGTAAAGCTCAACGGCTTGATGTATGGCGAGGGGACGCTGGAAATCCTGCCCGACGGGTTCGGCTTCCTGCGCAGCCCCGACTATCATTACCTCTCTTGCCCTGATGATATTTACGTCTCCCCCAGCCAGATCCGCCGGTTCGGCCTGCGGACCGGGATCACCGTCTCGGGTCAGATTCGCCCGCCGAAGGAAAACGAACGCTACTTCGCCCTGCTGCGCGTCGAGGCGATCAACTACCAGGATCCCAACATCCTGTCGCAAAAAGTCTTCTTCGACGAGTTGACGCCGCTGCACCCCGATAAGCGGATCGTGTTCGAGCATGGCGCCGACGAAGTCGAAATGCGCGTCTGCGACTTGATCGCCCCGGTCGGCTTTGGGCAGCGTGGCTTGATCGTCAGCCCGCCGCGCGCCGGCAAGACGATCCTGCTGCAAAAGATGGCCAAGGCGGTGCTGACGAACTTCCCCGAAGCGTACGTGATCATGCTATTGATCGACGAGCGGCCCGAGGAAGTGACCGACATGGAGCGCCAGGTGAAAGGCCCGAACTGCGAGGTCATCAGCTCCACGTTCGACGAAGCCTCCGCCCGGCACGTGCAGGTTTCGGAAATGGTGCTGGAGAAAGCCAAGCGGATGGTCGAGTTCGGCCACGACGTGGTGATTTTCCTGGACTCGATCACGCGGCTGGCGAGGGCCTGGAACGCGGAATGTCCCAACTCGGGCAAGATCCTCTCCGGCGGCATCGACGCCAATGCCATGCAGCGGCCGAAGCGGTTCTTTGGCTCTGCCCGCAAGGTCGAAGAGGGAGGGTCGCTGACCATCGTGGCCACCGCGCTGGTCGACACCGGTAGCAAGATGGACGATGTGATCTTCGAGGAGTTCAAAGGGACCGGCAATCTTGAGATCGTGCTGGATCGCAAGCTGGTCGACAAACGCGTCTGGCCGGCGATCGACATCAACAAGAGCGGCACCCGCCGCGAGGAGATGTTGATGGACCCGGAAGAACATCGTCGCGTCTGCATCCTGCGGCGCGTGCTCAACGACATGAGCGCCCCGGACGCGATGGAACTGCTGGTCACGCGGCTGCAAAAGACGAAGACGAACGCCGAGTTCCTGATGAGCATGAAATCGGGGAGCTGACCCTGCACCTTGCGAGCTGTTTCGGGGTGCCTGGGGCAACGCGCCAGATTCGTCGTTTCACGGTCCCCTGGGGCGTTGCACTAGCCACCCCCTCCTATTCTCGTCCAGCCAATAACTCAGCCCCCGTTAAGCGAGCCTGCATCGTGCCCAACGAGTTCAAAGGAGAACCCATCGCGGCGAAGGGGGCAAAGTTCGCCATTGTCGTCGCCCGTTACAACGAGAGCATCACGTCGAAGCTGCTCGCCGGGGCGCAAAGCACGCTGCTGGCCGCGGGCGTGGCCGACGCGGATATCGACGTCGCCTGGGTTCCTGGCGCGTTCGAGCTGCCGCTGGTGGCGCAAACGATGGCCCATCGCAGGCAGTATCGGGCTGTGCTCTGCCTGGGGGCGGTGATTCGGGGCGAAACGACGCACGATCAGCACATCAATCGGGCGGTCAGCCTGGGGCTCAGCCAGATATCGCTCGAGACCGGCATTCCGGTGCTGTTCGGCGTGTTGACTTGTGAGAGCCTCGAGCAGGCAATCCACCGCAGCGGCGGACAGGTCGGCAACAAGGGGGTCGAGTGCGCGACCGCCGCATTGGAGTTGGTTGATTTGCTGGATCGCATGCTGCCGCTGGAGTTTTAGCGTTGGAGTTTAAACGCTAACGGCTCCAGAAATTACCACCTGCCAAATTCCCCCCCTTTTCTGCTCTAATTGATTCTCGTTCGCTTTGGCAGCACGGTGTCCGAACGGACGGCCCACGCCAGCCGGCTCAACTAGTTTCCTTTTGCTCCATCCAACAACTAATCCATATTCGCCATGGCCCGTCGTAGTCGCGCTCGTGAAGTTGCTTTGCAGTTGCTCTATCAGGAAGACCTGAACCCGGCCATTTCCGCGGCCGAGGAACAGCAATTCCTGCATGGGCGGCTGGCGTCGAGCGATCTGGTGGAGTTCGCCTGGTCGCTGGTCACCGGCGTGCGCGAGCGCCGCACGGAACTAGACGCCCTGCTGAGTAAAACGGCCGACAATTGGACCCTCAGCCGCATGGCGGCCACCGACCGCAACGTGCTCCGCCTGGGCGCATTCGAGATCATGCACACCGAAACGCCCGAGCGGGTGGCGATCAACGAGGCGGTCGAGCTGGCCAAGCGATTTGGCTCGAAGCAATCGGCCCAGTTCGTCAACGGGATTCTCGACCGTGTGCTGGGGCGCCGGGGCGATGCAGGAAGCAAGGACGCGGAAAGCAAGGACGCGGAAAGCAAGCAGGAATAGAACGCACCATGGGACTCTTCGACAAATTCAAGCAAGGTCTGAAAAAGACCGCGCAACTGCTCAAGACCGATGTTCGCGACTTGTTCAAACGCGAAGGCCGGCTCGTCGACGACGCGTTTCTCGACGAGCTGACCGCCTCGCTGGTTCGCACCGACATGGGTGTCCGCGCCGCGAAGGCCATTGTGGACCGCATCGGCACCGACTACCGTGCCCGCGTCGTGCATTGGGAAGACGTGCTGGAGACGATCAAGAAGGAACTGAAAATCCTGCTGGCCCAGCCGGAAGAGCCGATTCGCTTCGCGTCCACGGGGCCGACGGTGATCATC
Source organism: Planctomycetia bacterium (assembly GCA_021413585.1). Lineage (GTDB taxonomy): Bacteria > Planctomycetota > Planctomycetia > Pirellulales > UBA7805 > JAIOPX01. The sequence goes on from JAIOQB010000037.1 coordinate 2,865, forward strand.
GTGGCCGGGGTCAACGGTTCCGGCAAGACGACGTCGATCGCCAAGCTGTCGTATATGTTCACGGCGCAGGGCAAAAAAGTGGTGCTGGGAGCCGCCGACACGTTTCGCGCCGCGGCGGTGGAGCAGCTCACCATTTGGGCAGGCCGGCTGGGGGTGGAGATCGTCACCGGGGCCCAAGGGAGCGATCCCGCCAGCGTGGCCCACCGCACCGTGGCCACGGCGATTGAAACGAAGGCCGACGTGTGCATCATCGACACCGCAGGACGGCTGCAAACCCAATCGAACCTGATGCAGCAGCTCGGCAAGCGGCCAAAACGGCATCAGCCAGGCCACGCACTTTACCGAGGAAATCGGCTGCACCGGCATCATTCTCTCGAAGCTCGACGGCACGGCCAAAGGGGGCGTCGTGGTCGCGATCCGCCAGAGCGTCGGCCTACCGGTCAAATACATCGGCGTCGGCGAGAAGCCGGAAGACCTGGCCCTGTTCGTGCCGGATGACTTTGTGGACGCGCTGTTTGAGGACGTGGCCGAAGCAGTCAGCTGATTCCCCTTCACACCTTTCTTTCACACCCTTCACAACTTTTCTCGACGCGCTCCCCTTCGGGTCGCGGCTAAACGGGTTTTCACGTCGGTTTTCACCCCTTCTCATTCGCGGCCGCTTCCACCCTCTGGTGGAAGTTGCGCAAACCTTTCGGCGCAAGTTGACCTTGCTGTCGGCCGCTGCTGTGCCGCCCGATCGAATAACCGGCACATTTTGCCGAGGTTGACGCCGCTGGCACCGGACGACCCGGTTGCCGGGCATTTGTGTCAATTTCCGATTTTCCCCGGTCGATGGAACAATTGGCATTGGAGTCGGAGTACAGAAGGCGACCGGCGCCAACCCACCGCATTCCCACCTGAATGGTTAGCTGGACCAACCAGCCCGGTGCCCCGGATGGCACCGGAATCGTATTACCCCCGCCCGAGGAACGGAGTCTTCCGCCATGAAACTGTCCAAGTATGCGTTTGGCATTGCGCTGGCCGGCCTGCTGTCGGCTGGCCCGGTGTGGGCCGCCAACGGCGAGTACCAGCCGACGGTCGCCGCCACCCCTGCTGAGTACGACAGCTACTACGCTGCCGATCAGCCCGCCGCCCCGTCGCCCAGCGACGAAAAGAAAGCGGCTCCCGCCCCAGCACCCGCCGCTGAGGCCCCCGCTGAAGAAGAAAAGAAAGACGACGCCAATCCGTGCGGCGAGCCCTGGACGCTGCAAAGCTACCTGACTCCCTGCCTGGGCGAGAACACCCAGTGGAAGTACGGCGGCTGGATCGAGGCCGGCGTCACGGGCAACGACCACGGCGTGGTCAGCCTGACGGGCAACTTGCCGGTGGCGTTTAACTACGCTTCCGACGGCGTGATGCTGAACCAGGCCTGGGCGTTCGCTGAGCGGACCGCCAAGACCGACGGTTGCGGCATGGACTGGGGTTTCCGGGCCGACTACATCTTCGGTACCGACGCCTTCTTCACGCAAGCCTTCGGCGACATCGGCTACGACAACAACTGGGACGCCTCGCTCCAATACGGCTCGGCC
>JAIOQB010000274.1 GCA_021413585.1 Planctomycetia bacterium
CACCCACTGGCCCGCCTCGTCCTGATAGCCGGTGATCTCCATCTCGCCCAGGATCATCCCCTGATTAATCAACTTCTGAAACGGCTCCGGCCCGCTGACCACGCCCCGGTCGAACAGCACCTTGTGCCAGAACCGCGAGTACAACAGATGCAGCACCGCGTGCTCGACGCCGCCGACGTACAGATCGATCGGCATCCAGGCCTTTTCCAACTCGGGGTCGATCATGCGCTGGGTGTTCTTCGGATCGATGAACCGCAGATAGTACCAGCACGAACCTGCCCACTGCGGCATCGTGTTCGTCTCGCGCTTGTACTTCACGCCGTCGATCACAGGGTAGAGCCATTCGGCCGGCGCTTTGTCCAATGGCGGCTCGGGACGGCCGTGCGGCTTGAAGTCGTCCAGGTGCGGCAGATCGACCGGCAGTTGATCCGCCGGCACGGTGCGCTTCACACCCGTTGGTTTTCCGTCGGCGTCCAACTCGTGCATGATCGGAAACGGCTCGCCCCAAAAGCGCTGGCGCGAGAAGAGCCAGTCGCGGAGCTTGTAGTTGATCGCCCCGCGGCCCAGGCCGGCGCTCTCAAGATTAACGGCGATCTTCTGTTTGAACTCGGCGGTGGGGAGTCCATCGTACGCGCCGGAGTTGATCGCCCGGCCGTCGGTGGTGGAGACCGCACGGCCGGCTAAAACGTCGGCCCGCTTCGCCTCCGTGGTATCGGCAATCGGATCGACCACCGCTCGAATCGGCAGTTTGTACTCTACAGCAAACTCGAAGTCCCGCTCGTCATGCGCGGGCACCGCCATGATCGCGCCAGTGCCATAGCTGATCAGCACATAGTCGGCGATCCAGATCGGCACCGGCTCGCCATTGACCGGGTTGATCGCGTACGCGCCGGTGAAAACGCCGGTCTTGTGCTTGGCCAGTTCCGTGCGGTCCAAGTCGCTCTTGGCGGCCGCCTGCTGGCGATACTTCTCGACGGCCGGCTTCTGCTCGGGGGTCGTGAGCCGATCGACCGCCGGATGCTCCGGCGCGATGACCATGTACGTGGCGCCGAAGAGCGTGTCGGGGCGCGTGGTGTAAATCCGCAGCACGTCGTCGGCCGGCTTGGTGGGGAACTTGCTCTTCGCGCGAGCCTGCTTCCACGACTCGAACTTCTCCGCCGGCCCGATATAAAAGTCCACTTCCGCCCCCGTGCTGCGCCCAATCCAGTTGCGCTGCAGCGCCTTAATGCTCTCCGACCAGTCGAGCAGATCGAGATCCTTCTCCAGCCGCTCGGCGTACGACGTGATCCGCAGCATCCATTGCCGCAGCGGCATTCGCACCACGGGATGACCGCCGACTTCGCTATTGCCGTCGATCACTTCTTCGTTCGCCACCACGGTTCCCAGCGCCGGGCACCAGTTCACGGGCGCGAACGCTTCGTACGCCAGCCGATGCTCGTCCTGATATCGGGCGACGGCGGCCGGGCCTTCCTTTGTCACGTCGGCCGGGATCGGCAACTCGGCGATCGGGCGTCCCTTTTGCGCCGCCGCGTCGAACCATGTGTCGTAAATGGTCAGGAAGATCCACTGCGTCCAGCGGAAGTAGTCGACGTCGGTCGTGGCCAGCTCGCGCTCCCAATCGTAGCTGAACCCGAGCATCTTCAACTGGCGGCGGAAGTTGGCAATGTTCTTCTCGGTGCCGATGCGGGGATGCGTGCCGGTCTTGATGGCATGCTCTTCGGCGGGCAGGCCGAACGAGTCAAAACCCATCGGGTGCAGCACCGCCTTGCCGCGCATCCGCTCGAACCGGCTGACGATGTCGGTGGCGGTGTAACCCTCAGGGTGGCCGACGTGCAGCCCCGCGCCGCTAGGGTAAGGGAACATGTCGAGCGCATAGAACTTCGCCCCCTGCGGCAACCGCGGGGTGGCGAACGTGCGATGCTCTTCCCAATAACGCTGCCACTTCGGCTCGATCTGGGCGGGATTGTAGCGAGGCATTTTCGATTTTCGATTTTCGATTTGCGAATGTGGATTTGCGATTGATTGACGGTTGACGCCGATCACGGACCGTTTAGCCGCGACCCGCAGGGGAGCGCGTTGCCGGCTTGACCAGCACGCCGGCCCCCAGCCGCGCCGCGTGGCCGATTCTAATGCTTGCACTGCTGGCGGCAAAGGCCGGCAAATTAGCCAGCATTGTATACCACTGTTAGCCGCCGCTCCCCGAGCGGCGCGACGCGGGCCGGCCGACGCGCCGCTCGGGGAGGGGCGGCTAACGAAGCGTTTGCCAGCGGTCCATTATTGTCGCGTTTAATGTGCTATTGAGCGCGGCCCGGTATTCCGCTACAAGTTTGCCCCTCTTCAGCCGTTTCGGCGCTCTTCGCATCTTGTCTTCGACTGGGGCAGCTTGTCTTCGACGGGGTTCGCCCTAGTCTGGTCGTACACTTTGCTGGAGAATCTCCCATGCGCTTCGGCTGCGCTTGTCTGTCTATGATCCCCTGTCTGGTTTGGTCGCTGGCGAGCGGTCCGTCCGCCGCGGCTGCCGACGAGACGTTTCCCTACACCGCCTACGTCAGCTCCGACAACGTCTACGTCCGCAGCGGGCCGGGCAAGAACTACTATCCCACCGAAAAGCTCTCTCGCGGCACCGAGGTGGAAGTTTACCGCCACGATCCGGGAGGCTGGTTCGCCATCCGCCCGCCGCAGGGAAGCTTTGCCTGGCTGCCGGCCAAGAGCCTGCGGCAGTTACCCGAGCCGTCCCACGTGGCCGAGGTGTTGGGCGATCTCGCGCCGGCGATGGTCGGCAGCCGCTTTAGTGACGTTCGCGACGTCTGCCAGGTGTACTTGGATCGGGGAGAGCGAGTGGAAGTACTCGGCCAGCAGCAGCTTGCCGCCGAAGGAACCACCACCGCTGAAGCCTGGTGCCGCATCGCCCCGCCGCGCGGCGAGTTCCGCTGGGTGTCTGCCCAATTCGTAACCAGGCAGGGGCCTGCGGCGCCCAATCAACCGGCGCCCAATAACCTGACAACCAACACACCGAGCAGCGCACCGAGCAACGCTCCGGCCACGATCGAAGCAACACCCAAGACCGCTGCCGTTGTGCAGCCGGCGTCGCACGTCGAGGAATCGGTTGCGATTCATGGCGCCACCGCCGGATGGACCGCCGCCAGCGGCGCCGCGCCGAACGTGCAACAAGTGGCGGCCGTCCAACCCGTGAATGGGCAACCAGTGAATGGACAACCAACAACTGGACAACTAGCGACCGGGCAACCGGCGGCCGTTCCTGCAACCACTGGCCCCGCCCGCGACAGTCAGGGTCGCGAGGTCGTCGCCATGGCGGCCCCCGGCGCCATCGTCGCCCCGGCCGGCGCCGCGCCGAGCGCGCTGCAGAGCGAGCTGGACGACATCGATCTCAAGCTCTCGCAGATGATCGCCGAGGAACCCAGCGTCTGGCAGTTCGACGCGCTCAAAACCAGGGCGAACACTGCCGCGGCCACCGCCACCTCGGCGCTCGAGCGGGGCCGAGCCCACGAGGCGATCCGCCAGATCCAGCAGTACGAAGCGATCCGCAAGCAGTACGTCGATCTCTCCGCGCTGCGGCAGCAGACCGACCGGCAGACCACCCCGCTGGCGCAAGCCGCGGCCGTGGCGGCGGCCAGCGTGTCGGCGCCGCCGGTCGAGCAAGCGAAGTACGACGGCATCGGCCGGCTCACGCCCGTCACGTCGCGCCGCAGCGGAGCCCCGCGTTACGCCCTGACGGACTCTGCTGGCGGCGTGGTGGCGTTCGTCACCCCGGCGGCCGACGTCTCACTGCAACCGTACGTAGGCCAGGTCGTAGGACTAACCGGCTCGCGCGGGTACATGCCCCAGTTGGCCAAGCCGCACCTGACCGCCAAGCGCATCACGCCGCTGGATGCGTCGGTGCTGCGGTAACGACGGAATGACCAATGACCAAAATTCCAATAACCAATAAACGACGAGCATAGCTCAACTATTGGAGATTGGAATCTTGGTCATTGGTCATTAAGCTTCTCTATCGCCTCATCGAAGTCCCCCGCGTCGGCGTGGCGGTGGTGGTGCCGGCGGGTTGATCGTCTTCGCCGGGGGCCGGATGCGTCACTTGCGCGGCGACCTGCGCGAAGCGGGCCCGCGCTTGCGGGTCGAGCATAGTCAGCTTGGCGGCCATCCGCTGGATGCCCTGCGGGTTGTCTTCCACCGCCTTCGACAGCTTGCTCACGAAGCCGGCGGTCTCTGTGAAGTTGTGGTCGGTGGTGTGGCCAAACACGTTTTGGAACGTCTTGGCCACCAGGTCGGCTCCCACGTTCTGCACTTCGATGAACGTATCGAGCTGGTTGGTGATCACCGTCCGGCCATTAGCGTCGTGGGCATAGCGGCTGTGCAGCACCATCAGGCCGTTGGCCGTGATCGTGCGCGGATAGAGCGGGCCGCGATATTGGCCCTCGACGTACAGGATGTGC
>JAIOQB010000275.1 GCA_021413585.1 Planctomycetia bacterium
CCGGCCGCGCACGGCGCTCTCCGCCGCGCCGATCGACGTCGGCCCGGTGCTGCGCGAAGAGCTGTTTGCCAAGGTGCCCAGCGTCGTGATGACCAGCGCCACGCTGGCGGTAGGGCGCGAGCGGTCGTTCGCCCATTTTCAGTCTCGCATCGGGCTCGACAAGTGCGAAACGAAGCAGCTTGGCAGCCCGTTCGATTACAAGACCCAGGCCGAGTTGATTCTGCCGCAGGGGATGCCCGACCCGACGGCCGACCGGACTGGCTTCGAGCGTAAGATGCTCGCCATGATCCGCCGCTACGTGGCCCGGTCCGACGGCCGGGCGTTCGTCCTGTTCACGAGCTACGACCTGCTGCGCCGCGCGGCGGAAGAACTCTCCGACTGGCTCGCACGCCGCAAGCTGACGCTACTCAGCCAGGCCGACGGCCTGCCGCGCAGCCAGATGGTCGAGCAGTTCAAAGCCCAGCCGCGCTCTGTTCTCTTCGGCACCGACAGTTTCTGGCAAGGAGTCGACGTGCCCGGCGACGCGCTGACCAACGTGATTATCACCAAGTTGCCGTTTGCCGTCCCCAGCGAGCCGCTGCTCGAAGCGCGGCTGGAAGCAATCCGCGCCGCCGGCGGCAATCCGTTTAAGGATTATCAATTGCCCGAGGCGGTGCTGAAACTAAAACAAGGTTTTGGCCGCCTGATCCGCAGCCATCGCGACCGGGGGATGGTGGTGATCCTCGATCCACGGATCGAGTCGAAGTTTTACGGCCGGGTGTTTTTGGACTCGCTGCCGCCGTGCCGGGTGACGCGCGAGCCGGTGGCGGATGACGCGGCGGTGGGGGAGTAAATTTCCCCATTGATAGGCAGAAATAACGTGCCCCTACAAAGGTCGCGAATTCGTGATAGAATAGCGTAAGAGGATATCCCCATGACTGTACTCGAAGCGTATTTGGGCCCATTGTCTCAATGCCTGACACCGGACGTCGCCCGTCGGATTGTTGACTATCGTCCAGACGAGCGCACCCAGGAGCGGCTCGACTATCTGCGGACTAGGGCAAATGATGGCCTGCTCTCCGAAGCGGAGAGAGCAGAATATCAAGAGTTCGTGGAAACGCTCGACTTCGTGGGCTTGCTCAAAGATAGCGCGCGCGCCTTGCTGGGTACGCCCAAGGTGTAAATGGACCCTGCCACGCGACATGCCGTGCGCAGCCGGGCCAAAGGGCGATGTGAGTATTGCCGCCTTCCCGAAGATGCGCTCGAGCTGACTTTCCATGTCGAGCACGTCATTCCCCGCCAACATCTTGGCAGTGACGACATTGATAACCTTGCGCTGGCATGCGACCGTTGCAATCTGAACAAAGGTCCGAATTTATCCGCTATCGATCAATTAACAGGCGAAATTGTCAAGCTCTTCAATCCCAGACAAGACAACTGGGAAAACCACTTCCGATTTCGTTTGGCGCGAATTGAAGGCTTAACGGCAGTCGGTCGCGCAACCGCTCGTCTTTTTCAAATGAATGCCACTGGGCGTGTTCGACTGCGGCGTGGCATTGGCTTGGTCGAGTAAGGAAACTATGCGTGACTGCTCGTTGGCTCGTCCAGATTGTTTGGTGTTCGATCAAGTGTTTCGCTACACTCGTTGTTTACTTCGCTATTGCCGAACTTTGTTCATGTTCTGCCGCCCCCGCCGCTGAGCCTCTCCGCGCCACCATCTCCGCCGACCCCACGGCCAAAATCGCCGACGTCAATCCGCTAATCTACGGCGGCTTCCTTGAGCATTTCCACCGCTGCGTCTACGGCGGAATCTACGAGCCCGGGTCGCCGCTGGCCGATGAAAACGGGTTTCGCAAGGATGTGGTCGCGGCGCTGAAACACATTCACATGCCGATCCTCCGCTGGCCGGGTGGGCTGTTCGCTTCGGCGTATCATTGGCAGCACGGTGTGGGGCGAGATCGCTTGCCGGACGTCGATAAGGCGTGGCGCGTCGAGGATCCCAACACGTTCGGCACCGACGAGTTCATCAAGTATTGCCGGGCGGTCGGGGCCGAGCCGTATTTGTGCGGCAGTCCGACGGTTGGCGATGCCGAGGAGCTGAGCAATTGGGTGGAATAC
>JAIOQB010000276.1 GCA_021413585.1 Planctomycetia bacterium
CGGGAACTTGCGCTCCACTCCTTCTCCCTGCACGATCCGCCGGACGGTGAACATCTCGCGGGTGCCGCTGCCGCTGCGGGCAATCACCACGCCGCTGAAGAGCTGAATCCGCTCCTTGTCCCCTTCCATGATCCGGGTATGGACGTCCACCGTGTCGCCGATGCTGAACTTGTCGACCTCGGCTTTGAGGCTGGGGGCTTCCACCAGCTTGAGAATCTGCTGACTCATGTTGGCACTTCCTTTCGTCGCGTTGAAAATGGACCCGCTGTGTTTTGGCTAACCGCTGGCTACCGCCCGCGGCTGATATTTCTTGTTTAATCGGCTCTTATCTAATCCGCCTCGCGCCGCGCTCGCGTTCGCAACTCGCTTTGCTGCTGCCGCCAGGCCGCGATCTGGGCGTGATCTCCGCTGAGCAATATCTCCGGAACCTGGTGGCCGCGATACTCGCGCGGCCGGGTGTATTGGGCAAACTCCAAATGCCGGTTCGGACCCGAAAACGAATCCTGCCGGGCGCTCTCTTCGTCTCCCAGCACGCCGGGGACCAGGCGAATCAACGTGTCGATCATCACCATGGCCGCCACTTCGCCGCCGTTGAGCACGAAGTCGCCTACCGATATTTCATCAGGGTGGAGAATGTCCCGCACCCTTTCGTCAAAACCTTCGTATCGTCCGCACAGCAGCACCAGCCGCTGGTGGCCGGCGAGCTTTTCCACCGTCTCCTGCGTCAGCCGCCGCCCTTGCGGAGTGAGCAACACCAGGTGCCCGGGCTGCTCGCCCCGCCGCTGCACTTCCTCCACGCACGCCACCGTCGGCTCGACACGCAGCACCATGCCGGGCCCGCCGCCGAACGGCCGATCGTCGACCGACTTGTGCTTGTCGGTCGACCAATCGCGAATGTTGACCAGGTCGACCTCGACCAATCCCCGCTCGATCGCCAGCTTCAACAGGCTCTGCCCGAGGTAGCCGGGAAACATATCGGGAAACAACGTCAGCACGTCAAAACGCATATTCACATCCCCCTCCGTTTTTGGGGAGGGGTTAGGGGAGGGTACCGTTCGCCGCCGCCAAAATGGCACGAACTAAGGTACCACTCCCGCCGCCATTTTCTTGAAACTACGACTGCGTCGCTTCGCCGGCCGCCTCAGGAGCAGCCGCTTCCGCTGGTGCCTCAGCTTCCGCCACGGCGGTGGCAGATTCAGCCGCGGGTGCGGCGGGGGCTTCCTTCTCCTTCACCGGGCGAACATACGCCGGCGTTCCGGCGTCCGGCACGGAGAGCGGCGCCGCCAGCCGTTCGCGAGCCGCTTGCTGCGCGGTGGCATGCGTGCCATTCGGACCGTACTTCTTGATCAGGATCCGAACCCGGTCCGACGGCAGCGCGCCGACACCCAGCCAGTATTGCAGCCGTTCTTCGACGAACTGCACGCGGGCGTCGGTCTCGCGGATCAGCGGGTCGTAGGTGCCGAGTTCTTCGATCACGCGGCCGTCGCGCGGGCTGCGGCTGTCGACGGCACAAATGCGGTAGTAGGGATGATTCTTGCGTCCCAGTCTCTTCATGCGAATACGTGCTGACACGGAGGTCTCCTTGGTTGACGATAGTTTAAATCTGGCTTGCGTGAATTCTTTTAGCTCTTTCCCATCCGCTTGCGGCGGCGGGCTTCGCGGTCGCGATCTTTCTTCATGCGGGCACGCTCCTGCGGCGTAAGCCGTTTGCCGGTGCCGACTTTCTTCTTGGCGAGTTGGGCGTTGGGATTGTTGGCCAACTGGTTCTGCATCTGTTTGGCCATTCGTATGCGATCCATCACCCCCATGCCGGCCATTTCTTTCATCATGCTGGCCATGCCGTCGAACTGCTTGATCAGGTCGTTGACCTCGTGCGGCTCCACGCCCGAGCCCGCGGCGATGCGGCGGCGGCGGCTCTGGTCGATCACCTTTTTGGGATTGCGCTTTTCTTCGGCCGTCATCGAATCGATGATGCCGAACAGCCGCTGCATCTGCCCTTCCATGTCGACGTCGCCGGCCATTTTGCTCAGGCCGCCGTCAAGCCCCATCATCCCCATCACCTTTTGCATCGGGCCGAGCTTGGTGATCTGGCTGAGTTGCTTGCGGAAATCGTCGAGGGTGAACTCTCCCTTCAGCATTTGCTCCTGCTGGCGGGCCATCTCCTCCTGGTCGAACTTCCGGTGTGCCTGCTCGACCAGCGTCAGCACGTCTCCCATCCCCAGGATGCGGCCCGCCATCCGCTCCGGGTGGAACTCTTCCAACGCGTCGATATGCTCGCCGGTGCCGATGAACTTGATCGGCACGCCGGTGACATGCTTTACGGACAGCGCCGCCCCGCCGCGGGCGTCGCCATCGAGCTTCGTCATGATGCAGCCGTCGAGTTCCAGGGCTTCGTTAAAGCCCTTGGCGCTGTTGACCGCGTCCTGGCCGGTCATGCCGTCGACCACCAGATAAACCTGATCGGGCTCGACGCGGCGGTCGATCTGCGTCAGTTCGCTCATCAACTCTTGATCGATCGCCAGCCGGCCGGCCGTGTCGAGAATCAGCACGTCCACGCCTTGCGCCTTCGCCGCGCGGACCGCTTCCTGGCACACCTGCACCGGGTCGGTGGCGCCGGTGACTGAAAACACGGGCACATCGATCTGGCGGCCCAGCACATGCAATTGCTCGATGGCGGCGGGGCGCTGCAAGTCGGCCGCCGCCAGCATGGGGCGCTTCTTGCGTTCCTTAATTAGCGCCGCCAGCTTAGCGCAGGTGGTGGTCTTGCCCGAGCCTTGCAGCCCGCAGAGCATCAGGATCGTCACGCCGGTATGCAGATGCAGCGAATGGTCGACCGGCCCCATCAGGTTGATGAGTTCCTGGTTGACCACGCCGACGAGCTGCTGGTCGGGCGTAAGCGACTTGAGTACCCGTTCTCCCAAGGCCTCTTCGCTCACGCGAGCCATGAAGTCCTTGACCACCGGGAAGCTGACGTCTGCTTCCAGCAGTGCCTCTTCGACCTGCTTGAGCCCATCGCGCATGTTCGACTCGGTCAGCGTTCCGCGTCCGCGGAGCGACTGAAAAGCAGAGCCGAGTTTTTGGGTCAGGGAGTCAAACATGCGAAGGAATCAAAGCTGGTTGAATCTGGTTCAAATCAGGCCGCGGCCCCAAAACGGCCCGTCAACTCGACGGCTCGCCAAGGGGTAAAACGCCGACCTAAGCCAAACCGAGTAGTTTAACGGATGGCGGGCTGCCGCGGCAATCCGGGCCGAGGGGCGTTTATGGGCAAAAGTCAGGCCCTGTCGGCAGTTATACGGCAGCTGAATCCGCGGCGGGCTGGGCGATTTGGGAGTTGTTGGCCCGGGCCAGAGCACGCTTCGCCTCGGCATGCAGCTCGACCATCCGTCGCCGCACCTCCGCCACCAGTTGGGCGTCATCCAGCGATGCCACCTCCTCCGGGCCCATCGGCTCGCCAATGTGGATTTGAATGGGCAGCGGCCGGGGAAACTTACTACTGCGGGGAAAGGCGGCAAAAGTGCCGTCGAGCGCCATCGGCAGCAGCGAGACCTTCGCCCGCCGGGCCAGGGCACAAAACCCGGGCTTCAGCTCCCCCACCTGGCCGTCCCGGCTGCGCGTTCCTTCGGGAAACAACAGCACCATCTCCTCGTGCTTCAAACGGCGCAAGGTCTCTTTGATGCCGGCCAGAGCCAGACCGTCGCGATCGAGCGGAATGGCGTCGACCGACCTGATCATCCACCGCAGCGGCGGGAAGCGAAACAGGGTCTCGCGGGCCAGGTAGTTCAACCGCCGATCGAAGCAAAGCCCCACCAGGACGGGATCGAGATGGCTCTGGTGATTCGACATCACCAGCACGGCGCCGCTGGCGGGGGCGTTTTGCCGCCCTTGGACGCGCAATCTGAAGGCCGGCGCGCTGGCCATCCGGCACAACGTCCGCAGGCTGGCATACCAGGCGCGGTTCCAGATTGATCGCTGGGTCATGGTGAACTTCGCTGGCAACCGTCAGTTTGATTTTGTAATTGTGATGGTGTTAGCCGCCGCTGCCCCAGCGGCGCGGCACTGGTTACAGCTCACAATCGTTAGTTGCGCCGGCACCGTTTCGCGCCGGTCGGGGACCGGCGGCTAACTATTAATGCCGCATCTTGCTGCGCACCACGGCTTCCAGTCTGGCCAAAACCTCATCCGGCGTCATGCCGTCGGTCACGACTTCTATCGCGTCGGCCGCTTTTTTCAGCGGACCGCACTTACGGACGCTGTCGCGCAGGTCGCGCTGGTTCTGCTGCTCCAGCACGTCTTCGAGCGACGGATGCTCGCCGCGGCGGCGCAGTTCCCCCAGACGGCGGCTGGCCCGCTCCTCGGCGGAGGCGGTGAGGAATATCTTGCACTCCGCCTCGGGAAAAACCACAGTTCCCTGATCGCGCCCTTCAGTCACCACGTCGGCGCCCAGGGCCATTTGCCGCTGCCGCTCGACCATCAACTCCCGCACCCCAGGATTGTCGGCGGCATAGTGCGTGGCCGACGTGATTTCCAGTGTGCGGATCGCATCGCTGACATCCTCGCCGTCCACCATGACCCGAGGGCTGGCCAGCTCGATGTTTAATCCGCGGGCCAATTCAATCAGCGGCTGGGCCTGAGAGAAGTCGTGCCCGCGACGAATCGCCACCAGAGCCACGGCCCGGTACATGGCACCCGTATCGAGAAACTTGAATCCCAGCCGGCGGGCCAGGGCCTTCGCGGCGCTAGATTTTCCAGCCCCGGCGGGGCCGTCGATGGTAACGATCATACGTGGATTGAGAATTGGGAATGGAGGATTGAGGATTGAGGAAAATGGGAATTGAGAATCGGGAATCGCGAATTGAGGACTGCTGCACTTACTCCAATTCTCAATCCAAAATCCCCAATTCCAAATTCTCCTACCGCCGCCACTCCAACTCTACGAACACCCACTCGCCGGCGGCCATGTCGATCATCGCCTTGTCGCCGTCGAGTTGCAACTCGGCTACCGTCCCTCCGGTAAAATCCAGGCGGCGGGCGGAGGTCGGCTGCTTGAACGACCGCAGGCCGCAGCGGACCGCTCGGCCGGCTGTTTCCAAGAGTCTCACCGCGACGCCAATGCAGCGGCCAGCCTCGTCGGCCACCGGCTCCCAATGCGTGGCGACGACGTTTTTCGCATCCAAGTGAAACAACCAACAGGCCGCCGGCTGCGGCGGCGGGGCCGTTTGCTGGAGGATGAGCGGAGGCGTAATCAGTTCCAGCGCCGCCTGCTGCGGATGCGTCAGGTCGAGCCCGATGCCCAGGCGAAATCGCTGGGCCGTCTCGCCGCGCACGATCAACAGCGTATCGAGTCCCCGATCGCCGCTGCGGGCATGGTACGGCAATCCACCGGTAAGGATCGTCGTGCGATGCGGAGCGCCGGCAATTTCGACAAAATGTGGAGCCTCGAAACGGCGGGCCTCGGTGATCTCTGAGATCATTGCCACGTCGCGCAGCAGATCATCCCCCTCGCTGGGCCAGGCAAACCGGGCGGCAAAATAGTGCTGCCACGCTTCGGCCGGTAGGTCCACCAGCGGCTGCAACTCAATGTCTAACTGCACCACTCGGCTGCCGCGCTCCACACGGGAGTGCTGCGAAAACCGGGCTACGCTCTTGCCCGTGTCATCCATCAGCCGCCCTCGGCTGACGATCTCCCCCGTCGCGGCGGACGCGACCGAAACCTCGACGGTCTCGGCCACCATCTTGGAATAGAGCGGATTGTCGTCAGGGTTCCACCACCGTCCTCCAGGGGCCGACTGCGGCCCGGGGCTGCGCAGCGCCAATTGTTGCGAAAAGCGATTCCCCCGATGGCCGGGCGTAAAAATCGAGGCGATGCCGCCCGATTCCGGGCTGATCGCAACCTCAAAAAACTCGTTGCGCAGCTCGTGCGACTCGGCCAGCACTCGGCCGGCCGGCGCTGCCCACGGGCGCCCAGAGCCCGACAGCCAGACATAACCCAGCGGCGGCAGATCGACTACAACTTCGCGACGGCCACGGATCTCTCCCACCGCATAGACAGGTGCGCCTTCGGCAGGAACTGTGGCCAAGGCGTCGGCCGGCACGACGACTCTGCGAGCGAAGCTCAATGGGTTCACCACCAGATAACCCGGCACCGGGGAGCCTTTGCCTCTTGGCAGTGAGGTGGCGAACCCGGCCAACGCCCCAGCAGTTTCCTCACCCACGCGGGCTACGGTCGGGCCACCAAGTGCGGACGTCAACGTCTTCAGAACTCCCACAGTGCAACTTCCCGCCTGTCGTACATGCAGTTCGGCAATCCGCGATATCGAATTGGGCTCGCCGGCAGCAGTCTGCTGGGCCAGATACGGCGGAGCATATTGATCGGCCGTAAACCGGCTACTTTCGCCCGGTGCTTCCGCTTCACTCAGCAGTGTTTCGACCGTCACGAACCGTCCCAGCGTCGGTGCATACCGGACCGACCGCAGCAAGTCTTGATACCAGATCGAAGTTTTCCCAGGCCAGTGCGCGAACGTGACAATCGCCACATGGTCGGCGTCCATCGCGCTCCCCATATGCTGCGGCAGCGAGAGAACGCTTTCGGGGCGAGCCGCGTCGAGCGGCACTCGGGCGAGCGAGTCGAGCACCCCGCCGCCGGGCCCTTCCCAGCGGACCAGACTTTGTCGGGCCTGCGGGAACCGCCCGTCGTCGAGCGTGAAATGCACGGCGCCGGTGAAATTCAGTTGTTCGAGCAGTTGCGGCAGCCACGGAGCCAGCCCCGCTCGGCGACGCCCAAAAACCCGTGGTCGGCTTCCCAACAGTTTCTCGCACGTCGAGATTCCACGTTGAAAATTGGCCAGCGCCGCTTCGAGCGGCCAGAGCGGCAATTCCTGCTCGTTCATCTCGCCGCCGACCAGCGATATCCGTTGATCGGCCACAGCTTCGTAAACTGCCGCGAGCAGCGCCGGATCGCGATCGGCCAATTGCTGCCATACCGCTGAGCTGGCAAAGATGCTCGTCGGCACGCGAGCCGCTACCTCTCGCCCTAGTGCCGCGCCCAGTGTGCTGGGGGCCAGCAGCGTCAGATCCAGCAAATACGACTCCACAGGGTAAAAATGCCCTCGGGCCTGATTGAGTGCATCAAAGCACGCGGCCAGTTCTTCGTGCGCTGTCGAATCGTCCTTCGCCATCGCCGCCTCGGCCGCCGCCACCAGGTGCCGCGAAAAATGCTCTTCGTCCACGAGGCTCGAATAGCGCATCTGGACCGTCAGCAACTCGACCAGCAGATGGCACAGCCCCAGGGCATAAAAATCGGCCACGGTCTCCGGCGATAGGGCCGGTGTTTCCCTGGCCAACAACGCCATCGCCCGGCTGACGATCTCTGCCCGCGGTTCCCCGAGGTAGGTCGCCAACACCAAGGCCCCATTCCCCTGGGCCTCGTCGGTCCAGTACCCGGGCAGGTCCGTCCCGCAAACGTGGGGGAGCACCGCCAGTTTGCCCCGGAGTTCCTCGCTAGGTTGATAGGGGCTGCGCCACGCGGGCATCCGCCGGGCCTGGGCGACCAGGGCCGGGTGCCAGAAGGCGGTGTACGAAGCGAGCAAATCGTCGGCCACCTCCCCCTCATGAAAGAAGGGAAAGTCGGCCAATCCGTGGCACGGCAGCAGGACGACCAATTCGTGCGGCCCGGCTTCGTTCGGCATAGTAAAGTGCGGCTGGTTTTCGGGCGGTTGCGCTTCGTGCGACATCCTAATCCTCGGGTGGACCGAACTACCTTACTCGCCCCGGCTGGCATCGGCCAGCGGCCATTGGCTATCGGCGTCCCAGCCAATTACCATTGGTTGGCGGCCCAGTTCGTACTTACTTGGCGGAACCGCTCGCTTCGTGGAACTCGGACGCAGCCGAAACCATCTACAATTGATGGTATTTGTTGACAGTCGAGAGGCCCCCGCGATAGAGTAGTAAGAAGGAAACAGAGTCCCCGGCAGGAATTGCGTCATTGGTCCGATGCCCGAGGTCCATGCGTGGGCTCCGGGTGTAGGGTTCGTCACTGAACTGGTCCCCTGCGAAGGGGAACAGGGCTCGTCGTGGATGGAGCGGGTCGGTTCTCGATCACCTCCTCCGCTGCGTGCAACTTTTCCACCGTGGCGTCACTAAGAGGTTCGTAGCATGGCGAAGCAAGTCGCCTCCTGGGGGATTGATATTGGACAGTGCGCGCTCAAGGCGCTGCGCTGCCGCCCCGATCCGGAAGATCCGCAGAAGATTATCGCGGACGCCTTCGATTACATCGAATACCCTCGCATCCTCAGCCAGCCCGAAGCGGATCCGGCGGCGCTGATTCGCGAGGCGCTGCAATTGTTCCTTTCTCGTAACAGCGTGCGCGGCGATCGGGTGGCGATTTCGGTCTCCGGCTCCAGCGGCCTGGCGCGGTTCATCAAGCTGCCGCCGGTGGAGACAAAGAAGATTCCCGACATCGTTCGCTACGAAGCGAACCAGCAGATTCCCTTCGATCTGAAGGACGTCATCTGGGACTATCAGCGGATGTACGGCGGCAGCGAAGAAGAAGGCTTTGCGCTGGAGACTGAGGTCGGCCTGTTCGCCATGAAGCGCGATCAGGTGATCCAGGCGCTCGAGCCGTTTCGCGCCGCGGGCATTCCGGTCGACGTGGTGCAGCTTACGCCGTTGGCATTATACAACTTCTTGGTGTTCGACCGCTTGGGCAATCTGCCAAACGAAAGCGATTTTGATCCAGAGAGCCCGCCCGAATCGGTCATGGCCCTGTCATTGGGAACGGAAACCACCGATCTGGTTATTTCCAACGGCTATCGCGTCTGGCAGCGCAACATCCCGATCGGCGGCAGCCACTTCACCAAGGCGCTGACCAAGGAACTCAAGCTCACCTACGCCAAGGCCGAGCATCTGAAGCGCAACGCCACGCAGGCCGAAGATCCCAAGGCGGTCTATCAGGCAATGCGGCCGGTGTTCAAAGACCTGCTGACCGAAGTGCAGCGGAGCGTGGGCTTCTTCAACAGCCTCGACAAAACGGCCAAAATCGGCTCGGTCGTGGCGCTCGGCAATTCGATGAAGCTGCCCGGCCTGAAGCGCTATCTATCGCAGAACCTGGGCTTTGAAGTGGCCGAGATCGAGTCGTTCACAGCGCTAACCGGCCCGGCGGTGATCGCTGCACCGGCGTTCAAGAACAATCTGCTGTGCTTTGGCGTGGCTTATGGGCTGGCGCTGCAAGGACTGGACCTGGGTCGGCTGGCGACGAACCTGGTGCCGCAGGAAGTGGTGCGCGATCGGATCATTCGGGCCAAAAAGCCGTGGGTGCTCGCCGCCACGCTGCTGCTGGCGTTTGGCGCGCTGACTGGCTTCCTGTTGCAGTGGTGGCCCTGGTCGAAAATCCGTGTTAATGACAGCCACAATTGGAAAGAAGCGTCGGCGGAGCTTAAGCGCGTCGACACGGAATCCAACGATTCGCATGACAAGCTTGAGAAGGAAAGAAAGAGCTTCGAGACGCTCAAAGGGCAGGCCGAGGATTTGGCGGCCCAGATGGATCGCCGGCTGGAGTGGGCCGACATGATGTTAGCGGTCAACCAATGCCTGCCGGCGGTTCCTCCGGAAAAGGAACCCGAAGATCTGGCCGAACGCGAGCAACTCCATATCCTCGACTTCCAGGTGCAACACTTCGACGACTTGTCGCGGTGGACCACGCCGTACGTCAGGAATATGTACATGCAGAACCGTCGGGCCGTTGCGGGCATTCCCGCCCGCCCCGCGGCCAGCCCGCCGACCGGCGCCGGCTATGTCGTGCAACTGCACGGCTATCACTTGCACAATGCAAAGCCGGGGGACAGCGGCGGCGAGTTTGTCCGGCGAACTCTGCTCGACAATCTCGAAGCCAAAGCGATTCGCGTGTTTGGCACCGACGGCAAATACACCCTGGAAGTGAAGCCGCGCGATATCGGCATCACCTATCCGATCTTGTTTTCGGAAACTCCCCAAGCGCCGGTCGAATTGCCCAACCCTAGGGTGTTGGCTGACCCGACGCATCCCGAGCGCAAGCCCCCCGATCCGAACGCCCCACCGACGGTGACGCTCAACAAGTATGAATTCATCGTGCAGTTTGCCTGGGTTCCCCATGCCCCTGCCGCGCGGGCCGCGGGACGTCTGGTGCAGTGGATGGCGCCGGAGCAGAACGTGCTGGCGGCCAGCGGAGACAAGTGACAAAAGCCAATCGGGCGGGAAAGCGGGCGGTAACTGACGCGATAGTGATAGAACTGCGTGGAGCGATGGCGTGGAAAAGTTGAAACCCATTCTGGCCGGCCTGAAAAAGAACCATTTTTGGATTCTTTCCGGGGTCGTTGTGCTGGTGCTGCTCTTCGCCTGGTATCAGGCGTACGACGGCCTTCCCCCCGATTTTGACAAAAACAAAAGTGACGTGAAGAAGCTGTTTGAGGAAGCCGGCAAAATCATCAGCCGCAAGACTCCTGGCCGCACTGCTCCCGAGAAAGCTCAAGACAAGAAAAAAGATCTGAAGCAGCAATTCCTGGCGCTGGGCAAAGTCGTCGAGCAGCATCAAGCGGCCGATCTTGTCTGGCCTGCCGGCATAGGCGATGAGTTCCGCAACCTGCTGAATCGTCAGGGACGCGGCGGCGCGTGGCCCGCCGAGCGGCTGGCTGAATTTCAAAAGGTGTCTGCAAAAGAAGTCCAGTCCCTGCGACAGATCATCGACGCGGCCGAAGGTCCAGACACTCCGGGCGTGCAATGGGACGAAGCCAGCTTCAAGCAGTTCGGCGACCAATACTCGACCGCCCCCGCCAATGCGGATGCGATGTTTGAAGCCCAAGAGCGGCTGTGGGTCGCGCAGAACGTATTGCACGCCCTGGCGGCGCCCAACGCTGGCGCGCTGGACAAGTTCAACCTGCCGGTGTCGTCGATCGAAGTGTTTCAAGTCGGTCCGCAGGCGGCCAAGGATCGAGTCATGTTCTCGATCGAAACGAATTCTCAACCGGCGCCAGCCCCTGCTCCGGCAGCCGCACCAGCGCCGGTTCCTGCCGCGGCACCAGGCGCCGCGCCCGCGAAAAAGGCGCCCCCGGCTGTCGCTGCTCCCAAGACGCCGCCGCCACCAGTAAAACAAGTTACGGGCACGAAAGCCTACCCCATTCGCGTGCGGGCACGGATGGACCTCGGCGCGTTGGCGCAGGTGCTGGGCATCCTGGCCAACCAGCGGTTGGTGGTGGTCATTGAGGATGTTCATTTCGAGAATACAATCAATCTCACCCGCAAAGAGGTTGCGCCACCGCCGATCGGTGGTCCGGCTCCCGCTGGTGGCATGGCACCCATGGGCGGACCAATGGCGAACGGCCCCATGGCAAACGGGCCGATGGCGAACGGATTTGTTGCGGGCGCCCCCATGGCTGGCGGCCCGATGGCCCCTGCTCCCGCTCCTGCGGCTCCTGAAGGGCCCCCCAGCCTGGTGCAGGTGCCGCGCGGAACGGTGGTGACCATTCAGGCAACGGCGTACATTGCCAACGTGGCGGATCTCAACGCGATCAAGGTGGCGATTCGTGACTAATCAGGCAGATGGCAATCACGTTGACGGCAGTTTTGTTGACGGCATAGCCCAGGTGACGGCATGAAGGCTGACTCAGGTGGAAAAGCGTCGGGAGGCCGTGGCGTTCCTCAAACGGCGGCGCAGCAGGCGGCCGCGGTGAAGGAGCCGCCGAAGGTCCCCGTGGCTGCGAAATCAGCGACTGCCAAAGCGGCGAAGCCGGCCGCCGAGGCTCCGCCCCCGCCTCCCCTCGAACCAGAAAGCAAAGAAGAAAAGAAGGCCGCCAAAGCGCGCGCCAAGCAGGAGAAGAAAGAAGCCAAGGCCCGCGCCAAGGCCGAAAAAGCGGAACGCAAGAAGTCGGCCAAGTCAGACAACCGGCGCATGCCCGCCGGCGGGCCGAAGCAGTTCCTGATTCTGCACGCGGAAAAGATCGTGCTGACCGTGGGTGGCCTGTTGGCCATGACGCTGATTTTCCTCTCCTTCGGCCGGTTGGAACTGAACCCCGACCAGACCCCCGAGGATTTGAACAAGAACGTCGACGTCGTCAAGGCAAAGCTTGCCAGCACAGCCTTTGACGACTACATGTTCCCTCCCTCCAATTTCGACCTCAACATCAGGCGCTGGAAAACTCCGCTCGCTACGGCCGGGTTTTCCTTTCCCGCCTCGTGGGATCCGCTACTGGTGCCACCGCAAAAGCGCGGCGATCCGGAAATCTATCCGGTCGAAGATCCGCTGGCGATCGCGGGCGACGACGCCGTGTATGTGAAGGTGCGTCGTGCCGCGGCCGGCGCGGCCCCCGCTCCGGCCCATCCGCCAGCCGGCGCAGCGCATGCTGCACCGGCGCATGCCGGCGGCGCCGCCCCCCCCGCTCATCGTGGCGGACCAAATCTGCTCAGGTTGCCTCCCGAGATGAAGCTGGGGGATTTCGTTCTCCCGGCCCTCGATCCCAATGAGAAAAATCCCAAGCCCCGCTTTACCGAAGGGCGCCGCTGGGTCACTGTCGTCGCGGTGCTCCCCAGCGCGCGGCAGCGGGTCGAATACGATCACCAATTTGGCAACGCGTTTGAATACCTCCAGTGGCGCGACCACGACCCGCTGTACAGCGAAGTTCGCATAAAGCGGCTGGAGGTATCGCCCGGCACGCCCGACAGCGCGCTCGACTGGTCAAAAGCCAAGGTATTGAGTTGGAACGAACAGGTCCAACTCAACAACGCGGAGAAAAGCACCTGGTACGACGTCGCGCCGGAAGTAGTGCCGCCCGAGTTCATCTGCGACGACTCCAAACGGCTGCCCAACAAGTTCCGCGCCGCCGGCATGGGGGTGCTGACCAAGCCCCTGGCGCCGTTGGTGACCCGCTCGTGGCACCAATGGGCGATCCACCCGCGGCTATTAGACTTGATGCTGCCGCCTGAGCCCCCAGCGAGCGACCAGGACGCTGAACCGGCCGGCGATGACAAACCGGTCGACATGGCGCCGCTCAAACCGGCCGGCGACGTTGTGGGCCCATTCGACGATCCCAAGCCCGCCGTCGCTCCCCCCAAGAAGCCCGCCGACGGCGCCAAGCCGCCGGAAAAGAAAGCCCGCGCCCCAAAAGCGCCGCCGAAGCGCACGGTCGATTACCAACTCGTGCGTGTGTTCGACTACACGGTCGAGCCGGGCAAGCATTATCGCTATCAACTGCAATTGGCGGTGCGGAATCCCAACTATGTCGATCCGCAGTCGCCGCCCGAGTTGCAGATCAAGCTCCGTAACCTCAAGCGCCCCGAAAGCCGCAAGGAGGAGTGGATTTTCTCCCCCTGGAGCGCGGCGACGAACGAGGTGGCAATCCCGTCGGGCAGCAACCTGCTGGCGGTCGCCATCGCCACGACGGAAGCGGGGGAGGAAGTCGCCAAGGTCTTCGTGCGGATTTTGAACTTTGACACGGGCGAATTAAGCGCCGGCGCGATGACGCTGCGCCGGGGCGAATTGGCCAGCGGCACCGTCAAGGCGTTCACCCTTAAGCCGCTGGATCGCGCCGTATCGCCGCCGGCCGACACCCGCGTGCAGACTGACCTGACGCTGGTCGACTTCCACCGGATCGGTAAGGTTCCCGGCAGCCTGGCTTCGCCGTGCGAGATGCTGTTTGTCGACAGCAGTGGCAATACCGTCGTGCAATCCTCCGTGCAGGATGAATTGCAAGCCTCGATCTTCCAGCGCATCATCGAGGGCGCGGGCCCGATGGGCGCAGGCGCCGAGCCGATGGGGAAGAACGACGACGCCGGAGCGCTATTCAAAGCGGGCGGGCAGTAGAGCGTTTAGCGAATGACCGTGTTTATAGCCCCGGGCTCCGCCCGGGGGTTACACGACGCATTGGCCGCAACAGCCGCATGCCCCACGCCGGCGACCAGAGCCATTCATCTGGGGCTGAACGAAGCGCAGCGCAGTGAAGCCCCAGGCATTCGCACATCGTCGCAAACTGCCGGCGGGGTGCTGTGCGGCCCCCGCGCTCCCCAGTATACTGGTGCGGGCCAAATTGGCCTGTTGCCCTCCAGCGCATTCGGGAATCGGCGTCCCTGGGGTGTCAAAGTCGCACCACGCGCGCAAAAAAAGAGGGGCTCTTGTTCGCCGGGACAAGAACCCCTCAAAGGCTGACCGGATTATTCAAATGATTTGTTTAACCCGGAGACCCACAGCCGTACCACACCTATCGGGCCGCTGGCGGCCGGAACTTTACTTTGACCGTGCGAGGCTGCCCCTTCGGCATAGTCGCATCACTGATTTCTTGATTGCTACAAGCCTTTTTGGAGTGCACGCATGACGCAGCATGATCCTCAGCCGGCCCGCTTGGCGCTGGCCGATGGCAAGGTGTTCCACGGCGTCTCCTTTGGCGCCACGGGCGAAGTCTCCGGCGAGGTGTGCTTCAACACGTCGATGACTGGCTATCAGGAAATCCTCACCGATCCCAGCTACCGTGGCCAGATCGTGGCGATGACCTACCCCCTGATCGGCAACTACGGTGTGAACCACGAAGACCTGGAGAGCCCGCAGCCGCACCTGGCCGGATTCATCGTCCGCCAATACAGCCGCCGGATGAGCAACTTTCGCGCGGACGAAACGCTGGGGGACTACCTGCAGCGGTGGAACATCCTGGCCGTCGAGGGGATCGACACGCGGGCCCTGGTCCGCCACATCCGCTCCCGCGGCGCGACCAACGGCGTGCTTTCCACTTCGACCGATGACGACGCGGCCCTGGTTGCCCGCGCCAAGGCCAGCCCCGGCCTCGTGGGACGCGACCTGGTGCGCGAAGTGCTCCCCGACGGCGCGTCCGACTGGACCGAACCGCTCAGCCGCTGGACGCGCCTGCCCGGCCCCGCCAAGTCGGCCGGGCTCGGGCTGCAAGTCGCCGCCGAGCCCGACGCGGCGGATGCCCATGCCGCGCAAAAGCACATCGTCGCCCTGGACTATGGCATGAAGTGGAACATCCCCCGCCACCTGTGCGACATGGGTTACCGCGTGACCGTGCTTCCCGGCACCGCCACGGCGGACGAAGTGCTGGCCCAACAGCCCGACGGCGTGTTCCTTTCCAACGGCCCCGGCGATCCCGAGCCGCTCGACTACGCCATCGGCACGATCCGCGGCCTGCTGGGCAAAAAACCGATCTTTGGCATCTGCCTGGGGCACCAACTGCTTTCCCTGGCCTGCGGCGCAAAGACGTACAAGCTCAAGTTCGGCCATCGCGGCGCGAACCAGCCGGTGCAGGACCTCGCCACCGGCACGGTGGAAATCACCTCGCAGAACCACGGGTTCGCCGTCGACCGGGCGTCGTTGCCGGCCGAGCTGGAAGTGACCCACGTCAACCTCAACGACCAGACGATCGAAGGCGTTCGCCATCGCAGCTTGCCCGCGTTCAGCGTGCAGTATCACCCCGAAGCGTCGGCCGGGCCGCACGACAGCAGTTATCTGTTTGATCGGTTTCGGCAGTTGATAGAGACGGCGTAATTGA
>JAIOQB010000277.1 GCA_021413585.1 Planctomycetia bacterium
GGTCAAAATTGTGACGGCACCGGCCGGCCAGTGACATGGTTTGCCCTCCGTAGCATTGCCAAGTTGCAAGCATGGCGCCAAGCGACTTCGCAGGGGCGCCAAATGCAATTTAACGTGAAAAGAGGCCGGCGGACAATCCTGCCCGGATCGTGCCGGCAGGGCGCAGTTCGACGTTGCCCCAAACGGACGACGCTATGAATGAGGATTTAAAATCACATGACTTCCGGCCGACTGTTGCTTGTTGTTATCGGAAATAGGTGCCTCGCCTCGATTCAGGCAAAACACGGAATACATGCAACTGAAATAGACTGACGCCGCAACGGGGAGTGCTTGTACGCAACGGCCAAATGCCGCAATCGTTCGGGCCAAGAGGTACAGCGCCGCCCCGCTGGGCTCAGTGCCGGAATAGATTGGATGCTTCGCGTAGATCTTGGCGGCCTGGATGAGTCGCGGCCCTGAGATTTTCTTGACAGGTCCCTCGTAGCTGAACTCCTCTTGTGGTTCGGTAATTTGCGGATCGTTGGCCTGGAGGTGAAACTCGGCCGCCCATCGAATATCGGGTCTGAGCCTTAAATAAATCGTTCGGGCCTTTTTTGGGCCTAGTCCGGTAACGGCCTGCTTCAAGCCCTTGAGCAGGCCCTTCTCGAAGGGTTGAAATGGCAAGGCGTCAATTTCCTTGGTCAAGCGCTGGCCGGCCAGTTTTTTACATAGGCGGCGGTATTCACTTTCCAGCCCGGCGTAGTCCCGGCTGCGGACAAAGCGATTCATGCCGAACAGGAGCCGTTTCGGCTGATCTTGCCAAGTGAGCCCCCTCCAACACGTCTTGCCGTCCCAGGGGCTCACGAATTCGGTGGACCAATCGACCTTGTCCACATGCGTTTCAAAGGCCTCGCGATACGAGACCAGCTCTTCCAATCTCGCCACGGTATAAAAATGATCCGGCGCCTTCACCTGTCTTGCGTAATGCAGTCGGAGCCATTTCAGTCCCGATAACCACGGCCATTTCAGCACTTCGTCCCAAACTTCAAGCGGGAAGCTGGCGCCGCCCAGATCCATTTCCTCCAACCGGCGAAAGTTCCGTGACTTTCCGAGGATGCGAGCGGTCTTCAGATTCATGCGGGAGCGGTTGCCCTTGTTGCCGGCGTAGCTCAGGTGCAGCTTGCGAAGCTTTTTCAGGTACGGGGATTGGGCCATGGCCACGAGGATGCGATTTGATGGCCCGCGCCAACAACCATCGATGTTAACGCCAAGTTCGACCAGGTTCGATCGATAAGGAGAAGCCATCGCCTCGACGAGAACTTTTTCCTGCACGAGATTCCCATTGCGATCGTGGTGAAGGATTAGCGTGCGGAGCTTGCGCAGATGGCGCGAGGCAAGCATTTTGGCGACGAGCGAATTATCGAATGCGTAGAGGCCCCAGAACTCGAGCCCGGTTAGGTTATCGAAGAGCGGAAGAGCCTCAACCACTCCTTTCAATTCGCAACACTGCCCAGTGTCTCTTATGTGGCGAATGGGGCTTTTGCTTAAGACGGCACGAATCTCCTCGGCCGGCGTTTCCAATCGCATTTGCACGCGTTCGATAAAGCCTCGTCGATAGACCCACTCGCTGATCGAAGTGCCAAACTCCTTCGCCCAATCCCAGCCATACTGGTCCAATAATTCCTTCTCCCGAGCCTCGAGCGCGGGTCTTCCCTTCGCCTGGGGAGATAATTTGTCCAAGGCACACTGGATGCGAATAAACTCAGCGCGGTCTGCGTCGCCGCTTCGCTTGAGTCGGTTGGCATAGGCCAGACGTGGGGCGTCGTCATCCGGCGAATCCAGGATCGCCTGCAAATGTGATTGGCCGTTCTTCATTGAGTGACGACCCGTACAAAAAGCCCTGCTACAAGGTTATTGCACCAAAGAATGCTTCACCTTTGAGAACTGCCGACGAATTGAGAATCGCCCGCGAGTAGAAAAGTAGAATACCTACCGGAGCGGAGGGCATGGGAGTCGAACCCACAACCGGTTACCCGGCATCACATTTCCAGTGTGACCGCTAGCCATTCGCTTACCCTCCGAAGTTGCCGAAGCATTTTCACGCCTCGCCATAACCCAAGTCTACCGCACGACTTGCCGCTCGTCCAGGGTGCGTTGCTGGCTTGAAGTGGGAACTCGTCTGGCTTGCGCCTGCTCGATTTGCGACACTCCGCTCGCCCGTAGGTTCGGCCTGCCGGGCCGTACCTGTGTTGCGCCACGCCAAATAAAAGAGGCGAGCGCGGTCAATATGTTGGGCCGGGTCCGTGCGCCAGGTACCGCCCGGCAGTCGGAACCTACTTTGTTGCATCCAAAAATATCATCGATCATCACCGCGAAGGATCTTACCCGATGAGCGTCTCTGTCGTCGTGCCGATTTGCAACGAAGAGGACAACGTGGCCGAGTGTTATCGGCGGCTCAAGGAAGTGCTGGTGCGGCTGGGCCAGCGGTGGGAGATTTTGTTTGTCGACGACGGCTCGCGCGATGGGTCCAGCGAACGGCTGCATGCCATGGCGGCGTACGACCCACGCGTGAAGATCATCGAGTTTCGCCGCAACTTCGGCCAGACCGCGGCGATGCGGGCGGGGATGGAAATGGCCACCGGCGACGTCATCATCACGATCGACGGCGACCTGCAAAACGAGCCGGGCGATATCCCGATGATGCTCGACAAGCTCGACGAGGGTTTTGATCTCGTGCACGGCTGGCGCAAAGATCGGCAAGACGCGCTGGTCAATCGCAAGATTCCGTCGAAGATTGCCAATTGGCTGATCAGCCGCGTGACTGGTTTTCCGGTGCACGATCTCGGCTGCACGCTCAAGGTGATGCGGCGCGAGGTGGCCGACGATCTTTCGATGTACGGCGAGATGCACCGCTTCATACCGATCCTGGCCCATTGGCAGGGGGCCAACTGCGCCGAGGTGGTCACCCGGCATCATCCGCGGCAGTACGGCGCTACGAAGTACGGCATCTGGCGGACTTTCCGCGTGCTGATGGACCTGATCACGGTCAAGTATCTGATTCAATACGCCGTGAGCCCGATGAAGTGTTTTGGCGGTATCGGCATGTTTTGCGGGCTGGTCGGCGCGGTTTCGGGCACAGCCACGCTGGCGATGCGTGTGTTCGACGGCACGCACATGATCCGCAATCCGCTGCTCTTGCTGACTGTGTTTGCCTGGACCGTGGCGGTGCAGTTCGTGGCACTGGGGCTGCTGGGCGAGCTGTGCGCGCGGATCTATCACGAATGCCAGGGGAAGCGGCCGTATCGGATTCGGCGGCTGGTGAATTTCGAGGACGAATCGCAAACGCACGAGTTGCACGAAGGTGAGCGCCGGCAAGGATTGAGAATCGCGCGGGCGGGGTAATGTACCCCTCACGCTCCGCGTGAGGATTTACAGCGGCCAGCCGAGATGGCATCACGCGGAGCGTGATGGGTACTATCAATCCAGCGCCTTCGCCCCCGCAATCAGCTTAATAAAATCCGCGTTCGCCTTGAACTTGCCTAGCTGCTTGATCAACTGCTCCATCGCGTCGACGTGGTGCATGGACGTGAGTGTGCGGCGGAGCATGGTCACAGCGTGCAGCGTGTCAGAGTCGAGCAGCTTTTCTTCGCGGCGGGTGCCGCTTTGCGTGATGTCAATCGCGGGCCAGACGCGGCGGTCGGACAGCTTTCGGTCCAGCACCAGTTCCATGTTGCCGGTCCCTTTGAACTCCTGAAAGATCAGCTCGTCCATCCGGCTGCCCGTGTCGATCAGCGCGGTGGCCACGATTGTCAGCGAGCCCCCTTCTTCAAACACGCGGGCAGTGGCGAACAGCTTCTTGGGAATGTCCAAGGCCTTGATGTCCACGCCGCCGCTCATCGTGCGGCCGGTGTTGCCCACCCACTTGTTGAATGCGCGGGCCATGCGGGTGATCGAGTCCATCAGCAGGAACACGTCCTTGCCCTCTTCGGTCAGCCGCTTGCAGCGCTCAATGACCAGTTGCGAAAGCCGCACATGGCTTTCAACGTCACGATCGAGACTGCTGGCGACCACTTCTCCTTTGACCGCTCGCTTCATGTCGGTCACTTCCTCGGGCCGTTCGTCCACCAAGAGGACAATCAACTTGAGGTTGGGGTGATTGGCGGTGATCGCCTGGCTGATGTGCTGCAGCATGATCGTCTTGCCCGTGCGCGGCGGGGCGACAATCAATGCGCGTTGACCCTTGCCGAGCGGCGTGAGCAGGTCCATTACCCGGGTGGTCATCGGTTCCGAGCCGGTTTCCAGCCGGAGCCAACTTTCCGGATTGATGGGCGTCAGATCGTCGAACGATTTGATGTTGACGTAATCCTCGGGCTTCATGTCATCGACGGATTCGATCTCGCGAAGCCGGGGGCCCTGCTGGCGGCGCCCCTGCTGCACCATGCCGCGAATATAAACCCCTTCGCGGAGGCGGAACTTGTCGATCATCGTGCCGGGGACGAAGGGATCGGTCCGCTCGCGCTGATAGTTGTTGTTCGGGTCGCGGAGAAAGCCATAGCCGTTGGGGTGGAGTTCCAGTACTCCGCCACCCGGCTCGATGGGGCCCGGCTCGCCATTTTCGGGGCCGAAGTCGACCTCGCGGGGCTCGAGCGATCCGCCTGGGCGGGGGCCATGCTGGCCGGGACCGCGTCCTGGGCCATGTCCATGCGGGCGGCCACCGCGGCGTCGGCCACCGCCGCCTCCGCCTTGCCCTCCTCCGCCGCCACCGCGCATGCGATTGTCGTTTCGATTGTCGTTACGCATCCGTCCTTTTTTCCGATTTGGCATCTATCACCTTGATCGTGGTGGTTGTCCGTGCCGCGCCCATCCTTCAAGGCGCAAACAACATCACGAGACAACCCCGGTTCCAATGAACAGGCCCGGCTCCAATAACAACAGCACTAATGTCCAACACGGTGGCATCTAGTACTGTGGCATCTAGGCCGAGGGCTTACGCTAGAGATCGAATACCGCAGGGGTGTGCGGCCATCCGCCCGCTTCGACACAGACTCTTAGCAGGCCACTGGCCTGAACGAGCCAACATTTCGCATATTCCAGGGGTAGAACCTGGTTACTTTCAAAGGACTTTGGTTGAGTCCCCAACAGCGGCTGCGCAACCTGCTGGCGTATCTGAAAACAAAGAACAGACAACCCAGGTGGAGACGCGTTTTCCCACCAGATAAAGGGCCCAGGCTAAAGAGCACTGTGGACGACTTCCGCACCGGACGACTGTTCTTATCGCGAGATCGTTTCGTTTCGCGAGAACGGTGTGACTGGCGGGAACCACCCTTACTGGCGAGAACGGCCCGAAGATTTCTCAAAGGCCGAATACCGAGTGCCTGCTAAGCAGGACTTAAGCTACCAGCATCTTATTGATCTCTTCGTCTGTGTCAAGCTTCGACTCGCATTGTATCCAGGTATTTTGCGAAGATTTTTATAATTCTCGGGATAGTCCTATCG
>JAIOQB010000278.1 GCA_021413585.1 Planctomycetia bacterium
CCCAGTTCCAGGCCGACCATTTCCAACAGTTGATCCGCCGCGCCGGGGGCCAGCTTGGAGTTGTGTTCTTTCGCCGCGGCGCCAAGCCACTTGACCACGGCGGCCTTGGCTGGGGTTTTGCAGTCGATTTGCAGCCCGGTTTCCGCCACCGCTTTATACAGCCGCGTGGTGGCGGCCCAGGTGGAGACGACGAGCGTCAGGATTCCGCTGCTCACCGGCCGGTTGACGTAGTCTTCCAGATCGGCACGGAAGCGGGTCACGAACTCGTCGGCATCTTCGACGATCACCAACCGCCGCCCGCCGCCGAACATCGACACCGTGGAGAGTTCATCGATCACGTCGCGCAGGAGCGTGCCCGAGCCGTCGGCCCGGCAGAGCGATAGCTCGGCGTCGTCGGTCGTCAGCACGCTGTTGCGCAGAGCGGCGACGACGCGCCGCTTCAAGTACGGCTCGTCGCCGAACACCACACACACCGGTGCGGCCGGGTGGGCCGCCACCTGGGTGAGGTAATCGAGTGCAGTCAGCGGTGCAGCCATTGATTCCTTCCAACCTGAAAGCCGCCTGCGTGCGGCTCAAAACGCGGATTGCAGTATATCGGCCAGCCGATGCCCACGGCAGGAGCCTGCCTGCGGCAAGTCGCCGGCGAAGAGGAGTGTTAATTAATGGTCCCGCCAGCATTAATCAACAGCGATCCGGGCGGGGCGACGCGAATGCCGTAGTTCCCCGGGAAAAACAGGGCAAACACGGTGTGGAAAAGCTGTCACTGGCAACGCTGGCAACCGGGTGCCGGGTGGCACCCGCGCGCGATTTACTTCTTTGCCGGAACCACACTCATCTCCGATTCTTCAAAGCGATACTTTCCGTTCTCCAGGTCGTCTGCAAATCGACTAAGAAAGTCTACCGGGCTTTTGGCGATGACCGCACTTGGTCCAGTCTCATGGTCGAAATGTATTACCTGTCCCAAGACGCCTTTCTTTGGTGGATCCATGTCGATGCAGTAGTGATCTCCACCCCCGTTGCTAAGAAACGGAATCCATTTCAAACTCCACCATTGATGATGCTTAATAGGACCCTTGGGCGATGAATGCACATCATTGCTTTCGTCACGTAATTCAGCCAGCATTTCCCACGTCCTAAATATCTCTGACAAAGGCATCATGTAGTAGTTCAAATAGATCGAGCAATCTTGATCTCCATCAAACAGGCGATACGTCGCCCGCAAGTCATCAGGAAAGATCAAAGACATTTTCTTTTCGGTGGAAGCGAGTTCCTTTGCAGGAACAGGCTTTTGTCGTCGGTGAAACTCCGGACTGGATGACTTGTCCGCATGTGTTTTGTACCACTTAAATATCCGCTTCCAGACCGCTGAAATTGAATCTGCGCTCATCCGTGCTTCCTTCAATTCGGAACTATTCACGATTGTCAAAATGCTTCTTTGGCTGAGCGTCGTCTGCAATCCATCAGAATTGTCGGCGGAGAAAAGGAGACGTAGCAGAGTGTACTTTTCACCAGCGAAAGTTGGAGGAGGCGGCTAACGAGATGGCATGAACGCCCGCACCGCATCATGCATCGTGTACAGCCGAAATTGCCCCGGCGCCGTTTCCACCACGATGCCGCTCGAAACGTCTCCTGGCGCGATCGGATTGCCGGCATACTTCTTCCAATGAACTCGGTCGGTGGACATGGCAATATTTGTGGTCCATTGCCGCGGCGCCGTCTTTTGGCCGGTGCCGTGGTAGTAGGCATAGTAACGCCCGGCGTAGCGGATCACCTGGTTCACCGCGATCGCCTCGCGATCGTACGCGTCGGGGCCGGGTGTAAGCACCGGCTCATCTTGCACGTGGGTCCACGTTTTTAAATCGGCCGTCCTGGCAAGCCACACCGCTCGATCGCCCCGCTCGTAGAGCAGGTACCAGGTTCCGCCCTCGCACCATGCGGTCGGCGTGCCGTAAGGTCCCGGTGGGATCGGCTGGCCGTTGGTGCGGCGAATGTCGAGCACGCCTTGCCGCGTCCATTGCAGTCCGTCGGGTGACGTGAGCCAATGGGCCTGATCGTCTTTCCCCTCGGCGAACATGTAATAGGTATCCCCTTGGTGGACGACCATCATGTCCTCGACCCAGTGCTGGCGGTAGATTGGGTTGTTCGCGTCGGGCTGCCACTTCAGCCCGTCGGCGGAGGTGGCGGCGCCGAGTTGCTTGATGCTTTCGCGCTTTCCGTCATAGCCTGTGTACCACATGCGCCACTGGTCGCGTTCGCGCAGGATCCACCCCCGTTCGCGGATTTTCACATCCCAGTGCCCTGGCCCTTCGGCGGTGAAAATCGGATTGTGCTCGTAGGGGGAGAACTTTACCAACTCGGCCGGAAACTCGGGCGCCACCGCTGCGGGTGCCATGGGCAGCTTGCTGCCCTTGGGCTCGGCGGCTACGGCGGCAACACCAAGCAGGCTCAGCCAGCACGCGATCCACCACGCTTTGCGGCAGACCGTTAACAGTCTATCCAACAACGACTTCGGCGCTTTGGGCAAGATCATGGCGCGATCCGCTGGGGCCTGAGCGGGGTTAAATCATTACGCATCGGTGCGCGTTGATTGCATGACGGCTACGTCGCACCGAACAATCTTACCAGAGATTTCCAGCCTGACAGTAACTTTAGCGACCAACGCCGCACTAATCAGCCAGTCTTGATGCGTTCTGATTAACCTCTGCATTAACGGCTGCCAGCAGTCACAATGGCTGACCGGCGGCAGGTACTTAGCCAGGGAATGACCGATGCTCGATCTGAAGCCCGACTCGGAAGAGACCTCTCGACTGCTCGAACGCATCGAGAAGGGGCAGCTCGATGCGTTCGACAGTTTGCTGGCGCGGCACCGCGATTGGCTGCGACGGCTGGTGGAGATGCGCCGCGATGGGCGATTGCAAGCCCGCGTGGATGCCTCCGACGTCGTGCAAGAGACGCAGATGGAAACCTATCGGCGGTTGGACGACTTTCTCGTCCGCCGACCGATGCCGTTTCGACTCTGGCTGCGGAAGACATTGCAGGAACGATTGAAGATGATGCAGCGGCGCCACATTGAGGCGTCGCGACGAGCGGTAGGACGGGAAGTAGGGCAGCCGGACAATTCAACGTCGCCAATGTGGCAGCAGTTGGCCGGTATCGACCCCTCTCCCAGCCAGAACTTCGCCCGCGACGAACTGGCCCGCCGCGTGCGCGACTCCGTGGCGAAGCTCGAAGAGACCGACCGCGAGATTTTGTTGATGCGTACGTTTGAAGGCCTCTCCTACGCGGAGATAGCCTTCGTGCTGGAAGTGGAACCGGCGGCTGCCCGCAAGCGACATGGCCGCGCGCTGCTCCGCTTGCACAACCTACTGACGGAAAGTGGATTGACGGAATCGCAGTTGTAAGAGTTTTCGCCCGCCTCTCCGCTTCCCGCCGCTTGCTCGTTCGGTTCACGAATTAACGACCTACCCGCCATGAACGATTCCCAACCCCTCGATGACGAACTGGTCGAAGCGTTGGTCGCCGAAGCGACCGACGACTACATGGACCGCGCGCAGCAAGGGCAGGAACCGAGCATCGAAGAGTACGTAAAGCGCTACCCTAAGATCGCCGGCATCCTGCGCGGCCTACTCCCCGCCGTGCGCGTGATGCACCGCAACGATGCCCAATCGTCTGGGCCGTTGGGAACGCTGGGCGAATTCCGGCTGCTGCGTGAAATCGGCCGCGGCGGCATGGGTGTGGTCTACGAAGCGGAGCAGATGTCGCTTCGCCGCCGCGTGGCACTGAAGGTGCTGCCGCTGGCCGCCGCGCTCGACCCGCGCCAGTTGGAGCGGTTTCGGCTGGAAGCCCAGGCGGCGGCCCACCTGCACCACTCAAACATTGTTCCCGTCTATTCCGTCGGCTGCGAGCGCGGTGTGTACTACTTCGCGATGCAGTACATCGAAGGGCGCAGCCTGGCGGAAGTGATCGCTGAACTGGCCGCCGGCAAAGCAGGGCAGGGGGGAGGCCGAAGCGGCGTCCGCGTCGATGCAAACTCCGTCACATCGACGCAGGTGCCAGCAGCGCAGCCAGTCCCTACTTCGACTAGTTCCATCACGGAGTTCGTCCGCAACGATCCAAGCACACCCTCGCAGAATCGTAAAGAAAATAAAGACAAAGACAACAAAGACACCGTCGAAATCCTCCGCGGCGCCGGCACCACCCAATGGTCGACCGACGAAACCACGCACTTCCGCCGCGTCGCCACGCTGGGGATTCAGGTGGCCGAGGCGCTCGATCATGCCCACGCGATGGGCGTCGTCCACCGCGACATCAAGCCGGCCAACCTGCTAGTCGATTCGCGCGGCACCGTGTACGTGGCCGATTTCGGCCTGGCGCTGCTGCAAGGGGACTCCGGCCTGACGCTCACGGGTGGCCTGGCGGGCACGCTGCGGTACATGAGCCCCGAGCAGGTGCTTTCGCAGGTAGGCATCGTCGATCATCGCACCGACGTTTACTCGCTCGGCGCCACGTTGTACGAACTGCTGGTGCTGGCTCCGGCGTTTGGCGCCACTGACCGCAATGCCTTGCTGCAACAAATTGTGCGCGACGAGCCAATCGCGCCGCGGCAGCGCAATCGCCATGTGCCGGTGGATCTCGAAACCATCGTGCTAAAAGCGATGGCGAAAGAGCCGACCGCGCGTTATGCCTCGGCGGCGCAACTGGGGGAAGACCTGCGCCGGTACCTCGAGCATCGGCCGATTCTGGCGCGGCGCCCCACGCTCATTGAGACCGCGCTGAAGTGGTCGCGCCGTCATCGGACGTTTGTCGCCGCGGCGCTGGTGGTGCTGCTGCTCACGTCGGTCGGCTTCGCTGTCAGCACGGCGCTGGTGGCTCGTGCCCAATGGAACACGCGGCAGGCCTTCAATCGACTGGCCGAAGAGCAGTCGCGCACCAAGCTCGCCTTCCAG
Organism: Planctomycetia bacterium; assembly: GCA_021413585.1. Taxonomy (GTDB): domain Bacteria; phylum Planctomycetota; class Planctomycetia; order Pirellulales; family UBA7805; genus JAIOPX01. Next base: position 4,947 of record JAIOQB010000278.1, read on the forward strand.
GCTGAAGCCCAGCAGCGGGCCAAAGCCGAGCAAAGCTTCCGCCAGGCCCGCCGGGCGGTCGACTTCCTCACCGAGGTGAGCGAAGAAGAACTGGCCGACAAACCCGAACTGCAAGGGCTGCGCCGCACGCTGTTGGCCGCTGCCCGTGACTATTACCAGGACTTCATCGATCACAGTCGGGACGACCCGACGCTGCAAGCACAGCTCGTAGCCAGCTATGTGCGGTTCGGTGCAATTCTCGACGAAATCGGCTCGCCGGCCGACGCGCTGGCGGCCCTGAACCGTGCCCGCGACTTGCAGGAAAAGCTGGTCCGCAAAGATCCGATGATGCCCGAGTTGCAGGCAGGTTTCTTTTCAATTTATAGCCGGCTGGCGCTGCTCCGCGGGGGGCGGCAGCTTAGCTTGCTGGTGCAGAAGCCGGTGCAGGACGATCTGCAACTCACGCCGCAACAGCGCTCGGAGATTGAGCGGCTGGACACCGACCGCCGCACGGCGCTGGCCAGTTCCGGCCATCTGACCGTCGAGCAGTGGCGCAAACGGTTTGAAGAACTTGCGGCTCAAGACAAATCGCTCTCCGAATTGCTCAATTCGAGTCAAACGGAGCGGCTGCGGCAGATCGCGTTGCAATTGCGCGGCCACGATGCCTTTACGGATCCCGAAGTGGCCGCCGCACTGAAGCTCAGCCCGGAGCAGATCCAGAAAATCCGCGCCTTGCGCGACGAGGCCCGCCGGTCGTTGTTTGCCACCGGACGCCCCGGCGATCAGCGGGCGGAGGATTGGAAGCAGGCCCGCGAAGGATGGCGCAAGATTTCCGACAAGATCGTCGGCACGCTTTCCGACGAGCAGCGAACTCAGTGGCAGGCCATGACCGGCGAGCCGTTCAAAGGGAAACTTCGCACCATGCACCGCGGCCCTGGGCGACCGTGGCACGGCGCCGGAACGGACCGGCCCGATGCTTCCAATGCCAGTCTAGGTTCCGTGGGGCCGCTCCCTGCCGCCGCTACTCCAGACGATCGGAGCCCGCAGGAAACCCCGCCGCAAGACGAGACCCTGCGGAGCGGGCCGGCGCCCACGCACAATCAGGGAATTGAACAACGACCAGATAAACAAGAGAAACCCGCAAAGCCAGAAAAAAGTGGCCGGGTAGAGTCCGCTCGATGAACCGTTTTACAGGTAAGTGAGTGACGGCAAAGTTTCGATCTGCTGGATTACAAGCTGCGACGCGGTCCGGTACATTCATGGACGCCCTGACGCGTTGCAAGTTGATTGGTGGGCGAGCGGCCGCGGTCCGGTGGGTGCCGGATCTGTCGAGTCGCCGCAAATGGGGCGTCATTTTCAGTTAGAAAGGAAGACGATGAAGAGGTGCAGTGTAGTGTTGGCGGCCGCCGTGGCAGTCGTGTTGTCGGCCATCTCGGGGGCTCAGGCCCAGCGGCCAGGTGGTGGCGGCGGTGGTGGACGCGGCCCCGGTATGAGTCCAGTGGGCTTGCTGTCGCAGAAGTCGGTTCAGGAAGAACTAAAGCTCACGGCGGATCAAGTGAGCGAGGTTACCAAGCTGGCCGAGAAGCAGCGCGCTGCTCGTGGCGCGGGAGGCCAAGACCTCAGCCGCGAAGAGCGGATGAAGCAGTATCAGGAACGAGCCAAGGCCACCGAGACCGCCGTGGCGGGCATCCTCAAGCCAGAGCAAGTCAGCCGGTTGAAGCAGATCACGCTGCAAGTGCGCGGCGCGATGTCCTTCAGTTCGCCGGAAGTGGCTGAAGCCCTGAAGCTCACCGACGAGCAGAAGGGGAAGGTCAAGACAATTCAAGACGACTTGATGAAGGAAGTGCGCGAGGCGTTCACCGGGGAAGATCGCGCGGCAAGCCGCACCAAGGTCGAAGCGGCCCGCAAAGCGGCCACGGAAAAGCTCACCGCCCTGCTGACGGCCGAGCAGTCTGACGCGTGGAAGAAGATGACGGGCGAGCCGTTTAAGGGCGAGATCCGTCAACCCGAGCGGGGACGGGGCGGACGAGCGCCGCGTGGTGGAGCGAGTGGCGGCCCGCCGCCGGATCAGGCTTAAGCATTGTGAATCGGGCGCGACAATTGGATTGTCGCGGCCGCGTGAGTTTTCAGGCGGATTCCAGTTTGCATTTAGTATCAGGAGGATTGAGAGATGAGAATGTATTCACTCGGAGCCAGTCTCGGCGCGCTGTTGCTGCTGGCAACGGCTCTGCCGGCGATGGGCGCCGATCCATCGAACGACGATGGCCCCGGCGATCGGTCCGCGGAAGCGGCTCGCCCGCGGCGCGAGTTTGGTTTTCCCGATTGGGATAGTCGCGGTCGAGATCGCGCTCGACCTGACGCGGATCGTCCCGGTCCCGACAAGAAGCCCCATGACATGAAGCGGCCTGGTGGGCCAGAAGGTGGTCCGCCGCGCGAGCATGCGGGTGGTCCCCGTAGTCCTGGTTTTGGTGGTCCGGGCTTTGGTGGTCCGGGGCATGGCCCTGCTCCCGCTGGGCCGGGACGTTTTGCACGCGGCGGCGATGGTCCGAAGGATGGTGGTCCGCGTGAGCGTGGCGTAGCTGGTCGTGGTTTTGAGGGACGGGGTCCTGAGGGACGCGGTCCGGGCATGCGGCCGGGCTTCTTCGGTCCGGATGGGCCTCCGATGGCGCGTTGGGCTGCTATGGGTGGCGGCCGAGGCGGTGACGGAGGACAGAGTCGCTGGCACGCCGGCAATGGGCCGGGCGCTGCGTGGATGATGGCGGCGGCCTATGGTCGTCACGGTGGGCAGGGCCAGGCTGGCCATGGATCAAAGTGCAACGGCCAATGCGCGTTCGCCAGCTTCCACGGTCAACGTGGTGGGCACGGTGCCCAATTCGGTGGAGCAGGTTTCCATGGTGGCCCCGGCTTCCACGGAGGACCGCACGCCCAGTTTGCTTCGTGGCATGCCGGCTTCCGGGGCCCGGGAGCGTTTGCTGGTCGCATGTATGGCGCTCATCAGGGCCACAAGCATGGTCACGGCAAGTATGCCCATGGCAAGCATGGTCATCAAAAGCATGGCCATAATAAGCATGGTCATCACGGTCACCACAAGCACGGCCATCACGGTCACGGCCACCATGGTCATAAGGGACACGGACGCGGACACGCCTCCTATCATCGCGGCGGCCAGATGCATCAAATGGCTTGGTGGTGGGGTCACCGTGGATTTGGTCCCGGACAGTTTGCCATGCAGCGTGGCGGAATGCGTGGATTCGGCATGGCCGGATCGATGCATCGGCCGGGTTGGGGAAATCAAGGTTGGGGACGTGGACCTGGGTTTGCAGGCCCTGGATTTGGTCGCCCTGGATTTGGTGGACCCGGTGCTGGCGGACCGCAATTTGGCGGTCGCGGTTTTGGACCGGCGCAGTTTGCCGGCTTCCAAGGTCCGCGCAACTTTAATGCCCCCGCGGGACCTGGCGCTTGGCAAGGTCGCACGGGTGGTGGTCCTCGCACTGCCGCGGCCCCCAAGGGTCGCGACGCGCAGTTGGCCGAAATGAGCGCTCGCCTCGAGCGGCTCACCCGCGAACTGCAACGGTTGCGCAGCGAATCGTCTCGCTAGTCAACCGGATCTGTATGGACGCTGTACATGACATGCCCGGCCGGGGGAGCAATCCCGCGGCCGGGCATTGTCGTCGGGGGATTGCCGTCTGGGAATCGCCGACGAACGCTATCACGAAAACGCGAAAGGGCGAAAACGCGAAAAAAGCAAGTATTGAATCCACCAACAGATGGTTCGCCGATTTCTCTTCGTTTCGCGATTTCGCTCTGTCGGATTTTCGCGATTCGTTTGCCAGTTGGTTATAATCCTGTGGTACATGATCGACATCGTTTGAATCGAAAGGCATTTTATGTTCCGCGCGAAGCTGAGTGTTGGTTCGGTGAAGTGGATGGTCGTGGCATTAGCCGCCTGCTGGCTCGGTTCCTGGCAGACCGGCAGTTTGTTGCTGGCGGCCGATGGCGTTGCGACGCCCACCGCGCCAAGCAAGACCGTGCAGGCGTTGATGGAGGCGCTCAAGGATGAAGATGCCCAGGTTCGCCGGACGGCGATCGTGGCGCTGGGTCGATCCGGCAGCGACGCCAGCGCGGTGGCCCCGGCGTTGATCGAGGCGCTAAAGGACAAGGAGTCCTCCGTCCGCGGCGCGGCGGCGCTTGCCCTGTCGCGCGTGGCGCAACATTCGGCCCCGGCCATCAGTGGACTTACCGAGCTGCTCAAGGACAAAGATCGCGACGTGCGCGGCGCCGCGGCCCTGTCGCTGTCGCGCATCGGGTCCGAGGCAAAATCGTCGATGGGTGCGTTGGCTGAGTTGGCGGACGAAAAGGACAAGCATCTGAAAATCTACGCCGAGTGTGCCATGGCCGTGCTGGATGACGATCCCGCGCCGCACGTCAACACGCTGGCCCGCTATCTGACCGATCCCAAGCTGGAAGTGCGCGGCGACGCCGCCTTCGCGCTGGGCGAATTGGGCCCGATTGCCAAGGGAGCCGTGCCGGCGCTGGTCGCGGCGCTACTGGATCAAAATGCCGATGTGCGGCTGGCTGCCGCCCAGGCTTTGGAGCAGATCGGCCCCTCCGCCAAGCAGGCGGTTGCGCCGCTGGCCGCGGCGCTCAAAGACGACGACAGTCGCGTGCGCAACACGGCCGCCCTGGCGCTGGCCGAAATCGGCCCCGATGCCCGCGAGTCGATCGGCCCGCTGTGCGACGCGATCAAGGACAAAGACGTGGATGTGCGCGGAGCGGCCGTCTACGCCCTGGGTGAAATCGGCTCGCCGTCCGACGAAGCAGTCGCGGCCCTGACCGTGGCGCTGAAAGATTCCGACTCCGAAGTCCGCGCCGCCGCTGCGGTCGCCCTGGGCAAGCTGCAAGAAGCCGAGCCGGCGCCGCAGTAGAGTTTGTTGGGTGCCATGGGCAGCTCGCTGTCCTCAATCAACGGCGTGTTGCCAAATCGCAACAATCCCCGCCGGCTCGCCCGGGCATTTGGCCGGCCGCTTCTGCCCTAAATGCCTATCAACGCGTGGTTTACGGCAATTCACCCGGTCCGCATGTGGCCGCCGCCCGAGATCGGCCCGACGTTTGCCCTTAATTGGCATCCGTCGCCGCCCATTCCGTGACCACAACGAGACGACCACGATGCCCCATCTCTCGGTTTCGGTGATCATCCCCACCTACAATCGCGCCCCGCTGATCGAGCGGGCCATCCACTCCGCGTTGTCGCAGTTGCAAAGCGGCGACGAGATCATCGTCGTGGACGATGGCTCGACGGACAACACGCAGGCGGTCGTCGAGCGGATCAGCGGGCCGATTCGCTACGTGCTCACTCCCAACGGCGGCGCGGGACGGGCCCGCAACGTCGGCCTGTCGCACGCGCGGGGCGACTTGGTGGCGTTTCTCGATTCCGACGACGAATGGATGCCCGGTAAGTTGGCGATGCAGCGGGCGCTGATGGCCGCGCGGCCCGACGTGCTGTTCGCGTTCTCGAACTTCGCCGTCACGCTCAAAGGGGGGCAGCCCGTTCATGACTACCTGATCAATTGGCTCAAGGAGCCGATGCCGTGGGACGTGGCCCTGGCGCCGGCCGTGCCGCTGTCTTCAATTGCCGCAGTTCCTGAAGGCGTGGCCGACTGCGCGGTTCACATCGGCGACTTGTCGGCGGCCGAAATGGTGGATAACTACGTGCTCACCAGCAGCTTCATCGTTCGGAGGGTGGAGGCGGGCGACGCATTGCAATTCGCCCCCGACCTGAAGATTTTTGAGGATTGGTACTGTTTTGCTCGGCTGTCGCTCAAGGGCAATGCGGCCTATTTCGACTGCGAAACCGCCTGGCAGCACGGCCTGGCCGACGACCGCGTCTCCGACGCCGGCACGCTCGACCGGGCCGAAGGATGGCACGTGCTCAACGAGCGCATCTGGTCCACCGAGCCCGAGTTCCTCCGCCGCCACGCCTCGCTCTATCAGCAACGCCTGCGACGCCACCGGCTGAACTTTGCCCGTGGGCTGATCGGCGCCGGCGACACCCGCCGCGCTCGCGAGATTCTGGCGAAGGAACCCAACGTGCCGTGGCCGTATCGCGTTCTGTCGCACGTTCCCGGAGCGGTGATCCGACCGCTGGCGGAAGCCCGCCGCCGGATCGTGGTGCCGTTGCAGGCGCCGGTGACGACGTGAAAACCTGCTTGTGAGCCGCAAGGCGCTAGCCGCGGGTTCCAGTGAGAGCCGCCAACTGAGACCGGTGGCTAGCGCCATTCCGCTCACTAGCCCGACGCGCAAGCGCGCAATCGAGGGGGCACCACTCTAAGTCCCTCGCTTGCGCTTCGGGCTAGCGAATCGTTTCGCAACGCGCCGGCTGTTCTCTCCCCGCATCATGGTTACAATTCCAGAGCGCGGCGTCCGCTGCGCTCCGCCCAGGGCCAGCCGATCCCCGCGCGGTGCTGTCACCGTACGGAGATCCCCCGTGTCGTTCTTCTTTCGCTGCCGCCGTGCGGATACAGCCCTGGATGCCGGCGCAAAGCAACTGGCGGCCCAGTCCCCCTGTGCGGCGATCCAACCGCAGCATGGCCCGCCGCGCATCGAGCGTTTGACGGAGCACGTCTACTGCGCCATCGGCTACGGCCTGAGCAATATCACGCTGGTGGCGGTAGACGGCGGCCAGGTGATCATCGACGCCGGCGAATCGCTCCGTGTAGCGCGGCGCGTCAAAGCTGAGTTCGATGCTCTCGTCCCCGGCCCCGTGCGGGCGATCATTCTCACCCATTCGCACCCCGACCATATTTTGGGCGTGTCGGCGTTTCACACCCCGGGCGTGCCGATCTGGGCCAACGATCACTACGTTGATGAAATCCGCACCCAGCTCGGCGGTCTCTCGAAGACGCTCCGCCGCCGCGGCGCGAAGCAGTTCGGCAGTGGTCTTCCTCCCGACGCAATATCGGCAACCGGCATTGGCCCGGTGCTGGAATTGGATCACGATCGCGTCCCGCCGCTGATGCTGCCGACGCACACGTTCCGCGACCGGGCCAGCTTTGAAGTCGGCGGGGTGCAATTCGACCTGCACGAAGCGCCGGGCGAAACGCGCGACCATCTGCTGGTGCATTTGCCTCAGTCGGGCGGGGTGATGGCGGGGGACAACGTGTATCGCAGCTTCCCGAATCTGTACGCCATTCGCGGCGTCGCGCCGCGGCCCGTGCGGGACTGGATCGGCTCGCTCGATAAAATCCGCCGCCTGGAGCCGCAATGGCTGGCGCTGGGACATACCGAGCCGATTTGCGGGCCGGCAAACGTCAGCGAGGTGCTCACCGCGTATCGCGACGGCATCTCATACCTCCACGCCGCGGTGATCCGGCTTTCCAACCGAGGGCATACGCCCGACGAGATGGTCGAGATGATCCGGCTCCCCGAGCATCTTCGCTCGCACCCCTACCTGCAGGAAACCTACGGCAAAGTGACCTGGGGCGTGCGCGGGATTTATGAAGGATACCTGGGTTGGTTCGACGGCAACCCGACGCGGCTGGCCCCGCTGGCCACTGCCGACTACGCCGCCCGCATGACCGAGTTGGCCGGCGGGCCGGCGCGGATCGAGCTGCAAATCGTCGCCGCGTTGGAACGCGGCGAGCCACAATGGGCGGCCGAGCTGTGCGATCTACTGCTGCCGCTGCGGCCGCAGGACGACCGGCTGCGACACTGGAAGGCCACGGCGCTGGACCGCCTGGCCGCTGCCGACGCCAACCCCGTGGCACGCAACTACTATCGCAGCTCGGCGGCCGAGCTGCGCGACGTGGCCCGCTCGGCCGGCCCGAGGCTGGAGGTCGAGACGGTGGCCAGCATTCCGGTCGAACTCTTGATGCAGTCGCTGCCGATCCGCCTGCGCGCTGACCGGGCTGCTGAGTTGAGCCTGCGGATTGGTTTTGAGTTCTGCGACAGCGGCAAGCAGTTCACGTTCTACATCCGCCGCGGCGTAGGGGAGGTGCGGCCGGGTGTCCTCGACGAGCCCGATTTTGTGATCACCGCCAGCGAAACGGATTTTAAAGCCCTAGCCATCGGGGTGCTCAAAGGCCCACGGGCGGTCGTATCGGGCCGACTTAAATGCAGCGCGGGTTGGCGCAAGCTGCGGCTGCTAAAGTCGCTGCTGGAGCCGGCGTAGGGTTGGCTCGCCCGGCGACCACCCTGGCCGCCCTCCTTCCAGCTATCAGGTCCATTCGGCCTCTTTCCGTCCGGCTCACGATTTGCACCCACTCGGACAGCTTTATCCTGTCCCTGGAAGGCTCCGCTGCGAATAATTGTATGTTTGTATATGCATTCTTCTATCTGTCGCATTGAGGGCAATTCTGCCGAGGCGTGCCATGCCGACGCGAGACTTGTTTCATCCCGATCAGTATCGGTCGTTCGCCAATCTGGCGGAGGCGTTCTTTTTCAATGCCAACGCGGCCCGCGATCTGCCCGCCTACGAGCAGGCCCAAGCCGATCCGGAGAATCCGAATCTCCCTCGGCGTTATATCGCCACGCTCAACAGTCAGTCTCGCGAGCGCGTGTTGAAGCTCGCCGCCCACCTGGAACGGGTTGGCGTCCGGCCCGGCGACATTGTAACCATCATCTCGCTCGACCGGCCCGAATGGGCGGAAGCGGAGATGGCGGTTTACACCGTGGGCGGTGTCGTGGTGCCGGCCTACGTGCGCGACCCGCTCGACCGGCTGCACCAGATCCTCTGCGACTCGGGCGTCACGTTCGCGCTGACTGAAAACCAGGAGCAACTTGACAAGTTGTGGCAGTTGTCCCTCAACGCCGGCGGCGGTTTACCGCAACTCAACCTGCGGGCCATCGTGGCCTTCGAGGAGGTCCATTTGCCCAACGAATGGCGTCCGACAGCTCCGCCGCTATCACTGCTGCGCGATGTTCTGGCCACTGAAAAAGTGCGGGCTGAAAAGTCGTTCGCCTGGAACACGCTCACGCGCGACACTTTAGCCTGCGTGTACTACACATCGGGCTCGACCGGGCGGCCGAAGGGAGTGCCGGTCACGCACGGCCAGGCTTTGGAGAACTTGCGGCAGATCGCCGCTTCGCGACTGGTCGACTACACCGCCTACGCGGCGGCAGGCTGGCAGGGGGTGCAGCCGTCGGTCACGTCGTTTTTGATCGAGCGGGCCCATGTGTATCCGTCGCGCACGGGTCAACTGGTCGCCACTTCACCGGCGCTGGCTCGCTATCCGGCGGTGGTCGATCGGCGCCATTCACGGATCACGCCCGAGTTTCGCGACTCGCTCCGCCGCGACCTCCGCGAAAACGCGGGCCAGTTGGTTCTGGTCGTTCCCGAGACGCTCATGACGATGGTCCGCGCGATCCGACAACGACTGGCGGTGGCGGGTATACCCGGCCGCTGGGCTCGCTACGTGATTGAAAACGCCGCCGCTCGGATTCTTGATGAAGCACACGGCACGTCCAAGTGGTCCACCCGTCTGCTGTCCGCCCTGCTTGCGCCGTTGCGGCGCCGTCTGGCCAAACGCGTGCGACGACAAATCGTGGGGCCAGAGTTCGAGTTCTTTGTCTCCGGCGGGGCCAAGCTGCCGCTGGAGACGGCCGCGTTTCTCGGTGCCCTCGATCTGCCGGTGTATGAAGGTTACGGCAGCACAGAAACCAATTGCCCCGTGGCGGTCAATACGCCGCTGGTGCATCGTCTCGGCAGCGTGGGCAAGCTGTTCGTCGGCGTCGAGACACGGCTCGACTCCGAAACCGGCGAACTGCTTGTCCGCGGCCCGAACGTGGTGCATGAGTATTGGCATCTGCCGGAGGAGACGGCGGCCACCTGGTCGGCGGACGGCTGGTGCCATACGCACGACTCCGGCCACGTCGATGCAGACGGCTTTTTGTACGTTGACGATCGGCTCGACAACATGCTGGTACTGCTCAACGGCGAAAACGTCTCCGCCACGCAGATCGCCGGCCGGTTCGCCGCGATCCCGTGGATCGAGGCGGTCGTGGTCGTCGGCCATCGGCGGCCGGCGCTGGTCGCGTTGGTGGCACTCAATGAGCAAGTGGTGCGGCGCTGGGCCGCCGACACAGGGCACGAACTAGCCGAAGATTGGCGGAATGACCCTCGCGTGGTCGAGCTGCTGCGGGCCGACGTCGAACAGCAAGTCAACGCCCCGGCCCAGCACGGCTTCGAGCGGATTCGGCACATCGGCATCATCGAGTCGCTTTCACCCGACGAGCGCACGCTCACCGCGACGGAAAAAGTCCGCCGCAACGAAGTGGGGCGACGCTATGCGGCTTTGATCGAACGACTGTACGCCGAGCATTCGGCCGAGCCGCGGCGTCGCTGGCCGCTCGTGTTGGAAATGCACCGTGCGGCGGCACTGTAGAGGTAGAAATCAAGAACAGGAATGTCCCGATGTCCACGCAAGAAAAGCTCACCTCCTCTGCCTCGCAACATCTGGGCGGCCCCCATGTTCCCTGGTTCGGCCACGCCACCCGACCGGTTGAACGTCCGGCAACCGGCGAACCGATGTCGCGCACGCAAGGCCGTTTGCGGCTCGTCTCCGCTGCCGTTCCAACACTAACGCCGTTGGCCTCGATTCCAAAACTGTTTCGTGCCCGGGCCGAAGAGGTGCGGCGAAATTATGGCCACCTCTACCACCGTCCGGTGATCGAAGACGCGGCAGGCAATCGATACTTTCATCGCGCGCGTTTGTATCGCCGACATGGGCTGAACATTTTGTTCCTGCGCGGCGACTATACGGAGATGGCCCTGCAGCATGGGCGATTGCTGGCCGACGTGATTCCGCTCGGCGCCCCGCCGCAGTCGGCCCGCACGGTCGAAAACGCGGTGGCCAACATGCTGGGGCGGCACAGCATGTTCCAGCATCTGCTGGCCGAGGGGATCCATCGGCTGATCACGAACCGGATACTCACGCACGCCAGTGTGGCGGTGCGGGATGAGCTCGGCGAGATCGGCATGTTCGAGGAGGCGATCGCGCTGAGCGACGCGACGGGCGTTGGCGTCGAACAGTTGGTCCGCGGCTTGTTCAACCCTGAGGTGATGTTGATCCTGGCCAACCACAGCAACGACGGCCGGCAACTTTCGGCGCGGCAGTTGGCGGTGGCGGCGCAGGTGGCGTGCCACTGCACAACATTTGGCGCCTGGGGAGGCAGCACCACCGATGGCGGCCTGATCGTGGGCCGCAACCTCGACTATCCCCTCAACGGCTACTTCGATCGCTTCCCGACGGTGACCTATTGCGAACCGACCGGCGGACAACGGTATATGTCGTTCGTCTCGGCCGGCGTGCATAACTGCGGCACCACGGCCTACAACGAGGCGGGCATTTTCATGTCGTCGCACACGATCCCCACCACCGACGTCTCCGTGCATGGCGTGCCGGCGTTCATCACCGCCAATCAGGCCGTGCGGTATGCCAAGACGTTCGACGACGTCGTCGACCTGTTCCGCCGCATGCCGCCGCCGACGGGGTGGGGCTTCTTCGTGTCCAGCACGCGCGAAGGTCGCGTCGGCACGATTGAAATGTCGAACCGGCAAGTGGTGGTCCGCCCCTCCGTCGGGGACTCGCACGTGCAGACGAACCATTTTCGCTCGTCACCGCTGTGCGACCGCAACTTGTTTCTCAACACGTCGGTCGTTCAAGACATTGAGGGACGTTCGCAGCGAATTCAGCAGCGGCTGGACGAAGCGCGGGGGCGAATGGACGCAGAAGAGGCGGTCTCGGTCCTCGGCGATCAAGTCGATCCGTACGTCAATGAAACCCGCGGGTTGGGGAGCACCGTGGGAGTTCACACCACGATGATGAGCGTTGTGCTTGATGCCGCCCGTGATCGAGTGCTCGTATCGACCGGCCCCGCGCCGGCGCCGCATCATCCGTTTGTCGAGCTGCCGCTGATCGGCACGTTCGACCGCCGCGATTTTCGCCGCTGGCCGCTGCGCGTGACGCTGAACGAATCGTTCCGCAAACAGCACGGCGAAAAGCTGGCCGCCATGGAAACGTTCATCAAGGCGAAGCGGGCCTACGAGCAAGAGAACGACGTTGCCCGGGCGTACGATCTGCTGCAGCATGCGGCCGAGCAGGACCCGCCGAACCCGGCCTATCGCTTTCAATTGGGCATTTTTGCCCTGAAGAACCACCGTCACGTGGACGCGGTGCGAGCCTTCGGCGACATTCTGGAATGCCCTTATGTGCCCGATCAACTGCGGCGGCTGGCACATTACTATCGGGGCCGCACGTTTGCGTTGCTGCAAGAATCGAAGCAGGCGCTGGCGGACTTGGGCGTCATCATCGGCGACGCGGAGGCAGACCCTCGCATGCGCTCGGCGGCCCAGCGAGCCGCGCTGCGCACCCGCTTGCTTGGCGGCTGGCCGCTGTCGAAGCGGAGCTTGATGATCATGATGCAGCATTCGGACATGCTGCGGTATTGAGCGGCGGGGCGGGTACTTCACTAGCCCGAAGCGCAAGCGAGGGACGGAAACCGATGCCCCCTCGCTGGCGCTTCGGGCTAGTGACGGTTGACGGCGTCAATTACTTCTTCTTCTCCCCCGGCACAATCGGCGTGTCGTCCGCGTTGCCCCATTCGCTCCAGCTTTGGTAGTAGTTGCGGACGTCGTTGGCACCCATCAGTTCCAGGCCGAATGCCATCACCGACGCGCGGCCGCCGGACTGGCAATGGGTTGCCGTGGGTTTGGTCAGATCGACGCCGGCGTGCTCGAAGATTCGGCGCAGCTCGTCGGGGCTCTTGAATCGGCTAGTCTTGGGATCGATCAGATCGCTCCATTCCAGTTGCTTTGCGCCGGGCATCGCGCCGGCCCGTTTGTTGCCGCTGAGGTTCGTCCCGCAGAATTCTCCTTCCGACCGGGCATCGACAATCTGCGCCTTGCCCCCTTTGATCAAATCGAGCATCTGCTGCTTGGTGGCCAGGCGTTGCTCGCGCGCCTGGGCCGGATAGACCACCGGCTCGGCCGGCGGCGGAGCTTCCGACGACGTCGGCAAACCGTCCGCCTGCCAGGTCTTCCAGCCGCCGTTGAGTAGCTGGGCGTGATCGTGCCCCCAATAGCGCAGGATCCACCAGATGCGGGCGGCGTCCTTCGTGGACTGATCGTCGTAGATGACAACCTGCGTGTTTGGGCCGATGCCCAAGATGCCGATCCGCTTGCTCCAGCCGGCGGCATCGGTCCCTGTGCCGAATGCCGACTTCCAGGCGTTGTGGTCCACCCAGCGGGCGTGGGGGACATGCGATTGATCGAACTTCTTCCGCTCGCGGGCATCCAGGATGACGACCTTCGCGGCGACGTCAGGCTTTGCCAGCTCGGCCGGTTCGATCAGGAGTTCGGCCTTGGGATAGACGGCATCGGCCGCTTGCAGGGTGAGTGGGGCGCAGCAGACGATGGCGATGACAAGGTAACGGAAATGTCTCATGGAGGTAACTCCTTTGCACAACGTGGCAACGCCAAATCGATTGTCATATTCTATACTAAGAACCGTTGCCACCGGCATTGTCAAGCTTTGATAAGCGAGGGGTAATGATGACCACGTTACTTCAAAAAGCTTTCGCCGAAGCGTCCAAATTGTCGGATGCAGAGCAGGATTTGCTGGCTTCGCGACTGCTCGCCGAGTTGGCGGCTGAAAATGATTTCGACCGTGCCATTGCCCGAACATCGGCGAAGCTCGTGGGACTTGCGCGAGAGGCAATCGCTGAACACCGCGCTGGTCAGACGGAAGAACTGGACCCGGATCGGATGTGAAGCCACGCACAACGAGGCGGTTTCGCGAGCTGCCGTCGCGCCTGGTGAGCCATCTCGAAGCCGTTTGAACAGCTTTCCGTTCTATCCACGGTGAGAACCCAGATCACGCACAATCGCTTTGACGCCCTCGGCCGGTATTTCTAAGCCCACAGAAAAACCCGGATTGATGACGACTCCGTATTGGGATGGCAACCAGCCAAATGCTTGCTCACCGTTCATTGTGAGGCAGTACTCCGCTACATCTTGGTGCTTTTTCGCTCTCTCTAGGTCCGTCATTACAGCTATCAGAACTTGACTTTCCGTATTGAAGAGCAAGGGCTGAAAGCCTGTTCCGTCTGCTTGCACCTCCGTCGCGCTCAGGATCACAATGTCATGCGTCAGCAGAATCGACAAAAAGTCGTGCAATCGCATGCGGCCGCTTTTCGCAGCTACTAGCGCATGTTCGAGCGGATTCAGTGGAATGAACGCATCTGTTGCCATGACATGCTCCTCAATCGCTCCGGCGCGGATGATTACCTTGCCCGCACCTCTCCCATCCCCACCTCCTGCACCTTCCCATTCACCCGCACTTTCACCTTCGCTCCGCCCCCCGCCGCCACTTCATCCACGACCTGGCACGAAATCACTTCGCCATTCTTCCAGGTGCAGTCCACGCAAAATCCGCCGCGGGCCCGCAGGCCGGTGAAGCTGCCACTTTTGGCCCAGGCTTTCGGCAGGGCAGGGAGTAGGGTGATCTCGCCAGCGTGCGATTGCAGCAGCATCTCGCATACGCCGGCGGTGTAACCGAAGTTGCCGTCGATCTGAAACGGAGGGTGTGCGTCGAGCAGGTTCGCGTACAGCCCGCCGCCGTGCCCCATGTCCACGCCAGTGTTGCCCACCAGGCGGATCAGCTTGCCGAACAGCTTGTGCGTCCGGTCGCCGTCGTGCAGGCGCGCCCACAGGTTGATCTTCCAGGCGGTGCTCCAGCCGGTGCCGTCGTCGCTGCGGGCATTGAGCGAAACGCGGGCGGCCGCGGCCAGCTCGGGCGTGGTCAGCGGCGAAATCTGCCGCCCCGGATGCACGGCAATCAGATGCGACAGATGGCGGTGCGTATCTTTCGGATCGTCGCGATCAACCATCCATTCCTGCAACTGGCCCCACTTGCCGATCTTGGGCCCGAGCAGCTTGGCTCGCTTGGTGGAAAGCAAATCGCGGAACTCCTTGTCGACGCCCAGGATATCTGCCGCCTCGATCGTGCTCGTGAACAGATCCCACACCAACTGCTGATCGAACGACACGCCGTTTTCGCGCGGACCATGCTCGGGCGAATAGCCGTTAGGGGAGACGAGCGTGCCTTTGGGGAGCGGCTTGAGATAATCGAGCCAGAACTCGCACACTTCCTTCATCGCCGGATAGGCTTTGGTGCGCAGATATTCGCGGTCGCCGGTAAACCGATAATGGTCATAGCTGTTCTGCAGCAGCCACGCGCTGGTGCCGGGAATCCAGTCCCACGTCGAGCCGCCAAACAGGCCGCTTTCGCCACGCATCGTCCAGCCGCGGGTTTTATATGTCTTGTGAGTCGACTCGATGCGAACCGCGCGGATCGAGTCGATCCAATCGATATAGGGGACAAAACATTCCCCCAAGTTGGCTGCGTCCGCCAGCCAGTAGTTCATCTGCACATTCACGTCGGTGTGGTAGTCAGATCGCCACGGCGGATTATTGCTGTTGTTCCATTTGCCCTGCAGGTTGGCCGGCAGGCCTCCCTCGCGCGACGATGCGATCAGCAGGTAGCGACCGTACTGAAACAACAGCTCTTCGAGCCCCAGGTCCGGTTCGCTGACTTTGTATTGAGCCAGCCGGACATTCGTGGGCTTGTCGGCTATGGTTGCTTGGCCGGTGGTGGCCGAGTCCCCCGTTAGGTTGAGCGCTACGCGGTCGAACAGCTTGCGGTAGTCCTTAACGTGTGCTGTCAGCAGGGTGTCGTAGGGCGTTTTTTCCGCCGCGTCGAGCCGGGCGGTGACTTTGTCGTGGGGCAGCGGGCCGCGCCAATTCTTTGCCCGGTCTTGCAGGAAGTTGGTGCCGGCGCACAGCAGCAGCGTGATGCTATCCGCGTTCTGGAAGATGATCTGACCGGTCTTGGCCTCGATGGTTCCCCCCTGGTTGAGCACGCGCACTTGCGCTTCGCGGTTGAGCGGCAGCCAGATTTTGCCGCCGCTGTATTTGCATTCGGGAAACGCACCGGCGATGGTGATCGTGTGGCCATCGCTGGTAGCCTTGGCGCCGTGGGCATCGTTGACGGCAACCGTGCCGCTGAGTGAGCCGGGCTTGTCGGCGGTGAATCGAACCACAATCACTTTGGCCGGACAACTAGCAAATGCTTCGCGATGGAATGTCACGCCGTCCTGCTCATAGTCGACCGTGTGAACGGCACGGCGAAGGTCCAACTCGCGACGGTACGACTTCAACGGGCCAGGCTTGCCGGTTGCCGGCGGGCGATCGAGTTGCACCCTCACGTCGCCGAAGTTCTGATACGCGCCGGTGTCTTCCTCGTTGCCTACCCAGAGGCTTTCCTCGTTGAATTGGATCTGCTCGACGGACACGCCGCCGAAGAGCATCGCCCCCAGGTGGCCGTTGCCGATCGGGAGTGCCTCTTGCATCCATTGCGTAGCGGGTTGGTCATACCACAGCTTAAGCGGTGTGCCGTCCGCGGCACTACACGGCGGCGCGGAGATCGAAGTAAAAACGACCAACAAGAAAGCGGCAAGTGCGAGATTGGTCTTCATAACCAGGGCGGGCTTTCAGGGGAGGGATGAATGAGCGGCGGAAAAGCATTATTATCTAAATCCACCCGCAGAGGAACTTCCGCAACCAAATACCGCATTCATTACCCACCGATAAAGTAATGCGACAATTGTTATCTGGACATTATTGGGGGATCTTGGCGATTGCGGTGGGATTGTTCCTTCCCGCATCGATTTGCGCAGCCGCGGAACCAGCTGCGCCCACGACAAAAATCCCGCAATCCGTCGCCGAACTCTGGGCCGGCTACGATCCCCGCGCCGAGCCGCTTAACGTCGAAGTGCTGCGGGAATGGGTCAATAAGGGAATCGGCTATCGCTACCTGCGCTACACGGTCGGCACGTTTCGCGGCCAGCCCGCGCGTGTGGCGGCGGTGTATGCCGTGCCGCAGGGGGCGCGCAAGGTGCCGGGGCTGGTGCAGATTCATGGCGGGGGGCAGTCGGCCAATCTTAACGCCGTGCGGGCCAATGCCGAGCGAGGGTACGCCTGCATCTCGATCAACTGGCTGGGGAACCGGATCGACGGCATTCGCCCCGGGCTTCCCAATACCGACTGGGGAGCGGTCGACGCCACGCAGCGCGGCCACAACAGCGGCTTCACCAGCCTCGAGCCCGACGCCAAGACGATCGATTCCGTCACCTCGCCCAAAAACAGCAACTGGTATTCCGTCACCTCGCCCAAAAACAGCAACTGGTACCTGGGGATCATGGCGGCCCGCCGGGCACTGACGTTTCTCGAGCAGCAGCCGGAGGTCGACGGCCAGAAGCTTGGCGTCTACGGCCATTCGATGGGAGGGACTGTCACGGCCCACGTGGCGGCGGTCGATCCGCGCGTGCGGGCCGCGGCGCCAACGTGCGGCGGTTTTGGCTCGCCCCGCGCGATACACCTCGATCCGCTGAGCCAGCGGACGATCGCTGACGAGGCCCACTTGCCGCTGATCACCTGCCCGCTGCTGCTGGGGAGCCCGACGAACGATTTCAACGGCGCGATGGACGAGGCGGATCGGGCGATCGACGTCGTCCACAGCAAAAGCATCCGCACTACGCGGCCGGTGCATCACGATCATCGCACCACCCCGGCCGAGGCGGTGTGCATTCCGCTGTGGTTCGACGAGCAGTTGAAGGGGACGTTTCATTTCCCGCAGACACCCCGCATTGCGTGGAAGTTGCCGCAGCCCGACGGCGTGCCGCTGCTGGAGGTGACACCGGACAAATCGCGAAAGATCGTGGCGGTCGAATTGTTCTACAGCCGCGGCGACGATCCGCGGCGGCGGTTCTGGATCGCAGCGGCTGCCCACGAGTCGAACGGCACCTGGACGGCCCAATGTCCCGTGCTCGACATGGACTCCACGCTCCGCGCGTTTGCCAACGTGACGTACGCGATCGACGCGCCAGTCACCACGGCGGAGTACTACTATGAGTTCTTCACCAGCGACACGTTCAGCATTTCGTCGCGCATGCTCACCGCCACACCGGCGGAGTTGCGGGCCGCGGGGGTCAAGGGGACCGACGCGAAGTCGCTCTTGATCGACGACTTCGCCCGCGATTGGCAGGACTGGTGGATACCCTGGCGGGGATCGGTCGAGCGGTGGACTCGCAAGATCGGCGATCCAAAATGGCGAGGGCCGGATCAGGCGGTTCTGGAAGTCACCCTCAAATCAGCGCAAGACAACACGCTGGTGGTGGTGTTGAAGTCGAATCCGTGGTGGAACCCAACTCACGTCCGACAGCCGCAAGAGTATTTTGCCACGATCAAACTGAAGGGCTCGCCCGACGGGCAAACGGTGCGAATACCGCTGAGCGACTTGCACAGCATTAACGACAGCCGGCCGCCAAACAATTGGACCGCGTTCGACGAGTTGGGCCTCGTGCCGTCATTCCATTACGAACGTGGCGGCAAAGCCCAGATCGCAGGGCAAACCTGGCGCGGACCGCCGCCCGTTTATAAGTCGATTGGCTGGTCGCTGCTGGCTGGCAATAAAACGCCTTAGCTCTGCCGGACCTGGCGGCGACGCAGGCCGAACCAGGCCAGGCCGATCAGGCCGATCAGACCCAGGGCCCAAGTGCTCGGCTCGGGTATGCTCGTCCCCTCCAGCAGCGGGATGATTTCCAACGAAGAGAAATCGCTATTGTGGTCGAGGACGGCCCACACTTTGTGGGCGACGGCGTCGTAACCGTAAGCACCCAAGGTGAGCAGGCTGGCGTTGGAGGCTTGGTAGCTACCCTGGTAGTCCAACAGGGCGGTATCGGTCGTGTTGACGCCATGGTTCCCTTCGTTGGCCAACTTCCAGATGCCGCCGTCGAGCCACGCCAGGTAAATGTCGGTGGCATTGTTCGCCAGCGGGCCGACGGTCATTTCAAACACGAAGACCGTGCTGTCCGTGCCGGTTAGCTTGACCACGTCGCTCACCAACTGGGCGGAGTCACCGGAGGCCGCGAAGCCGTTGGCTTCGGGAGTCGTGCGGTTGCGCCACGTCATTTCAACGATCGTGTCGTCGCCACTGGTGTTCGTGCCGTCCACCAACTTTGCGACGGAGGCCAGGGCCTTGTCGCTCTTGCCGTTGAGCCCGGCGTACGATCCGCCGTCGGTCACGTCGGCGGTGCCGTTGCCCACGCCGTTGGTGACGGTGTGGCCAAGGTTCCAGGTGAGTGGCCCCAGGTCCTGGTTTGTGGCTCCGGCCAGTGCCTGATCGTTCTCCAAGGCAATGGTCAACTCGCCGACAAGGCTTTGGCCGTTGAGCAGCCCTGCGTCGCTAAAGTTGACTTTCGCCAAGGGGGAGGTGCCGGCACCGGCCGCGATGGAACTGCCGACTTGCAGAGAGTTGTGAAGCGTCCAATGCGGGCTGAGCGTGATCGAGTCCACATAGGCCGAGGCCCGCAGCGGCGTGGCCGAGGCGTTCTGGATCGACACCAGCGAGCCGCTGTCGAGCGTGATGTTCGTGTTGGCGGACAACTGGGCCGCGGCGTACACGTTGGCCGAGACGGCCAGGTTCTGCGTCGCCAGATCGGTGCCCCCCGCGAGGTTCTGATCTTCCACGTCGTAGCCGTAGTTGGCCGAGTAATTGCCCGCGGCCGAGGTGACCAGGCCGATCGAGTTGCTCAGTGATCCATTGGCCGCGATGGTGCCGGTGGAGTTGCCCGCGCGAGTGAGCGTGGCCGTGTCGCCGCTGCCGTTGACGCCGGTCAGCACCAGGTTGGCCCGATTGGCACCGACGTTTTGCAGATTCACGTTAACCGCGCTGACCGAGGCGCCGGCCAGCACGTTGCCGAAGTTGACCGTCGTTTGGCTCAGCGACGGGCCGGCGTGATCGAGCAGCGTTCCCTGGATCGTGGTGGTGAGGCTGGCCAATCCACTGGCCCCCGCCAGCGACTGGCGGTCGCCGGCGCTGAATGTCACCGTGTTGCTGAAGCTGCCGGCCGTGTTGCCGACGTTAAACGTCGCGGTGTACGACTGCGAGGCCGCGCCCCCGTCGATGCCGCCGATGAACACTTGCCCCGGATCGCTGAGCGAACCGGTGCCGATGCCCGGAGTGGCCTGCACCTGCAAGGCCGAAGCGGGCGAGCCGGCCGTGTTCGTCACACCGATCGTGGCCGACAACCCGGTGGTTCCTACGATCGCAGTGAAGTTGTTGCCGGCGGTGACGGTGGCACTACCGACCGCGTGATTGAGCACGTTGCCGCTGGCGATGACCGACTGCGTGCCGACGTTGCTGCTGGCACCGGCCAGGGCCGAGTCGTCAGCGTAAGTCAGCGTGAGGTTTTCGCTGAAGCTTCCGGCCGCCTTGCCCGTGGCCAAGCTGGCCGAGATCAGGCTGCTGCCGCCAGCGGCGACACCCGAGGCATTGCCGAGCGACACCGAGTTCACCGGGCCGTCGTTGGTGGTCTTCAGATTGGCGCGGAACCCGGTGGCATTGCTTACGCTGATCGAGTTGCTGCTGGTCACCGGAGCCGAGTAGCCTACGATCACGTTGGCGAACGAAAGCGTAGAGGCATCGACCGAACCGGCGGCATGGTCGTAAACATTGCCGGTGAGCGTTACGGCTTGCGTGCCGAGGTTCGAGCTGGCCCCCGCGATGGCCGAATCGTCGGCGTAGGTGAGCGTGATTCCCTGGCTATAGTTGCCGACTCCCTTGCCGGTGGCGAGGCTGCCGGTGACCGTGCCGTTGCCGTTCGCGGCCACGCCCGAGACGTTGTTCACTGACAGGCCGCCGAGCGGGCCATCGTTGGTGGTCTTCAGGTTCACGCGGAAGCCGGCCGCGTTGTTGACGGTCACCGAGTTGGTGCTGGTCTGGGCCGAGCCGTAGCCGACGATCACGTCAGCGAAGTTCAGCGTGGTGCCGCCGACCGCCGAGCCAGAAGCGTGGTCGTACACGTTGCCGGTGACCGTCACCGCCTGGGTGCCGACATTGCTGCTGGCTCCGGCCAGAGCCGAGTCGTCAGCGTAAGTGAGCGTCAGCCCCTGGCTGTAGCTGCCGGCTCCCTTGCCGGTGGCGAGGCTGGCCGAGATCGAGCCGCTGTTGCCGGCCGTGATGCCCGAGACATTCCCCAGCGAGATCGAATTCTGTGGGCCATCGTTCGTGGTCTTCAGATTGACGCGGAAACCGCTGGCGTTGCTCACGCTGATGGAGTTCGTGCTGGCCAACGGCGAGGCGTAACCGACGAACGTGTCGGCGATGGTGAGCGTCGTGTCGTCGACCGAGCCCGAGGCGTGATCGTACACCGTGCCAGTGATATTGGCCGTCACGCTCCCCAGAGCATTGTGTCCGGTGAGCAACTGGTCGTCGCCAGCGGTGAACGTGACTTGATTGCTATACGCTCCGACCGCGCCGGCGTTAAACGTCGCGTTGTAATTCTGACTGGCGCCTGGGGCCAGCAGCAGGGCACCTGGGTTGCTGATCGATCCGCTGGCGATCGACGGCGCGGCGCTGACTTGCAGTCCGGCCAGATGGCCCGAGCCGTTGGCCAGATTCACCGTGGCCGAAAGTCCGGTCGCTCCGACGATGGCCGAGAAGCCGTCCCCGGCGGTAATCGTGGCCGTGGGGGCCGCGTGCCCCTTCACGTCGCCGGTCAGGTTGAGCGTCAGCGGCGTGGCGTTGAGCGTGGCTCCGGCCAGATCGGTCCGGTCGCCGATCCCCACGGTGTACGTGGCGCTCAGCGTGCCGACCGTGCCGGTGGACATCGAGGCGGTGAAGGCCTGGCTGCTGCCGGCGGCCAGGTTCGTGAAGTTGTTGACGCCTAGGTCCGTAGTCAACTCCGAAGTGTTCACACCGCTGGGCGTGATCGTGCCCCGGTTCAGTCCGGCGGTGTTAGCGCCGCTGAGATTGGCGATGTTGAAGCCGGCGGTTTGCGTCGAGGCGCCGGTGATCACAGTCCCCAGGTCCAGCGTCAGCGAATCGTTATTAACCGACGTGCTGTTGAACGAGCCGTTGGAGTGATTCAGCACGTTGCCGCTGACGTTGACCGTTTGCGAGCCAGTGATGCTGCTCGCTCCGGCCAAAGCCGAGTCGTCGGCATAGACCAGCGAGATGTTCTGGCTGTAGCTTCCCACCCCCTTGCCGGTCGCCAGGCCCGCGGTCAGTGCGCCGCTGCCGCCCGCCGCCACACCGGCCACGTTGCTGAGCGACACGCCGCTGAGCGGCCCGGTGTTGGTGGTCTTCAGGTTCACGCGGAAGCCGGCGGCGTTGCTCACGTTGATCGCCGTGTTGCTGGTCACCGGTGCCGAGTAGCCGACGATCACATCCTGCATCACCAATGACGCGGTATCGACCGAGCCGGACGAATGGTCGTAGACGTTGCTGTTGAGCGTGATGTTCTGCGTTCCCGTGTTGTTGCTCGCGCCGGCGATGGCAGAGTTGTCGGCGTACGTGAGCGCCAGGTTCTGGCTGTAGCTGCCCACCGCCTTGCCGGCGGCCATGGTGCCGGTGATCGTGCCGTTGGAGTTGGCGGCCAGCGACGAAATGTTGGTCATCGAGAACCCGTTCTGCGGGCCGTTGTTCGTGGTCTTCAGGTTCACGCGGAAGCCGGCGGCGTTGTTGATCGTTACCGCGTTGGCGCTGGACTGCGTTGAACCGTAGCCGACAATCACGTCGGTGAAGTTCAGCGTCGAGCCGCCGACGGTCGAGCCGGAGGCGTGCTCGTAGATGTTGCCGGTGACGGTGATCGTGTCGGTTCCCACGTTGTTGCTGGCTCCGACCAAGGACGAATCGTCGGCATAGGTCAGCGTCACTCCCTGGCTGAAGCTGCCGGAACTCTTGCCGGTGGCCAGGCTGGCGGTGATCGGGGCGCTGGCGTTGGCCACGATGTTGGAAACATTGCCCAGCGAAATCGAGTTCACCGGCCCGTTGTTGGTCGTCTTGAGATTGACCCGGAAGCCGGTCAGATTGTTCACGCTGATCGAGCCCGTGCTGGCGACCGGTGATGCGTAGTCGACAAACACGTCGGGAATGACCAGCGTCGAGCCGCTGACAAACCCGCGAGCGTGATCGTAAACATTGCCGGTGATGAAAATCGAAGAAGTTCCCAAGCCGCTGCTCTGTGCTCCGGCCAGTGCCGAATCGTCGGCATAGGTGAGCGTGATGGCCGAGAGGAAATTGCTCACCCCCTTGCCGGTGGCCATCGTGGCGGTCAGCAACCCGCTGCTGCCGGCCGCGACGTTGGAGACGTTATTGAGCGAAATCGTGCCGTTGGGACCATTGTTGGTGGTCTTGAGATTCACACGGGCACCCGCCGCGTTGTTGACCGTCAGCGCGTTGCTGCTGGCCACCGGCGAGCTGTAACCGACGATCACGTCGGGGATGGTCAGCGTATCAGTGACGACCGAACCGGAGGCATGGTCGTACACGTTATACGTCAGCGTTTGGTTGAGCGTGCTGAGCGCGTTGTGTCCGGCCAGACTCTGCGGATCGCCGGCGTCGAGGCCCACCGCCAGCGTTTTGCCAATGCCGGCGACGGCAGTGTTGAAGCCCGTGGCAGTGTAGGACGCCGAGTTGCCGGTGGTCACCACATTCGAGCCGGTGGTGCCGGTGAGGTGATTCAGGTTGGCGACATCCAGCGGAGCCGACGCGGTGCCGGGGTTCGACAAGCTCAGCGTGGCGGCAGACAGCGAGTTGCCTACGATCACCGACTGGTTATTGCCGCTGGCGATGGTCAGCGTGGGAGCCGCATGGTCGTAAACATTGTACGTGACGGTCTGGCTCAGCGTGGTTAGGGCATTCGCACCGGACAGGGTCTGCTGGTCCCCCGCCTTGAGGCTCACGGCCAGGGTCTTGCCGATGCCGGAGGTGGAGCTGTCCAGGGCAGTCGAAGTGTAGGTGCCCGAGCCGCCGGAAGCGACCACGCCCGAGCCGGTCGTGCCGGTCAGGTTGCTCAGCGTGTTGACATCGAGCGGGGCCGGCGCGGCGCCGGTGGTGTTCGCCAAGGTCAACGTGGCGTTGGCAAACGAGCCGCCGACGAAGCCCGATTGGTTGTTGCCGCTGGCGATGCTCAGCGTCGGGGTCGAATGGTTGTAGACGCTGTACGTGACATTCGTGCTGAGGTTGCTCAGGCCATTGTGGCCCGTGATGGTTTGCTGATCACCGGCATTGAGGCTGACCGACAGGGTCTTGTTGAGCCCCACCGTGTTGGTGATGAAGCCGGTGGCGGTGTAGCTGCCGGTGCCGCCCGAGGCGACTACGCCCGAACCGGTCGATCCGGTCAGATTAATCAGCGAATTGACATCCAGCGGCGCCGGCGTCGACCCGGCCGTGTCGGCCAAGGCGACCGAGACCGCGGCGAGCGAGCCGTTGATGATCACCGACTGATTGTTGCCGCTGGCCACCGTGAGCGTGGGTGCCGAGTGGCCATACACATTGATCGTGCCGGTGGCGGACGCGGCATAGGCCGAACCGCGACCCGAGAGATTCGTGTCCTGCACGGTGGCCGTGAAGGTTTGCGTTTGGCCGAGGCCCGCGGTGCTGGTGTTGAACGTGCCGGTGTAGCTCTGGCTGCCGTTGGCGGCGACCAGGGCGGCGCCGGTGCTGCCCGTCAGGTTGCTGGTGAGACTGTTCACGTCCAGGGCCGCGTTGTTGGCCCCCGCATTCGTCAGGCTCAGCCCCGCCGTGGCGGCGGTGGCACCCACGATTACAGTTTGATTGTCGTTGGTGTTGAGTGTGAGCACGCCGTTGGAATGGGCGTAAACATTGTACGTGAAGTTGGCGGTCTTCGAGCTAAGTGCGCTGGCGCCAACGATCGTCTGCTGGTCGCCGGCCAAGAGGCTCGTGGCCAGCGTCTTGTTCAGGCCGACGGTGGTGGTATCGAAGCCAGTGGCGGTGTACGTACCCGAGGCGCCGGAGGCGACCACGCCTGAGCCGGTCGTGCCGGTCAGGTTGCTGAGTGTATTGACATCCAACGGAGCCGGCGTGGTGCCGGCCGTGTTGGCCAGCGTGGTGGTAGCGGCGGCCAGGGTGCCGCCGGTGATGATCGACTGGTTGTTGCCGCCGGCGATGGTCAGCGTCGGGGCCGAGTGGTTGTAAACGCTGTAGGTGAACGTTTGGTTCAACGTGCTCAAGGCGCTAGCGCCGGAGATCGTCTGTTGATCCCCCGCCTTGAGGCTCACCGCCAACGTCTTGTTGATCCCCACGGAGTTGGTCACAAAGCCGGAGGCGGTGTACGTGCCTGAAGCACCCGAGCCGACCGAGCTGGCGCCGCTTAAGTTGCTGAAGGTATTCACATCCAACGGAGCGGGCGTCGTGCCGGCGGTGTTGGCCAACGTGGTCGTCGCCGCGGCGAGCGAATTGTTGATGATCACCGCCTGGTTGTTGCCGCCGGCGATGGTGAGCGTCGGGGCCGAGTGGTTGTAGACGTTATAGGTGAACGTCGTGCTCAGCGGGGTCAGTGCGTTGGCTCCCGTGATGGTCTGCTGATCCCCGGCGTTGAGGCCCACGACCAGCGTCTTGCCGATTCCGACTGAGCTGTTCACAAAACCGGTGGCGGTGTAGGTGCCAGTACCGGCGGCGGCGACGACGCCC
Source organism: Planctomycetia bacterium (assembly GCA_021413585.1). Lineage (GTDB taxonomy): Bacteria > Planctomycetota > Planctomycetia > Pirellulales > UBA7805 > JAIOPX01. Next base: position 30,476 of record JAIOQB010000278.1, read on the forward strand.
GAGCCGGTGGTGCCGGTCAGGTTGCTTAGCGAGTTGACATCCAGCGGAGCCGACGTGCTGCCCGGATTGGACAGGCTGGCCGTGGCGGACGACAACGCCGTGTTGACGATCACCGACTGGTTGTTGCCCGTGGCCACCGTCAGCGTTGGAGCCGAATGCGTGTAGACGTTGTAGGTGACCGTCTGGCTCAGCGTGCTCAGTGCATTGGCCCCAACAACCGTCTGCTGGTCCCCCGCCTTGAGGCTCACCGCCAACGTCTTGCCGATCCCGGCGGTGGAATTGTCGAGGGCGGACGAGGTGTAAGTGCCGGTGCCACCCGAGGCGACGACGCCCGAGCCGCTCGTGCCGGTCAGGTTGCTAAGCGTATTCACATCCAGCGGAGCGGGCGTGGTGCCCACGGTGTTCGACAACGTGAACGTGGCGTTGGCAAAGCTGCCGCCGACAAAGCCCGATTGGTTATTGCCACTGGCAAAAGTCAGCGTCGGGGCCGAGTGGTTGTAGACGCTGTAAGTAAAGCTCGAGCTGAAGGGGCTCAAGGCGTTGGCGCCGGTGATCGTCTGCTGGTCGCCGGCATTGAGGCCGACGTTGAGCGTCTTGCCGATGCCTACCGAGTTGGTCACAAAACCTGTCGCGGTGTACGTGCCCGACGCGCCGGAGCCAACGGTGCTGGCACCGGTCAGGTTGCTCAGCGAGTTGACGTCCAACGGGGCCGGAGTCGCGCCGGCGGTGTTCGCCAAGGTGACCGTGGCCGCGGCAAGCGAGTTGTTGATGATCACCGACTGGTTGTTGCCGCCGGCAATGTTGAATGTCGGGGCCGAGTGATTGTAGACGTTGTAGGTGAAGCTGGTGTTCAGCGCGGCCAAGGCGTTATGGCCGATGACGGTTTGATCGTCGCCCGCAGTCAGGCTCACGGCCAGCGTCTTGCCGATGCCGACCGAGTTCGTCACAAAGCCCGTGGCGGTGTACGTGCCTGTGCCGCCGGCGGCCAACACGGCCGAGCCGGTCGCTCCGGTCAGGTTGGTCAGCGACGCGCCGACATCCAGCGCCGTCGAGCTGCTGCCAGGATTGGAGAGCGTGGCGGTGGCCGAGGTGAGCGAGTTATTGATGATAATGGATTGATTGTTGCCGCTGGCCACGGTCAATGTCGGAGCGGTGTGGGAATAGACGTTGACGGTCCCGCCGGTGGTGGCGGTGGTCGTAATCGCGTTGAGGTCGGTATTCTTGATGCTCCAGGTCTTGCCCAGGCCGACCGCGCCGGCGGTGAACGTGCCACCGATGTTCGACGTGGAACCCCCGGCCACCGTCGATCCGGACGAGGAGGTGAGGCTGCTGACCGTGCCGCCGGTGCCGCTGTTGTTGGCCAGCGCGACGGCTAGCGCGGTCGAGTTGGTCGGCGCGGTGTTGCTTAGGATCGCGCTAATGCTGGTGGTCGCGCCGGTGATGATGTTGATCGTGGCCGGGTTGGGAGAGGTCAAGGTTTGATCGGCCTTGTGTGTCAGGTCAATTTCCCCGTTGGCTCCGGTGATTACAGAGAGTGTGTAAGCGGAGTCGAGGCCGGTCACTGCGCCGAAACCGCCGTCGGATGCGAGGTTGCCGTTGCCGGTAAACGTGATGCCGGTGGTGAAGCCGGCGATCTTGTACTTGCCGAGCGTGGGGCTGACCATGTTCAGCGCCAGCACGCTGGTGGCGCTGCTGGTGTTGAGCGTGCCGGTGACATTGAGCAAGTCGGTGTTGGCACCATTGATGTCAATATCCAGCACGCTGCCAGTGTTAAAGGTCGTGGTATTGCTGGTGGTATTAATACTAAAGGTGCCGATGTCGTTGATGCCCGGGGCAATGTGGGCACCGGCGGTTATGGAGAACGAGCTACCGGGCGTATACGTTCCCTTGCCGCCGAAAGTGCCGCCGGAAACCAACGTGATCCCCCGGGTAAAGGTGACCCCCGAGGCGACATCGAGTTCACCGCCACTGTTGACCGTAATGGTGCCGCTGCTCCCCAGCGCGCCGGCGTTGCCCACGACGAGGTTGCCCGCGTTGGCGTTGGTCGCCCCGGTGCGGCTGCTCGTGGCGTTTAAGGTCAAGACGTTGGTGCCAACCTTCGTCAGCGTATTGGAATTGGCCGTCAGACCTGCGGTCAGCGTGATGTCCCCCGTGCCGCCGATACTGGCTCCGCCCGTGCCGATCGTGACCACGCCCGAATAAGTTGCCGCCACGTCGCTGTTGGTGAGTGCTCCGTTCGAACTGACGCCCGTGCCGATGATGGACAGGGCTTCGGAAGTGCTGAGCGTGATGCCGTCCAGGTCGAGCGCTGCTCCGGTGGCGGTGACCGAGGTGCCGGTGGCCGTGGTGCCCAGCGGCGTGTTCGTGCCGTTGCCCGCCGCCCCCAGGGCCAGCGTGCCGGCGTTGATCGTCGTGGCCCCAGTGTGGGTGCTGGTGACCGCGACCGTCAGCACACCGCTGCCGTCCTTGATCAACTGCGCCAAGCTGCCGGTGGTGATTCCCGTGGTGCTGATCGTGGTGTTGCCCGAACCGCCGACGGTCAGATCATTGCCGGTTCCGGTGATCCCGCCACTGAGAGTCAGCGTATTGGCATCGGAGTTGACGCGGCTGTCGGTGGCCAGGTTGACCGCGGTCGACCAGGAGTTGTCGCCGCTGATGTTGCGCAGGGCACCCGTAGTGCTCACGCCGGTTCCGTTGAGTGTTAGAGTTTCGCCGGTGACGGCGATGCCACCTTGAAGTTGCAAGGTGGCGCCGCTGGTCACCGACGTCCCGGCGGCAGTCGTCCCCAGCGCCGCGGCGTTCTGGACGTTCAACGCGCCGGCGCTGATCGTGGTCGTGCCGGTGTAGTTGCTGGCGACCGCTAACGTCAGCGTGCCGTTGCCATCCTTGGTCAGCGTCCCGCCGGTCGAGGTGTTGATGCCGGTGGTTTGAACCGTCGTGTTGCCCGCCCCCCCCACCGTCAGGCCGAGGCCGGTGCCGGTGATGCCGCCGCTAAGCGTGAGCGTGCCGGCGTCGGAATTGATCCGGCTGGCGGTGCCGAGCGTCACAGCGCCCGCCCAGGAGTTGGTGCCGCTGATGTTGCGCATCGCGCCATCGGCGGAAACCCCCGTGCCGTTGAGCGTCAGCGCCTGGCCGCTGACTGCGATGCTGTTTTGAAGCTGCAGGGCGGCACCCGACGCCACCGACGTGCTGCCGGTCGTGCCCAAGGCCGTGGCATTCTGAATGTTCACCACGCCGTCGCTGATCGTCGTATTGCCGGTGTAGTTGCTCGTCGCGCTGATGGTCAGCGTGCCGTTGCCGTCCTTGGTCAGCGTGCCGCCGGTCGAGGTGTTGATGCCGTTGGTTTGAATCGTCGTGTCGCCGGCGCCACCGACCGACAAGGCGAGACCTGTCCCCGTGATTCCTCCGGTGATGGTCAGCGTGCCGGCGTCGGAATTGATACGGCTGGCGCTGCCGAGGACGACGCCGCCAGCCCAGGAATTGGTGCCGCTGATGTTGCGCAGCGCGCCGTCGGTGGCCACGCCCGTGCCGTTGAGCGTCAGCACTTCGGCGCCGACTGCGATTCCCCCCTGAACTTGCAAAGCGGCCCCGGCGGTGACCGACGTGCCCCCCGTGACCGGATCACCCAGCGCCGAGGAGTTTTGGATATTCAGCACGCCGGCGATGATCGAGGTGGCATTGTTGTAGATATTCGCACCGGAGAATATCTGAGTGCCCGCCCCCGACTTGGTGATCCCGACATTGCCGAAGCTGCCGTCCTGGATGATGCCGCTGAATGTATTTGATCCACTGGCGACATTGATGGTCAGCAGGGTGTCGTTTCCGCTGGTGGCGCTGTCGTTTGTAACCGTCCCCGTGCCGGTCAGGCCGGCGATGGTCGCTTCGAACCCATCCGTGCGGAGGATGCCCCCTGTATTGATCGTGACGATGGAGGTGCTTGCAATCTGGTTATTAGAAGCCAAGAGAACGACATCCGTTCCACTGCCGTCCCCGATGGTCAGACTTCCGGCAACTGCCGTGACGTTGTCGCTCTTGTCGAGGACGAGCGTACCGGCGTTGACCGTGGTTGCTCCCGTGAACGTGTTGGCGGCGGTGCCGGAGAACGTCATCGTGCCGGCGCCGGCCTTGATCAGGCTATTGGCGGTGGTGCCGTTGGAAATGACGCCGCCGATGGTGAGCGTGCCGGCATTGGCCGTCACTGTGCGGGAAGTTCCCGCCGCGGAGCCCAGCGAGACGGCCCCGGTCCCCAGGTTCAGATCGCTGCTGCCGGTGAACGCGAAGTCGCCGTTCCAGGTTTGGGCGTTATTGTTGGCCAGCGTTTTAGCACTGCCGCTGGTGTTATTGATCGTGCCGGCCGTGATCGTCAATGTGCTGGCGGTCGCGCCCAGGGCAGTCGTGCTGTTGATGTTCAATGTGCCCGTAGTGAGCGTAACGCCGCCGGTGAATGTGTTAGCCGAACCGGAGAGCGTCAGAGCGCTCGTGCCGCTATTTTGCACCACCGCCACGGTGCCGAGATTATTGGTAATGCTGCCGCTGAGCAGGACCGCGCCAGTACTGCCACCGAGATTGGTAATAGTCTTGGTGCCGGAAGATCCTGCGGAGATGCCACCCGAAATCGTAAATGTGTCCGCATCGGCGTTGGCGATATCCAGGAAGCTCCCCTTAAGGAGAATCGGCGCCGAGATGGTGTCGCCATTGCTGCTGGATTCCTGATTGATTTGCGCGTGCGAGGCATTGTTATCAAAAATCAACGAGGCGCCACCCGAGGCGGCAATGGTAAATGAATTAGTGTCATCCGTGTCGCCAATATTCAGGATGCCAATGGTCCGCGAAGTAGTATCGATCGTGATCGTCGCGTTTGAACTGATAGCATTGTCGATGTTCGCAATATCACCGGCTGCGTTCGGGACGGAACTAAATCCCCAGTTGAAAGTGGAACTCCAATTACCACTCGTGGTACTCCAGGTTCGCGTTACAGCATGCGCAGTCATCGGCTCGGCCAGCAGTCCAACAATCACCAGCAGCATCCACGGAAGGTGGTAGATGCGGCTAAGGCTGCGGTGATTGGATTTTTTATTAGTCATTCTTACTCTCCTGCCTGCGTTGATCGGTCGCTTACGAAGCTTGCCCACATTCGTCGTATCCGCTCCGACCGCCAAACTTGTGCTGCTCGCCGTTCCGCAGTTCACCTCTAGCGCGGGCGGGGAGCCCGACAGCGGTGAGTGGAGTTGCCAGCGTGGCAACGTAAAAATGCACGGGGTGACCGCGCTCTCGCGTCATTCGCAAGGGCGCCGCCGGGTGTGCATTAGGTTGGGGTGGGGGGCGATTAGCGTTTCTCAAAGCGTTTCAATTGTCCGCAAAGTACTCGCCTGCTTTGAAGCCTATGATAAACAGATGCATAAACTAGTCAAGCTAAGTAGAATAAATAAGCTAACCATTTTGGGTGTAATGGGAAGTTTACACTACGATTTACAGGGGTTTACACTTGGCCTTTACAGAAGTAGCGCGGACCTCGCGTGAGAAAGAAAAACACCGTAAAAACAAGCGTTTTTCTGTACTTCGACGCAGCATCGAGGTCGTCAATGAAACGAAACTCGATGCAGCACGAACGGATGGTTGGTCGCGCCGCGACCAGAGTTGCCGGCTGAATCGACCCGCGATGGGCCCTGATAAAGGGCCCAAGAAAAATGAGCGGCGAAAAGGTAGGCAAGCAGTACTCACTGCTCAAACCACTCAAACCTCAACACCCGTTTTATCCTTACGCGCCAAAATACCCGCGCCACGCCAGGTCCAGCACTTCGTCGCTCAGCTCCAGCTGCCGATCGCGCAGGCGGCAGATGTCGCGGCAGCGTTCGATCAGATCGCGCGGCTCGCAGCAGCGCATCGACCGCTGCTCTGTTTGATAACGGGCGAACAGCTTGCTCAACAACTCCGCCGGGACATCGAGTCCAAGTTGCGCCGCATAGCGGCGGAAGATTTCCGAATATCGCTCCGCGTCGGGATTGTCCAAGTGAACCCGATAGCCGATCCGCCGTAGGAACGCCGGGGTCATCACCTCCTGCGGATCGAGATTCGTCGACACCACCAGCAACTGCCGGAACGGGATCGCCACCTGCTGCCCCGTTTGCAGCGTGAGAAAATCGACCTGCCGTTCCAGCGGATGGATCCAGCGGTTGATCAACTGCTCGGGCGAAACGCGCTGGCAGCCAAAATCATCGAGCAGGAACGTGCCGCCGTTCGCCTTGACGTGCAATGGCGCTTCGCAAAAACCCTGGTTGTTGCTGAAGATCAGGTCCAGCGATTCCAAAGTCAGCTCGCCGCCAACCACAATAAACGGGCGGCGGACCCGCACCCAGCGCTGGTCGATCAATCGCGAAACATTGCTCGCCGACTCCAGTGGCGTCGGCTCGTGCACCGTCGGGTCGTAGATGCGGATGATGTTGTGATCGACCCCCAGGCAATGCGGAATCCACAGCGATCCGTCGACCGCATCGTGCAGTAGGTGCCCTAGCGTTGTCTTGCCGTTGCCCGGCGGGCCGTAGAGGAACAGGCTGCGCCGCGACAGGAGCGACAGGCCGACCACCTCCACCGTTTCCGACGACAAAGCCAATTCCGAAAGCGCGGTCGACACGCCGGCGAGCGTCGGCTCGGGCAGATGATCGAACTGCCAGCGCAGACTGGCGGCATAATCGGCCAGCGACACGGGGACCGGCCCGATGTAGTTGGAAATCTCCAGCAGCCGCAGCGCCTGCTCGCGGCCGCGGTCCGTGATCGCCACATGGTGATTGAACACGCCCACCTGGCCGAGCAGCTCGACCAGATTGTCCGCCCGCAGCCGATCGAGAAGCTGCGACGTCAGGGCAGGGGGGAGGCAGAGCCGCTGCGATGCCCACTGCGTGGTGAACCGCGGCACGCTGTACGCCAGCTTCAGCGCCAGACCTTCCAGCACCGCCAGATCGATCCCCGTTTCGGCAAGATCCGAAACAGCCTGCGGCGCCGGGATGCCGCCGATATCGACCAGGCGATGATTGGGCGTCTGTGGCACGACGGGAGCCGGCACGACAGGTGTCGCGGCCGTCGCCGGCGCGGCCGTCCGCACGCTCGTTGATTCTTGTTGGATCTTCAACATGCGGCGGATTGCAATTTGGACACGGTCAATCGTTTAGAGATTCGCGTTAACCGGCGGCGTTTAGTTCCAGCTTTGCAGCACTTCGAGAAACCGGATCAGGGCCGTGCCCATCATGATGATGTAGAGCGCAGGAAAAATACAAAGCACCGTGGGGAAGATCAGCTTCACCGGGGCTTTTTCCGCGAGTTCTTCGGCAAAGCGATAGCGCTTTTGCCGCAAGCTGTCGGCATGGACGCGCAGCGCTTTGGTGATGCTGGCGCCGAACCGCTCGGCCTGAATGATGACGGAGGACAAGCCTCGCAATTCCTCGGCGTCGAAGCGGTCGGCGAATTGGCTCAGGGCCTCGCCCGTCGAGCGGCCCAGTTGAATCTCGCGCTGCACAATGGCCATTTCGGAAGCCAGCAGCGGATGGGCATCGTGCAATTCGCTGGCCACGCGGGAAAACGCCGCCGGCAAGCTCAAGCCCCCCTCCAGGCAAATGACGATCACGTCCAAAGCGTCGGGGAGCGAGCGCCGCAGCACCTTCTGGCGCTTCGCCTTGCGTCCCTTCAGCCAGATCGTGGGGATGATCGTTCCCAACAGACCGACAAACGTCCCGATCAAAATCGCAATAGGAAACGACAACAGTTGCAGTCCGAACAACGCCAAGCCCACCAGCATGGGAATGACCATGCAGAGAAACTTCACACCCAGGAAGATAGCGGACGAATGCTGTTGATACAGCCCCGCCTGCTGGAGCTGCCTCTTGAGCTTGCTGAGCTGGGCCTCGTCGTCGGGCATCAGCACGGCGCCCATCCGCGGCAGGGCCGAGGTTTGCGACCGGCTGCTAATGCGCGTACTATTCTGCGGGCCGGGACGAACGACGTCCACCAACCGGTCAGCCACCGTGCGCTGCTTGTTGCCCAAGAGCATGGTGACCAGCAACACCATGCTGGACACAGCCGCGAACGTGGAGATCAGCAGTGGAAGATTGTCAAAGCTCATGGTTCACCTGTCTTGTGCAAAGCCGCATGCTCATAGCTCAACGCTCACAACTCAAAACTTCCCGCTCAATAGTCAAAATTGATCACCTTACGAATCCACAACGCCCCCATCGCCATCAATCCCAGCGCGGTGAGGATCAGCAGCGGGTAGCTCAGCAGCACCACCTCGTATTCATAATTGATCAGCATCAGCAGCGCGAACATGAACACCGGCAGGCTCAACAAGATGCCGGCCTGAAAGCGTCCTTGGGCGGTCAGGCTGCGAATCTTGGCGCGGATGCGATAACGTTCGCGGACCACATCGCCGAGCTTGTCGAGCAATTCGGCCAAATTGCCTCCGGTCTGGCGATGCACCACGACGGAGAGGACGAAGATCTTGATTTCCAGGATGCCGGTGCGGCGGCCCATTTCGCGCAGCGCCCCTTCGGGCGATAGGCCGAGGTTCATTTGCTCGGTGCAATACATGAACTCGGTGGAGATCGGCTCGGCAAACTCCTCGGACACCGCGTACATGGCCTGGGAGATGGTCTGCCCGGCCCGCAGCACGCGGCTCATCAATTCAAATGCGTCGGGAAGCTGGCTGCGCAACTTCTCGATCCGCTTGTTGCGCTTCATCAGGACGTATCCCCACGGCAGCACGCCGCAGACGCCGGCGAACACCCCCGCGCCGATCGGCCCTGCCACCGCGGCCCCCACGATGCCGGCGAACACCGCGGTGATCGACGTGATGGCCAGCACCTGGTTGACCGTAATGTTCAACCCTGACTGCTCAATCTGATACGCCATCTTCTGCCGCCAGGGGAGATTGGCCGGCGATTTGGCGGCGGCGTCGGCGGCGATCCGCGTGAGATCCTGCGACGACAGCGCGCTGCGGACGCGCTGCCGCCCCTTGGTGCGGGACTGCTCTTCCATGCGCTCCCGCACCTTGCGGGCTTCGCTGGAACGCAAATCCGTCATCAACGAATTGATGGCAAACACGGCGATAAACACCGCGACAAAAGCCAGAATGCTCACCAGGATGGAAATCACGGCTGCACCTTTCGCAAAATTAACCTAAAACGCGGGCCTCAAACATCTCCAGCGGCACCGACACGCCCGATTCCTCCAACCGCCGCAGGCAATGCGGCCGAATTCCAGTGGCCCAGAATTCCCCCTTCGCCCGCTTGTTGGCGTCGAGGCCGGTTTGCTGAAACTCAAAAATGTCGTGCATGCTCAGCATGTCGCCTTCCATGCCCGTGATCTCCGATACGCGGACCACCTTGCGGGCACCGCCCACCAGACGCGAGACCTGCACCACGATGTGAATGGCCGCGGCGATTTGCCGGCGGATCGTCCAAATCGGCAAATCGAAGCCCGCCATGCCAACCATCATTTCCAAGCGGCTGGTGGCGTCGCGCGTCGTGTTCGCATGGATCGTGGTCAGGCTGCCATCGTGACCGGTGTTCATGGCCTGCAGCATGTCGAGCGACTCGGGTCCGCGGCACTCGCCGATGATGATCCGGTCGGGCCGCATGCGCAACGAGTTCTTCACCAGATCGCGGGTGGAGACTTCCCCCTTGCCTTCGACGTTGGCCGGCCGGGTTTCCATCCGCGCCACGTGAGGCTGCTGCAATTGCAATTCGGCCGCGTCCTCGATCGTGGCCACGCGCTCTTCCGGCGGGATGAACGACGAGAATACATTGAGCAGCGTCGTCTTGCCGGACCCCGTGCCCCCCGAGATCAAGACGTTGAGTCGCCCCGTGACGCAGGCGGACAGAAAGTCCATCATCTCCTGGGTGATCGAATTGTTGGCAATCAGGTCGGCGGCCCCCAGCCGGCGGACGCCAAACCGCCGCACCGAAACCAGCGGACCGTCGAGCGCTAACGGCGGAATGATCGCGTTGAGCCGGCTGCCGTCGGGCAAGCGGGCATCGACCATCGGCGTGGTCTCGTCGATGCGGCGTCCCACGCGGCCGACGATCCGCTGCACGATCGCCACGACGTGGTCGGAATCTACAAAGCGAACCTTCGTTCGCTCGAGCCGGCCGTTGCGCTCGACGTACACCGTGTTCGGGCCGTTGACCAGGATGTCGGTCACGTCGGGATCGCGGAACAGCGGCTCAAGCGGGCCGAGCCCAAACACTTCGTCCAACACTTCGTTGACGAGTTGCTCGCGCTCGCTGAGGCTCAGCAGGTCGGACCGGTGGTGGCACAGCTCTTCGGCCAACTGCCGCACTTCTTGCCGCAGATCCTCCTCTTGCAGCGACCCGATCAGCGACAGGTCCATCCCGGTGATGACCTGACGGTGCAACTCGCGCTTGATGCGGCTCATCGCGCCGTCGTCCTGCGGCACTCCATCCAACACTTCCACGGCTTCCGCGGCGACGTTATCCCGGCCCCATTTCATCCTGCACCCTTATTTCTGCAAAGTCGTACGGCAAAGTTTTGTATTTATTTCTTGTGTGTGCGTGCGTGGCGATTTTCAACGAGGACATTGCGCCTGTTACTTTTTTGCTTTGGCGGCGCCGCCCGACCACCAGCGGCCCAGCACACCCGATTGGCCGTTCTTGTGGTGTCCGTTTCCCGCGTGAGCGTGTTTTGGGGAATGGACGCTCAGGGCCAGACGCACCAGGCTGCGGGCGACCTTGGACGTGGGGCGTTCGATGACGACCGGCACTCCTTTGTTGTTGCCGGAGTTGATCGTGGCCGGATCGTCCGGCACATAGTGCGTCAGCGCCACGCCCAGCGCCTTCTCCGCCTTGCCAGCCGGCAATTCCTTGGGTTGGCCAAAGCGATTGACCACCACGCGGAGCTTCGCGTCGGCCACGCCCAGCCGGCCGACCTGATCGAGCAGCCGCTGCGCGCTGCACAGCGACATCATGTCCAGCCGCAGCGCCAAAAAGACGACGTCGGCCTGCACCAGCGCCGCCAATTGCTCGGGCCCCAATGAGCTATCAAGATCCATCACCGTAAACGGAAACAAGCTGCGCGACAGCGCCACCACTTGCCGCACGCCGGAGGCGGTGACTTGGGCGATCCCTTCCTCGCGGCTGGGGGCGGCCAGCAGTTGCACGCCCGAGTCGTGCTTCGTGAGCACCTGTTGGAACATGGCGGCGTCCATCCGCTCGCTCTTAAGACACAATTCGCCCAGCGTGTGCGTCGGCTTGAGATCCAGCAGCAGGGCCTGATCGCCGGCCGAAAGCCGCAGATCCAACAGCGCGGCGCGGCGATGCTTGATCGCCAGAGCGGCGGCAATGTTGACCGCCAGCGTGCTCGCCCCGCTCCCGCCGCCGCAGCCCAATATCCCGATCACCTGGCCCTGTTCGCCATCGGGTACCTGCTGCTTCGTTCGCAGGCGATTCAGCGCGGCTTCCAACTCGATTTCGACGTCGTCGAGATCGACGAACTCATGCGCCCCTTCGCGCAGCACCCGCAGGATGAACTTCGGATCGTCGGCGGCCCCCACGACGAGCATGATGCCCGCCACGCTGTGACGCAGTTCGGGTAGAACAGCCAATGCCCGCTGCCGATCTTCGGGCACAACCAACATCACCAGGTCGTAGCGCGATCGGCTGGCGGCGTCGGCCGCCGCGTCGAGCGGGGTGATGTCGCCCGGGTCGCAATCCACGCCGCATCGCTGCGCGATGCTGCTAAGCTTGGCGCCGATCAGGTCGTTGTCAGTTACGACTAAGGCTCGCATCGATTCGTTTCCTCAAGTACGCGGCGCTGCGTCACATCGCTCAAAGGCATCGTGGTTCGCTGCAGGGGTCTAGTGCTGTTCCACGAGGATCACGCCGCGATCGTTGCCACGCAGCGTTTGAATGCTGCTGGTGGTCGACTGCGCCGGAGCGGGAACCTCCGCCGGTTTGGCGGCCGCTGCCGGGGCGGGATCTTCGGGCTTGGCCGGGGCGTTACCCAGGCCGCGGAACAACCCAGTGAAGGCGGACCAATCGGCGCCGCCCTTCGAGGCCCCTTCCTGGCTATAACGCAACTGGGCCATGGTGGCCGGGTTCGCCTTGCCGCTGCGGTGGTCGTCCGCGTTGCGGAGCGAGAGGTGCAGGTTACCCTTGTTCATCCCCAGGTCGAGCTTGGCCGCCTGATCGGGAGAAACAAGCAGCGTGGCGGTGGCCAGATCCTTGGTGTCGATTTTGTTGGTTTCCGGAGCATCGAGCACTTGATTGACCGCCAGCACTTCGATGTTCTGCAACAGCGTGGTGGTCACGCCGCCGCCCGATTTGTCGTCGGGCATCGAGTCGGTCATGGTCAGCAGGATGTCCACCTTGTCGCCGGGCATGATGAAGCCACCGCCGCCGGCGGCAACGTGCGACGTGCGGATCGTGAACGCCCGCATGCCGAAGGGAATCATCGCGGCCATGCCTCGCCCGGCGTCCTTGCTGGCCAGCTTCGCTTCCAGCAGCGGTTCGCCTTTGACCAGCGGCACGGTGGTCGTGCGACCGGCGGCGCGGGCGATGTCGGTTAGTGCTCCCGGCGGCAGCGCGGCGCTGGGCCACGGCCGAGTGGTCAGCGTTTCGGCCGACAGCACGGTGCCGCGGGAAATGTTGCCCGAGGCGATGACGATCTTCACGTCGTCCGCCTTACGGGTTTGCCCCTGGCCCGCAAGCTGGCTGACGCCCACCGCGGCCGAGCCGCCGCAGATGACCGCCAGAACGATCAAAATCATGGTGCGAACTTTCATAGCATGCCTCACCGTAAAAAGAAGTTGCAGTGTGGGGAGCGGCCAGCGGCCGCGCACCGTAAGATTGCGGATCTCGTTCTATCGCCTGCCAGACTCTGTTCTATTGCCACCTGAGCCACAGAATAGTTCCCAATACTCCCACGGGCACCATCGCGCCGAACGGAATGACTCGCACGCGGCGGTCCGCGCCGGTCGAGAGCGTTTCGGCCAAATCGTCCTTGCCCACATGAACGCCCATCGCGGCGAAGCGTTGCACGATCAGCTTCAGCGTCAGCCAGCTCTCGCGAAATTTGCCGCGGACGATAATCATGGCCACGGCCACCAGGCCGGCCACCAGCGCGCTGACCACGAACGCCACCACGGTTCCTTGCAAGCCGAGCCAAGCACCTACGCCCGCCATCAACTTCACGTCGCCGGCCCCCATCAGCCCCAGCAAGTGCGGCACGATCAACACGCCGAATCCAAACAGCGCGCCGAGCAGACTGGGGCCAATCCCCTGGCCGCCGGCGGCCAGACCGTGATAGGCCAACCCGCTGATGAGCAGCGGAATCGTCAGCACGTTGTACACCCGGTACTTCCAAATGTCGGTCACCGCGGCGATGGAAGCCGCCAGCAGCGCGACGGTCAGAGGGAGCCAGGTGATGTGTGCCATGGAACGCGCTTCCTAACGAATCATTTGTCGCTAAACGACTTTTCTCAACGGCTTCTAATGCAGCGTGCAGCTATTGTCACCCACGGCCGCATTACGGCAGCACGGCGTTGGTCGACGTGTAGGCCGCCTGAATCTTCGGGCCGATCAGCGCGATGGTGACCACGCAGCCGGCCACGATCAGCGCCAGCACGATGCCCAACTCCGTCACTTCCGCGGCTTTCTCGTCCGTGCAAAAACGCGTCGTCGCAGCAATCCACTTCGTCATTGCAAACTCTCTCGAAAAATGAACTACGTTTTTTTGAATAACTTTCGTCCGAGGTTCGCCGTCTGCAATCGATTCCCCCCGCGTCCCCTCAGGGCCCGAAGGCCCGTCGGGTAGCGTGGAAAACTGTTGCTGGCTCGACCGTGATGCAGCGCGTCGCGAGCGATGCAGCGCGTCGCGGCTTTGCCAGCAGCGCGGCGTTGCAGACGGGGCGAAACTTGCCCGCCAAAACAGCCAGCGAGCTTACGGCAACGCGGCGTTGGTCGTGGTGTAGGCAGCCTTGATCTTCGGACCGATCAGGGCGATGGTGACCACGCAACCGGCCACAATCAGCGCCAACACAATGCCCAACTCCGTCACTTCGGCGGCCTTCTCGTCCGCCACAAAACGCTTAGCCAAATTCATCCACATGCGCATCTGGTCGCTCCCTTAAAAAAATGCGGAAACACAACTCGAACACACCATGCCGCGACCGCCGTCGCGGCGAAGTCAGCCCCGCTGCGTCGAGCAGCCAGGCTGAGAAACTCGCTTCGTCGGCAGCGACCTTTTGGGCGATGACCAGTGCGGCCACGCCAAAATCGCCGCTGCGGCGACAAAGTGTTCTAATCAGTATGATGGGAAAGACAGGAAATACAAGTAATGTGGGATAGCTGGGAATAATATGACCGCTTACACCACTGTTAGTCGTAAAATGCTTTAATAACAATACTTATGACGAAAATGTTAAGACTTCTTGACACTGAGATTTTGTTCATCAACTCTATGAACTTGACGCATTCATCCCAATTCAACTTTTGATGCCAATGCCGCGCCGGTCGGGGACCGGCGGCTAACACCATTTTGCTTGTGAGCCGCTCCCCGACCGGCGCGTTTCGCAGCTGCGCGATGCTCTTCAGAGGGGAGCGGCATCCAACTATTTATTGGTGCGAACGATGCGCCGGTCGGGGACCGGCGGCTAACACCGTTTTGGCGTGCTGACGCTTTACGTTCCGCCTTACTTCACCAACGCACCCTCGGTTGAACCGACGATGGTGGAGAAGATATCGGACAAGCGTTGCTGGTAGTCGGCCGGGTTGCCGGAGGCAACCGGGCTGATCTTCGGTCCGGTGGGATTGTTGGGATCCTGGACCGCGGTGCCGGAGAGACGGGCCATGCGGTCCATCATCGTTTGGTCGGAGGCCAGCCCAATCCCCACGGCGTATACGTGCCAATCCAGGGCCTGCATCATGCCGACCTGCATCATCACGGCGTTGCGTTCTTGATAATTATTATCGCTGCTGGTAAACCACTCGCCGTCCGGATTGTGCGTGGCATCGTAGCTGGTTTCGTAGTTTTGGATTGTCGTGTTGCTGCTCTGCTTGACGTTGACCACGCCGTCCGAAAGGTACACGACGACCTTATCGGCCCCCGGCCTGGCGCCGGTGGGATTCAAGGTGGGATCCAGTTGGTTCTTGGCCAGGATCAAACCGTTCTCGCCCGCCGTGCTGCTCTGGTCGTCCGCCACGGCCTGGTACGTGGTGCAGGCCTGCTTGACCGCGTTGTAGTCGCACGAGTTCACATTCAAAGGATACCGAACCACGGTATCGGCGGCCGTGTCGAACGTGACCAGGGCCACGTGGTCCTTGGCGGATTCCGCCAGACCCGCATTCCGCTGGGCAATCGTGTCGATGGCGGCCATGATCCCCACGCGCGCGGCGTGCGTCGGCTGCTCGCGCGGCGGGAAGTTGAAGCCGTAGCCGGCGCTGGAAGGATCGGTATCCTGATGGTATGGGCAAAACGAACTGGCGGTGGACAACGGTGTGTAGGTTGAGCCCGTCACCACCCTGTTCCGACCGAAGTCCATCATGAATTGCACATAGGTCTGGTAGCCGAATTTGTTATAGAAGACGGTGGCCGCAGAACTAGTCAGCGAGGGCCACGCATCCGACGACGGATTGTCGGCCGACGAGATCCCATACGAATTCTGGTTCGCGGGCACACTGCCGGTGTAGTTGCTGTAGTTGGTCCGCTGTGCTGTGGTAAGCGTGTATGGCTGGATGATGTAATCCAGATACACTTCCCAATAGGCGTAGTTCGTCGTGCTGTTGGGAACCGGCTTGGCCAGCGGCATCACGGTGGCCAGTTGCGTGTCGATGATCCACTTGTAGCCCTTCTGCTTCCGTGTGGCCGCCGAGTCACTCGTGAGTATCTTGTACGTCGCGTTGATCGTCGAGCCGCTGAGATACCCGCCGTTTCTCGTCAGGTTGTAGAACGCCTGGTTGTCCTGCGTTACGTTGCCGTTGCCCATGTATTGCAATGTGCCCGGATAGGCGCCATAGCCAAAATCCGCGAAGACGTTGGTCATCATCGTGCTGCCGAGGTTGGGATATCCCGACGGGGCGTACTTCGAGTCGATGGCGGCAGTGGCCCAGATTTCCGTGTCGTTGTTCATCGACCCGGACAAGTCCATTACGAACACAATATCGCGCGGGTTGCGCACGGCGATCGACGTGGCGGTGACATTCGATTGCGTCAGCCCCAAAATACCGGCAAAGCTCAGCGGGACCGGATTGCCGGTGGCTTGCGTTCGCGTGACGGTGACCTGGACCGCGTTCGTGGACGAATTACTGGGAGTGAACGTCTTGGTGGAGGAGTTCCAGGTGCCGAGCTGCACGTTCTGGCTGGTGAGCACGTTGCCGTGGTTGGGATGATTCAAGTTGGCGTAGAGCTGGGCGGTGCTGGTCACCGTGGTGAGGTCGGGAATGTAGCGCACCGCGGCCAGGGCCGCCGCATCGGCGGTGGCTTGCAGTTGGGTGCGGACCAGCACCGTGGTCCCCATGTCGATGGCACACGCCACCATCCCCAGCAAGACCACCAGCAACACCGCGGACAGCACCAGCAGGGCCCCACCCCGACAACGCTTCTTGGCCTTGAGACGTTTCATATTGCACCTCGTGAGATTGAAGCCGATGTGATGCACAAAATGTTTGCCGTGCCCCGGCTTGAAATCACTGTTTTCTAGTTATTGTTTTCGCATGATCACTTTGCCGACGAGAGCCTTGTTCGGCATATACAACGCGGCCCCTGGCAGCCACGTCACGCTGCTATACGGCACGGTGACGGTGACGGAGATCTGGGTGCCGGCGGGAGAGGCGTCGGCCGACGGCGAAATGGTGACCGTCGCGCCGTTGATCTTCGCCGAACTCAGGTAGTTCGTCACCGCGGTATTGCACGCCGCGTCGCTGCCGAGGTTGATCGTGGCCCGGCGGGCCCCTTCGCGGGCGGCATTGGTCACAATCTGGGCCACCATGATCTTGCGCCCAACTTCAATGGTGCCCAGCGCCATCAGCGTCAGCGCAGGGGCCAAGATCGCCAACTCCAGCACCGAGGCGCCGCGCCGCATGCGCCAACGTCGGGCAGTGCGCGCCGCGCGCGACTGAGGTTGTTTTGCGTTATCCATCATCACGATCAATCCTTTATGGCCCTACGTCGCTATTCCTTGATCATCACGACTTTGCTCGTCAGGCTTTTGCCCTTGAGCCAGCTTGGCGGAATCCACGAAGCCTGATCGAGCGGGATGCTCACCGTCACCGTGAGTGCCGTGCCGGCCGTGGCCGAATTGGCCGAAGGAACAATCGTCGGCGTGTTGTAGGTCATGATTTTGGCGGCGTTGAGATAATGGGCGATGGCCGCGATGCAATCCGCATCGGTCCCGCCGGGCAACACCGCCACGCGGCTTCCTTCGCGCGCCGCGTTGGTCAGCACTTCGCCCACCATGACCATCCGGCCAAACTCCACGATGCCGAACGTCAGCAGCAGAAACAACGGCAGGGTCAAAGCTAGCTCGGTAATTTCAGCGCCGCGGCGCTTCAGTGAGGGGCACTTCAGCCAGCCATGCGGAAAACGGCGGCGCAGCGCCACGGATGAAACCACGGGTCCGGTTGTTTGGTCCATTGATTTCACCTCGCAGCTAGCAGCGGTGTTGGTAAGGATGCCGCCTCATCGATCTGGTAATCTAATCCCCAACGCTCGGGGGGGTATTTCACTGCGTAACCTATACATAATTTACGCATAATGCACAAGATTTGAGGCATGAATAGCTTGGGTTGTCTCTGTGCCGTTCTAATGCCGGACAATAGGTAGAAATCTGCAAGCTTGGATACGCCAGTGACGACGCACTAAGCCATTGTCACCATACTAGTTGCAGCAATCAAAAATGCCAACTTTTCCAGGTCGATCATCCCGCGCAGCCCCAAGCGGTTCGTTGCCAACGGCACGAAAACCACTTGCGAACTCCTGCCTGGGCCAGACCCCGCCATCTTTGAAATCACCCCAAGATCGCAGAAACCGCCAATTTACGCTGTCTCGCGAACTGCCCCCGCCCAAGCAGCCGCCGTCAACTAGGTCAGGCGGCACACCGCACGGCCGGTCGAGGCGTCGTTACGGCAGCGCCGCATTGGTCGACGTGTAGGCGGCCTGAATCTTCGGGCCGATCAGCGCGATCGTGACCACGCAACCCGCCACGATCAGGGCCAGCACAATGCCCAACTCGGTTACTTCCGCAGCCTTTTCATCGCACACCAACCGGCGGGCGACATTGATCCACTTGCTCATCGAAATGTCTCCGTCAAAAAAGGTTTGATCTCTAAATTCTGAGTCTGAATCCCCGAATCCGAAACACGCAGAAACTCCGTCGTCTCACCGGCGCCGGCCGGCAAGTGCGCGGTCCAACCGACCTCCAATTCCCTGGAGGACCGATTGAAACCAGCGCATTGCCTGGCCGTCACAGCGGGACTGCACCTACGCTTTAGGCAAAAGAGCCTACGGCAAGGCGGCGTTCGTCGTCGTGTACGCAGCCTTGATCTTCGGTCCGATCAGGGCGATCGTCACCACGCAGCCGGCCACGATCAGGGCCAACACGATACCCAGCTCAGTCACTTCAGCGGCCTTTTCGTCGGCCACGAAGCGCTTCGCCATCTGCTTCAACATGCTCATCGCACAAACTCCCCTTGAAAAAAAGGAACGAAAAACTCCACAACGCTTACAACAGGTCATATTTATGCAGCTTCTTGTACAACGTCACCCGGCTGATTCCTAAATGCCGGGCGGCCAGCGAGCGGTTGTTGCCGCTCTGGTCCAGCGCGTTGCGCAACAGACGGAACTCCACGTCAAAACGGGCTTCGTCCAGCTTGGATGCCACCGGCCGCTGCGGTTCGACGCTGCCCACGTGGCTTCCCTGCTGGCGCACCGCCGCCGGCAAATCCTCCAGATCGACCGGACGGCCAGGGTACAACGCCACGGCGCGTTCCATCACGTTGCGCAACTCGCGGATATTGCCCGGCCAGGAATAATCCTCGATCGCGGCCAGCGCCTGCGGCGAAATCGCCGGCGGCAGGCAATCGTGCAACGCCGCCACGTCCGCCAGAAAACGGTTCGCAAACGGGACAATCACCGAGCGCCGCTCGCTCAGTGGCGGCAACCGTAGCGTCACCACGTTGACGCGATAAAACAGGTCCGAGCGAAATTGCCCCGCCGCCACCTGCTCTTCCAGCGAACGCGTGGCGGTCACGATGATCCGGGCAGTCAGCGGCACCGGGCGATCGCTGCCGACCGGTTCGAACACCTGTTCGTCGATCGCCCGCAACAACTGGGCCTGAGCGGCCGGCGGCAAGGCGTCGACGTCGTCCAGCAGAATCGTCCCATTCTGGGCAGCGGAAAGCTTGCCGGCGCGATCCGCTTCCACTCCGCCAAATGAACCCTTTACATGGCCAAATAATTCGCTCTCGACCAGACTGGGACTAAGCGCGCTGCAATTGATCGCCACAAACGGTTCGTTCGGCCGAGCCGACAATTCATGAAACAATCGGGCCAGGTGGGTCTTGCCCGTTCCCGTTTCACCGGTCAGCAGCACGGGCGTGGCCAGCGATGCCAGTTGACGCATCTGCTCGACGATGCCGGCCATCTCTTCGGACTTGTCGTACAGAAACGGCGGCTGGGAACCGATGCTGCACAAACCCGCATTGAGCCTGGCGGCGTTCGGAAACGCGCCGTAGTACGACTTGAACGTCAGCATGTCGACGACAAACGCCAGGCGAAGCAGATCCAACGGCCGCGCCAGATAGTCCGCCGCGCCGTGTGCCAGCAGCTTGACCGCCTGCGGAGTCTCATAGCGATCGCAGATCGGCACCGCCGCGGTACTGCGTCCCGAGCTGCGGCACTGGTCGATCAAATGCAGTGCTTGTGCTTCGTCGAGGGCTGGGGAAGGCTCGGTTGCCGTGTCCTTGCTGTCGGCGCCGGCAACGTGCATCAGCATGACCGCCGGTCGGGCGGTCTGAAGCTGGCGCTCTGCATCGGCCACACGATCGACGACGTTCAATCGGCAGCGGCCCACGGAAACCATGGCCTGCTCGACCGCGGCGCGTAGCGCAATATCGCTGGTAACCAGCAGTGCAGTCGCAGGCATGATAAACAACGCATGGTTCGGCTAATGTGTCGCTAAAAAAACGCGGCGCCCCCACGCCACGTCACTGCCACGCGCAGCAAACAGCGACCCTCCTCCCGGATCCGTAAATCCGTTCCGACCAGTATGACGTGAAAATGCAGAAAAACAATATACTGGGA
The DNA here is from genome assembly GCA_021413585.1 of Planctomycetia bacterium. Taxonomy (GTDB): domain Bacteria; phylum Planctomycetota; class Planctomycetia; order Pirellulales; family UBA7805; genus JAIOPX01. The sequence continues at coordinate 50,777 of JAIOQB010000278.1, forward strand.
ATAATGGGGTATATGGGATATCAATACAGCGAAAAAGCACTTAAGTCGTTATTTAATATCAACTTAAAGCATAAAATAACGCCTGTGAAACATCCTTATTGATCCATAAAATCGTTAAATTCTACGCTTTGCCCGCACACATCCCTTAATCACCCACTTGCGCCGCTTCACTCTAGACACGATTCGGGCAGCAAAAGCCACGCTCCAAACGGCTCAACCGCCCGCGATGGCTCCCCCACAAAACTGAAGCCCGCGTGGCATAACCGCTACAGATTGCCTGAGCGGAACAACCCGCACTTCGCGATCTCGTTTTTCCGGATCTGCCGAGCTATCGCTCTGTGCCGGCATTTAGTTCTGTGCGGGTCATGCCGAAGAAACACGTTGTTCCCCCGCAGGTGCGCCGCTGCGCAGAGCGGGGGGGAGAACGTCGTACATCACTGCGACCAAATCGCAATCGCTTAGCAACAAGACCCACCAAGCCGCCAGCGTCCACCAACTTTGAGGCGATCCATGGTTCCGGCCGTCAGAATGCAAGTTGATCTTCGTGGCGTTTGTCTGGCCAGCGCGCTGGCACTCGTTGTGGGACTGGGCGCTGCGCCGCAAACGGCCCATGCGCAGCAGGGAGAGAATCCCTCGGTCGGCGGCTTGCCGACCACGCTCCCTCCGGTGCCACGGCAGAATCCGCGCCCCGCGCAAGGCGACAAGGCCGACCAACGCTGGCAAACCACACGACCGGAGAAGGACAGCTCGCCGACCGCGTCGTTCATCGAATCGCTCAAAGGGAACGACGCCACGCTGCAAGTGACGGTAGGCCAGGGGACGGTATTGACCACGCGCGTCCCGATCGAAAAGGGAACCATCGCGGTCGGCGACCCGTCCGTGATCGACTTTGACGTGCTGGTGCCGAATACCCGCATGATACGGCTCATCGGCCGGCGTCCCGGCGTGACGGACCTCTCCATTGCCACCGCGGACGGCCAGATCCACAACTTCCAGGTTCAGGTGGTTTACGACCTCGACCTGTTGCGGGCCCAACTCCGGCAGTTGTTCCCCGACGCCCAGATCAAGCTCGGCCAGGTCCGCGATCACCTGGTCGTTGAAGGCCAGGCTCGCAGCGCGGCCCAGGTTTCTCAGATCATGGAAACCCTGCGGGCGTACCTGACCTCGGTCCATGCCGCGGCAGGGCAGGGGGGGGGCGGCACGGGAGGGTCGGTCCCGCCGGCTCCGGCCTCACCTAACGGCGGCGGCAACACCACCGTGGTTACCGGCCCCAGCGCTTCAACCTTCCTGGGTCAGCAGAACGGCGTTGGCACGGGCAACCTCGGGGCGCCGCAGGTGATCAACCTGTTGCGAGTTCCCGGCCCGCAGCAAGTCATGTTGCAGGTTCGCGTGGCGGAACTCAACCGAACGGGTCTGCGTGAAATCGGGGCCGACCTCGGGTACATCAACCCCAGGACCGGCACGATCCTTGGCACTCAGATCAGCAACGCCAACGTAAGTGCCCTGGCGACGCTCACCGGCGGCGCCCTGACCGGCGCGGCCGCCATGACCAACAGCCCGAAGACCACCGCGTTTGGCATTTTTCCGTCCGCCGACTTCGATATCTTCCTGCGGGCGTTGCGTGAAAACACGTTGCTCACCGTGTTGGCCGAACCGAACCTGGTGGCGATGAACGGACATCGGGCCAGCTTCCTCGCCGGTGGTCAGTTCCCCGTGCCGGTGCCGCAAGGCGCGGGCGGCGTGACGAACAACGTGACGATCGAGTTTAAGGACTTCGGTGTGCAACTCGACTTCGTCCCCGTGATTCTCGAAGACGGCGCCATCCGGTTGGAAGTCACACCGGAAGTCAGCTCCATCGACTTCGCCTTAGGGACCACGCTGGTCCAAGGCGGGTCGCCGGTTCCCGGTTTGAACACCCGCAAAGCCACCACCACCGTGGAAATCCGCGAAGGAGAGACGTTGGCCATCGCCGGTTTGCTGCAAGTGCAGATCGACGCCAAGACCGACCGCATCCCGGGCCTGGGTGACTTGCCGTACATCGGTCCGATGTTCAGCAACACGTCGCACAAGCGTCAGGAGAAAGAGTTGCTGATTCTGGTGTCGCCGCAGTTGGTCAGCTCGATTCCTTCCGATCAGGTCGGCCCGTCGCCGGGCATGGACGTGCTCGACCCAAACAATCTGGAGTTCTACCTGATGAACCGGATCGAAGGACGCACCGGCCGCGACTACCGTTCCACCACTACCTGGGATGACTGCCAGGCGTGGATGCTGCGGCTGGAACACTCCAACGCCTGCGGCCCCGTCGGATTCTCCGAGTAAGCCACGAAAATTCCTCCCTGTACCACTCCCGCCATAGAAGCTTGCCGCCAGCGATGCCACGCAACGCCCGGCCCATGGAGCTGATGCGATGATCACCAAACGACAATTGCGAGGCGTATGTTTCCTGGCCGCGGTCTCCGTGGCGGCGGTGCATCTGCGCGCCGAAGAGGGAACCCCGACCCCGGTGGCCGAAGCAGTTCCCGAAGCGGCAGGGCAGGGGGGCGGGACCATTCGCCTGGTGCAGGCCGACGAGCAGTCGACCGCCGCGAACGAACCGGCCGGCTCGCGCCTCTCGCTGCCGGCAGCGGCTTCGCCAACTACTTCGCCACCGTCCATTTCACAACGTAGAGCAGCTCCGACGGCCGGCATGGCAGCTCCGTTGCAAGCAGCCCCGTCGCCAGCAACCCGACGGCCCGCAGTGAAGTTCGCCTCCGCCCCCGCCAGCCCAACGGCCCCCACGGTTCACGCCGCTCCGGTCAATGCCTCGGCTCCCGAAGCAGTCGAGCCGCGCGAAACCGGCACCAATAATACGGCGAGCGCCGGCGGTTCGGGCAACTCGTCCTCCTGCTCCAACGGCGGCGATTGCAACGACCGGCGGGTCGGCGATCACTGGCGCAATGTAACCAAGCCCCGCCTACAGTACCGCTACTGGGGCTATGCTCCGTTCTTCCGCGAGCCGGGCCTGGGCGCGAACATTTATCCGATGATCAACGCTCAGGTGGCCTCCGGCCTGGCCGAGCAACTGGTGCTGTACAACTACGACTTTGTCGACAACGGCACCGGCACCACGCTCAATCCCCACGGGCAGAAGCAACTCTGCCGGATGGCCCATGTGTTGTCGCACTGCGACTACGTGCTGGTGATCGAGCGGAACGACGGCAACCCGGCCCTGGACGAAGCCCGCCGGCTGGCGGTGATCGAAGCGGCCAAGTCGCTGCCGGTTCCGCTCGCCGACGATCGCGTGGTGGTGGCCTGCCCGCTGGCGACCGGCCTGCGCGGCAGCGAGGCGGAAATCATCAACGTCAACCAACTGCGTCAAACGGCCAACGGCTTTCAGCAACGGAGCTACAGCTCGGCCGCCGCGTTTAGCTCGGCAGCCGGCAGCGGCACCGGCACCGGCAGCGGCACTCCGTAATCCACGACCCGGTCGCACGCTTCGCAGCAGGCCGCGCTTGTCATCGTCACACAACATCTCATCTCGATATCGCACTCGCGGGAGCAATGACCATCATGAGCATCCGGACCACCCATCCTCTGATCGTCGGTCTGCTGCTGGCCCAACTGGCCGCCGTCAGCGGCTGCCAGGCCACCAAGAGCATGTTCTCAGGCGGGAACCAAGACATTGCCAGGACGAATCCGCAAACACAGCAGCCGCAACTCCTGCCGGGTGTGCCCCCTTCCGAGCCGACCGCCGCGCTGACGAAGAATCAAAAGATGAACGTCCAGATGGCGCTGGCTCGTTCGCTGGAGCGGCAGCATAAGCAACAAGACGCGATGGGCATCTATCAGGAAATCGCCCGCCGCGACAAAACCAACGCCGAAGCCTGGCACCGGATGGCGGTGATCTCGGACATGGACGGCAAGCCGGACAAGGCGACCGAGTACTACAAGCTGGCCCTGGAAAATGCCCCCAAGAACGCCGACATCTACTGCGATCGCGGCTACAGCCAATACCTGCAGCGCCGCTGGGCCGAGTCGGAGCAGAGCTATCGCAAAGCGATTGAGCTGAAGCCCGACCTGACGCGTGCCTACAACAACCTGGGCATGTTGCTGGCCCGCACCGGCCGCCAGAACGACGCTCTCATGGCGTTCCACCACGCCGGCAACGACGAGTCGGAAGCCCGTTGCAACATGGCGCTGGCCATGATGCTGGAAAAGCATTGGGACGAAGCGGAGAACGAATGCCGGACCGCGCTGCAGAACAAGCACACGTCGCCGAAGACGCGCGAGAAGCTGGATCACTTCTCGAACCTCATCGCGCAAGCCCGACCGGGTGGCAACAAGACAAACATGTCCGCCAGTACGGGCCTGTCCGCCAACACTGGCATGTCCAGCCCATCGATCAATCGGCCGGTGATGGCGGCTCAGCCGGAGAATGTCGCCTATCGGGCACCGGCGGCGGCTCAGTCGGTTCCTATGCAGTCGATGCCCGCGCCGGCAATCGCGCCGGCAATCGTTCCGGCCCCGGCGAATTACCAGACCGCCGCGAATGTTCCGGCTCAGTATAATCCGCCGGCCATTGCTCACACCGGCGCCGGCGCAGCAAGCGTCGTACGTGCTGCCCGCCATGCCGCCAGCCGCTGGAAACATGACTGCCGCGGGCAATATGCCGGCCGGGGATCGGTATGCTGACTACCGCTACACCAACGGCGCGACTCCTACGGCGCAGGCCCAGTCCATCCCGCAATCGCTGCCGGAGCAGATCGGTCCAGCTCCCGCCGCGCCGACCATGGCGAACCCTGCGACGATGGAAGAGCCCGCGCGAATCGTGCGGCTGCCGATTCCGTACGGCATCGGCGCCGCGGCGATCGAGGCCCGGCCTCCGGTGGCGGTCCCCGCTCCGATCGTGACCCAACCGCGGCCAATCACATTCGCCCCGCCCGCGCTGCCGGGAGAGAACGCGGCAACCCCGCGATACAGTGCGCCGAGCAATGCAGCTTCACCAGGCGCTCCGCCGACCAGTGCCGCCACCGACACCGGCTCGACCGACCAGACATCGCTAGTCCTGCGGATTTCCCCTCCGTAGGATCTGCGCATGTGCTGTTAGATTGTGGGAATGCCCCGGCGTTTATACCTAGTTAGCCTGCTGGCGCGAACGCACTGTTACCGCACGTCGAACTCCGGAGACCAGGAAGCGGGCATTCGCGGGTGATGGGGACTCAGGTCCCGGAGGGACCATTGAAAATAGCCCAGCGATTCATCGCTGGGTTCGAGATCTCAATGCCAGTGCGTCCCGGAGGGACGCTTGAACATTCAGATCCGGTTGGCTCGCACGTTATCCTGTGCTTTGTCTTCAAGCGTCCCTACGGGACGCAGACGAAATGCGCGCTGAACTTTACCCAGCGATAAATCGCTGGGCTATTATCGTGCGTCCCTGCGGGACGGGGTATACGCGAGGAGAGTCGTCATCATAGCGATAACGCGTTAAACACTCACCGACGTTTATGCCGGAACGTCTACAGGTTTTACTGCCCGACCACTTTCCAAAGAGCCACCTATTCGTCCGTGGCCGCCGCCACTTTCTGCTGCCAGAACGTCAGAGCCTGCTGCTGATTGCCGAGGACTTCGCGTCGCTCCTTCTCGTCGGCCAATTTACTGCTGGCCAGTTTGATGCGGTCGATCCGCTCGCGCACCCAGTCGACGAAGAACTGCGACGACCGGCGGCTGACGTATCGCTTCGCGCCCCGCAACTCCAAATAAAACGGGGCGGTGGAAGCGAATCGAAAGGTCTGTTTGTTGTCCGCGATCGCACGGACAAGAAACCAGCCGCTCTGCCCGAATGTTAGCGCAGCCGCGAGCTTCTGACTGCCGACCTTTGACTCGCAGCGGACGCTGCTCACGACTTTGCCGTTGTGGATGATCTCCACGGTGGACACCGGATCGTTGCTCGAAAGTTCAACGTCCAGCTTGACTTCTAACTGCTTCTCGTTCAGGGCGAACACATGGCCGGGCAGTTCGCCGTTGGCCCGGCAGAGCAGCAGCGGGCCGTTGGTGACCATTGCCCGCCCCGCCTTGAGGGCCTGCCACCAGTCGGCATAGTCCAGCGGCTTTCCGGTATGCACATACACCCGGTTGTAGCCTACCGGATTGGGGAGAACTCCGGAGGCCGACCCGGCCGAGGGAGGAATCCGCAGCCCGCAGTTGAGTATGTGGTAGTAAATCTCCTGGGACCAATAGCCGTTGCCCAACGGCGGCGGCAGCCGTTTGGCATCCCGCGGCTTCCCCCACGCCTCCGACTCGTACATCTCGCCGCGACACATGTGATTGTTGGCCAGCTCGATCGAATCCACTTGGCCGCTGGCCAGCCAAACCGGCACGTCCCACCAGAACGGTTTTTCGATATCGATCCAGGCCTCTTTATGGCGGCGGGCTTGGTGCAGAAATTGCATCGCGGCGGGGTATTCGCTCTTCGCGCCTTTGATGTCGAGCGGTCGCGGCAAGTTCAAGAACAGCAGCGCGCCTCCTTCGCGTTCGTCCTCACCGGCCATGATCTGGCAATAACGGTTGGCGTCGAACCGTCGCAGCGGGTTCTCCGGCAGCGGCCGCTTCAACCACTGGTTCTCGTCGTTCCACCAGGTGATGGCGGTGCCGACGTGTAGGTCTTCCGCTCGCATCAACAACTCGACGTCCGCCACGGGGCGATGGATGTGCAGCTCGCCCGACCACCAGCCGCGCTGGGCCAGATTGGCGATGCGAAGCAGCCGGATCGCCACGCGGGCGGTTTCGGTCGCGGCGACCGTCACGTCGCCGCTAGTTCGTTCGTACTCCGGTCCACGCTGGATCTCGAAGTGGTACTTGCCTGAGGGGAGATCGAGTTCAGCGCTGCCGGCACAGACAAAGTGGTCCGCCCAGTTCGGCAATCCGGGGGCTTTCACCGGCTTGTGGGCTGCGTCCAGCAGGTGGATCCGGCAGGGGAGGGGCACTCCCCGCTCGTCGACAATTTCAAACCGCAATTTACCCGACGCCGCGTGGAGCGGCGCCGCACAAAAGCTGTTGCCAACCGTGATCGCGAAAGTGACGGCCAGGGCTTTGACGATGCCGCGTAGTACCATGCCGGGATGGAGGATGGTGGCAAGTGGATATAAGGGCGCCGAGTATTCCATGACCGACGACCATATTTTCCAGATCGTGCTGTTCGCCGGCTGTGCCGTGATGCTGCCGATTGGGTTGTACTATCGGATCCGGTCACAAGCAACGGGCGAGAAACTTGACCGGAGGCAAGAGGGGCTGTTCGTTCTGCTCACGCTGCGGCCGATGGGCGTCGTGCGAATGCTCGGACTGATCGCCTACATGGTCAACCCCGCCTGGATGGCGTGGTCGTCGTGCCCGTTGCCGACGTGGCTCCGCTGGCTGGGCGTGCCAATCGGCGCGGCGGCCGCGACCGGTGTCATCTGGACGTTCCATACCCTGGGGCCAAACCTTACCGACACGGTGGCCGTGCGGCAACATGCCACGCTAGTGACCAGCGGCCCGTATCGGTGGATTCGCCACCCGTTTTACGCGTCGTTCGCACTGGCCGCGACTGCCGATTCGCTGGTGACGGCCAATTGGTTCCTGGCCCTGACCGGAATATTGACGTTCAGTCTGATCGTGTTGCGGATCCGAGCGGAGGAAGCACGGCTACTCGCCCGCTTTGGCGGCGCGTATCGGAGCTACATGCGCACAACCGGCCGGTTCTGGCCGCGCGGGGGCCTTTAGCGGATTGCCGTCAGTAGTCGAGCGCATCCGTGGCGCTAGCACTGGCAAAGCCAGTGGCGAACACGCCGGGCCGAGTATCCATCTGACACCCTCACCCGGACCCTGGCTCTCTCAGAGAGGGAAACTGCAGCAGATTATCTCCTGCCGATAGCCCATAGCTGACAGCTACAAAGCACTATCCCCCGTCTCGCGGGTGCGGATCCGGATGCCGTCGGCCAGGGCGGTGACGAAGATCTTGCCGTCGCCGATCTTGCCGGTGCTGGCGGCGGAGAGGATGGCGTCGATCACCTTCTGGGCGTTGGCCTCGGTGGCGGCGATCTCGATCTTCACCTTGGGGACGAAGTCCACTTTGTATTCCGCGCCGCGGTAAGTTTCGGACTGTCCCTTCTGGCGACCAAAGCCGCGGACTTCCGTGATGGTCATGCCGTACAATCCCATGGCGACCAGGGCCGCTTTGATCTCTTCGACTTTGTGGTGGCGAACGATGGCTTCAATTTTTTTCATGGCTGTTGCCTTCTATATTTCCTGGATATTGGTTGCGTGCCTGAGACACGAAAATTGAATGAGCAGAATGGCGCTAGCCACCGGTCTTCGCGGAGGGCCAAGCGCATCGAATCACAGGTGAACCGCCGGAATCCCGGCGACACGACCCCGACTTGGGCCGGCCAGGCGGTAAGCCGGCCCAAGTCTTTGGGGCGTTCCCCTGGCAAGGCGGTGCCAGAAGTTCTTCGTGTGTGTCGCCGCGTTTCGCCTTGACCGCCGGCACCGCGATGTCCGTCGCGGCGCCGGCGATGTCAGGCCGATCATGCCTTGTTGTCGGGAGACATTCCCGCCGGCGCGGCCCAGTTCGAGATCATGTACTCGGGGTAAGCCGAAATACCGTGCTCGTGCAGGTCCAAGCCGTAACGCTCACCTTCTTCAGAGACACGCAGGGTACCCGTGGCTTTGACGGCGTACATGACGATCAACCCGACGACCAGGGTCGCCCCCGTAATGATCCCGCTGCCGACAGCTTGTGCTTTGAGCACCTGCATTCCGCCGCCGTAGAACAGTCCGGTCAGCTTGTCGTTGCTCAACAGCGATACCACGGGATGACTGCCGTCGGCCGAGTACTCTCCGCTGGCAAACAGACCTAGCGACAAGGTTCCCCAAATGCCGCAGATGCCGTGAACGGGCACGGCACCGATCGGATCGTCGATTCGCAGGAACTCCAGCAACTCGACCCCGGCCCACACGACGACGCCAGCGATGGCACCCAGTGCGACCGATCCGGTTGGACTGACCCAATAGCAGGGACAGGTGATGGCTACCAACCCAGCCAGGAATCCGTTGACCGTGAAGCTCACGTCCCACTTCTTGCTGGGAATGTAAGCCGCGATCATCGCGGTCAGCCCGCCGGCACAAGCGGCCAGCGTGGTGTTGGCCGCGACGCGGCCGATCCCTTCAAAGTCCATGGCCGACAATGTGCTGCCAGGATTGAAGCCGTACCAGCCGAACCACAAGATCAAACCGCCGCTGGCCGCGATGACCAAGTCGTGGGGCATCATTGGGCCGCCGCCGTCTCGTTTGAACTTTCGACCCAAGCGAGGGCCTAGTGCGATCGATCCAGCCAGGGCCACAAAGCCGCCGATGGTATGCACCACCGTTGAACCGGCAAAGTCGTGGAAGTTCATTCCCAGGCTTTCCAGGAACATTCCCTTGCCACCCATCGTGGCCAAGAAGCCGTCCGGTCCCCAGCACCAGTGTCCGAGAATCGGATAAATAAAGCCCGACACGCAGAAGCTGTAGAGCAAGTCGCCGACAAACCCGGTTCGCCCGATCATGGCGCCCGAGGTAATCGTCGAGCAGGTGTCAGCGAACGCAAACTGGAACAAGAAATGCGCCAAAAACGCCACGCCGGTCGCTTCGTAGGTGTGGGGCGCATTCTGCAAGAACCACCACGCCTTACCGGGCAAGAATGTTCCCCCTGCATCGTTACCCCATCCGATCCAGCCATTGCCGTGACCGAACATAAAGGCATAACCGAACGCATAGAACAGCAAGCCGCAAAGGCAGGTGTCGACGATGCATTCCATCAGCACGTTGACCGTCTCGCGCGACCGGCAAAAACCAGCTTCGAGCATGGTGAAGCCAACCTGCATGCCGAACACGAGAAACGCCGCGACCAGCACCCACACGGTGTTCAATGGATTGACGACGTCCCCCCCCTTCGTTGCAGTGTAAGCCGCCGCAATCGCAACGGCAGGGTCTGGTGCCGGCGCGTCGGCAGGTTTCGCCTCGGTGGCCGTCTTCGCATCCGCCGGTTTGGCGTCTTCCTTCTTGGCGTCGTCAGGTTTCGCGTCGGTGGCCGTCTTGACTTCGGCCGGCTTGGCATCTGCTTTGGCATCCACCGGTTTGGCATCAGCCTTCGCGTCGGCTGGCTTGGCATCCTTGGCATCCGCCGGTTTCGCATCGACGGCCTTCACCTCGGGCTTGGCGTCTTCCGCAAACACCGTGGTGCTGGTCAGCTTCGGCACCAGCGAGATGATATGCGGGATGCCAATCGCCAACGCCAGCATCAAGCCAATGCCCAGCGCCTTGCCCGCCGCCAACAGGGCGCCGTAGCGGCGCCACTGTGGATCCTTTAGCCGCGTGGCCAGCCTCGCGCACTTTTGTCCCAGTGAGATTCGTTCTGTCGCCCGCCTGCTGTTGTTCATCACATGCTCCTGAGGATTGAGTCTGAAAGTCTCTGCGTGATTTCGCCCGTTCACAGTCAACGCGCCCGCGTCTCTCGTGTGTCGTCGCCCCGCCGATTTACAATCCGCTCCGTGTCCGCCACTGAAGCGGGCAGTGGGTGTTTGCAATTTGCATACCGAAGTTGCCGCGATGCGCGCAGAACATCGCGCGGAGTCACAACTACTGTGTGCGTGGCACGTTGAAGGCACAGAGAATGCGCCGTGCGCAGAAAATCTCAGAACCGCAACCGAAAATTCTTGCTAGCTGACAATGCTCCGCCTGCCGGGCAAATGTGCAAATTTATCGGATATTTATGATACTTATGGAATACTTATGAGTATTTACCGTAAGTGAAGCTTTTGTGTGCGAATTACTCGCTCACCAGCCGGTAGCCGACCCCTTGCTCGGTCAAAATCAGCCGCGGCTGCGCGGGGTCGACCTCGATCTTGCGGCGCAGGCCAGCCATGAAAACGCGCAGATGCTGTGTGCTCAGTGCCCGCTTCGGCCCCCACACTTCTTGCAGCAGAAAATGGTGCGTCACCACCTGGCCGCAGTGTTGCACCAGCGCCACCAGCAGTTTGTACTCGATCGGCGTGAGATGCACTTCCACCTGATTGGCAGACACCTTGCGGGCAGTCTGATCTACCTTGAGGCCCCCCGATTCAAACACCGGCGGGTCGCCCCCCGAGCCCCCTTTTGCCCGCCGCAGCGCCACGCGCACCCGGGCCAGCAACTCACCCGAGCTGAACGGTTTAGTCAAGTAATCGTCGGCCCCGGAGTCCAAAGCCGTGATTTTTTGCACGTCCTGGTCGCGAACCGACAGAATAATAATCGGCGCCTTCAGCCATTGCCGCAACCGCCGCAGTACTTCCTGTCCGTCCATGTCCGGCAAGCCCAGGTCCAGCAGCACGAGGTCCGGCGGAGCCTGCGCGGCTAAGGTCAGCGCCTGCTGCCCTGTCCCCGCCTCCTGAATGCGATAGCCGGAGCCGGACAGAAACGTGCGCAAGAACCGGCGCATCGGCACTTCGTCTTCGACTAAGAGCAGCAGCGGCAGGGGAGGGGGGGAGGCGGACATGTGTTGTATTCTCCCTCTCCCACCGGCAGAGGGCCGGAGTGAAGGCGTCACCGAGTGAGGGTGTATGGAATCCACCGTTTTTACTGCAAACGGCCACCATGGTACAAGCGATCAATTCTCCGCCGGCACGTGCAGCTCGTCCCACTTGAGCGCCGGCCCAGCCTTCGCGCAGGGCAACGTCACCACAAATTCCGCGACCCCTTCGGGCCGATTCGCCGCGCTGATCGAGCCAAAGTGAGAAAGTATTGCGTTTCCGTCGACGTGAGCGTGAACGACGGATGGACGAAGAAGAAGTCGAACACCAACACCGACAAGATCGCCATCGTGATCGCCGGCCCGCGGCCAAACAGCGCGGCCACCAGCACCACGCCCGCCAGATAGATCATCACAATATTGGCGTCCGTCAGCCCCAGCGAGTGACTGACGGAGCCGAACAGGCAGCACACCGTCAATAAGGCGATCGTCGCCAGATAGCGCTGCCATGACTTCAGCGGACCGCGGCGGGCAGGCGTGGCATTCGCCGCGGGTGCGTTGGTGTTGCTCGCGGCGTCTGAGTTGAGATGCTGCGCGGCATCGCGTATGGAAGATTGACTTGTCATGGGTGGCCGCACACAAAGGGCTCGGCGTCAGGCAGCACGCCGGCAAGCACCTATTTTAGCACGTGAAGCTCGCGATAGCATTCGCGTAGCGACCGTAGCACAGTCCAAACCGGATCGGTATCGTAAAGGGATGGCCTCCATACCCCCCAATCCCAAACGCCGCTGGTTTCAATTCAGCCTGCGGACGTTGCTGATCCTGACGACGATCATCGCCATCTGGCTCGGCTGGTGGTCGTACAAGGCACGGCAGCAGCGGGCGGCGGTGGCGGCGCTGCAAGCTGCTAAGGGCTTTGTCGATTACGATTTCAGCCTGCCGTGGACAGGCGGAATGGATGACCCGCCGAAATGTCCGAAGTGGTTGCTGGTCCACCTTGGGGACGATTATTTTGCCAGTGTCCGAGGTCTCAACATCCGCGACTCGATATTAACCGTCTCTGACCTGAAACATATCGAGAATCTTTCCGCTCTGCACAGCCTGAAACTTGACAAAACAGGCGTCACCGACACGGACCTGAAACATTTTGAGAATCTGATCGCTCTGGAAGAACTCTCCATCACCACCACGCAAGTCACCGACGCTGGACTGAAGCACCTCAGAAACATGTCTTCGCTACAGCGGCTAAGCCTCAGTGACACGTACGTCACTGACGCCGGATTGGAACAGCTCGAAAATCTGACCGCTCTGCGCGAGCTGAACCTTGACCACACGCTAGTCACTGACAAAGGTCTGGAACACATTCAACCTTTGGCTGGACTAAAAGAACTCTCCCTTATTTGCACGCAAGTTTCCGACGTTGGACTGGCACACCTAAAGCACCTGTCCGCTCTTCAAGAACTCAATCTTATCGGCACGAACGTCACCGATGCGGGTGTAGCACGGTTGCAGAAGTGGCGGCCGAAGTGCAAGATTAAACTCTGGCCGCGATGACCGACCCATCTCCCAAACCCAAACGCCGCTGGTTTCAATACCGGCTGCAGACGCTGTTGATCCTTACGGCGATCATCGCCGTTGCCATGACTTGGTGGTCGCTGAGAGTTCGGCCGCAGCAGAATGCAGTGGCGGCATTAAGGCAAATCGGCTGTCAGTTCGAATATGACTCCAGGCTGCCTTTTACAGGCGGAATGAAAGACCCGCCGAAATGGCCGACGTGGTTGTTGGATGCGGTTGGCGTCGATTATTTCGGCACAGTGAAGTACGTTATATTTCTTGCCGGGGCAACAGATACCGACTTGAAACCGCTTCAAGCCTTGACCACCGTGCAAGGACTCTGCTTGATGAACGGAAACATCAGCGACGCCGGATTGGAACAACTGAAAAACCTTACTGCCCTGAAAGGACTCAACCTCTATGACACGCAGGTCACCGATGCCGGCATCGAACACCTCAAAGGCCTGACGGCACTGCGAGAGCTTGAACTCGAAGAAACGCAGGTCACCGACGCTGGGGTGGCTCGGCTGAAGAAATTACTGCCAAAGTGTGATATCCACCACTACCACCCTCCGCACTAACCGACGCTAGAACTTAAGGACTCCGTCTCCGTGAAAAAGCCATTGCTGTCGATGCTCATGCTGTTGCTATTGGCCCTCCCCACGGTCCACGCCGAGGAAAAGACGTACGTTCAAATGCCTTGACATCTGGTCGATTTCTGGTGGGACACCGGCCGGGAGATGCCCTTTGAAAGCTACAGCGTTGATGTCACGGTCAGCGAAGATGTTCCCGCTTCGACGAATCTTTACATCTCGCCGATCGGCAATGGACGACTGAGCGGAACGCAATTCTATGGCGGCATTCAGACGCAGGCCGACGGCAACACCAGGAGCGATCCCCGGCTCCAGAGGATTGGCCCCGGCTTTCTGATGTCGATGTGGGGTGAGCGCAGCCTCGATGCCATTCGCCCCTCCCAAGGGGGCTTTTTTCAAAGTTCCGGCCACGAGGGTAATTTCGTCAGCGTCCGTCGACCCTACGCGTGGAACAAGGGGAAGTACACGTATCGAGTCGTGAAGATGGACAAGCAGATGGTTGACGGCAAGCCGGCCACTTGGGTCGGAGCGTTTGTGTACTGCCACGAGAAGAACGAGAACATCTTCGTCGGCGCCTTGCGATTCAAGGGCGAAAATCTGGTGCTGGAACGTAAAATCGCCAGCTTCATCGAAATCTATGGCAGCAGAAAACCCGTGGATCAGATTCCGAAGCTGGTCGTGACCTTCGGGAACCTGAAGGTGAACGGCGAAGCGCTAACGGCGCCCGCCGTGGAAGCAATCTATCCCGAGGGAGTCCCCGATTACGCCGAGGCGAAGGCCGGCGAGAAATCGGTGGTGATCGAAGTCGGCAAGCCCGTCGAGAACAGGGTCAAGCGAAAGGTGCAATTGATCGGGGGGTGATAACCATCCTTACAGGTCGCTTGGCCACACGACTAACGAATAGCACGTGGTAGCAATGAATTAACTCCTGCGTCCGAATTGCAGGATATCACCAAGATCAATTCCACCGGGCGTCTGCGAGTCATGACGGACCGAACCGTCACCACGGCCCCTTCGACGAAGCTCATGATGCGTCCGATGGTCCACGCCCTGGCATCAAGAACGAGCGTGTCGCCCACGCACGCAGCGCCGGCGATCAGCCGCCCCTCCAGCCACAGCACGGATCCTGACGCAGAAATCGAAAGCGAACTCTGCGGCTCGAAGACAAACGACTGGCCCATCTGGTCACCTGTCGGCCGAAGATCAATGCAGCGGCGGTCAATCCGCTCGCATCGTATTATTCAAGCCAATCTCGATGCAGACAAGGCTTTTCGTCCACACTCACCTATCAAGAACTTTGACTCCCGGCACGGACTTCTGCAACGCCTGCACTCCTGCCGGCGTAATCTTCGTTCCGCGAACATCAACATTTTGCAGCTTGGAAAGCCCGTGCAGCGACTTCAGCCCCGCGTCGGTGATCGGCGTTTCGCGCAAACTTAAGACGCGCAAGTCGGCCAGGGCTTGCAGGTGCGCCAGCCCGGCGTCCGTGATCTGCGTCTTGCTCAAGTCCAGCCGCTGCATACCCAGCAGGTCTTTCAAATGGGCGAGCCCGGCGTCGCCGATGGCCGTTTCGCCCAAGGCGATCCCGGGCAACTGCGGCAGGCCTTGTGGCGGGGCGGCTCCTTCCACGATGGGTTTGTTCTGCTGCTTGTCGGGCGTTTGCAGGCGAGCCAGTTTTGACAGATTGGCCATTCCGGCGTCGGTCACTTTCGTTCCGATGAGTTCCAGCATCTGCAGCTTGGATAATCCCTGAAGCTGTTCCAGCCCGGTGTCGCCTACGGCCGTGTTGCTGAGGTCGAGCGTGTGGAGTTCGGCCATGCCTTTCAGTTGAGCCAGGCCGGCGTCGGTTATGCCCGTGTGATCGATGACCAGCCGCCGCATCTGCGTCAGCCTGCTCAGTTGGGCCAAACCCGCGTCCGTCACTTTGCAGTAGCTCAACGACACGCCCGGAAGCTGCGGCAGGTTTTTAAGCTGTGCTAACCCGGCGTCGGTAACCTTCGTATTGCGCAGCCCCAGCCATTGCAGGTTTTTCAAGCGTGCGAGATGCACGAGCCCGGCGTCCCCCACCTGCGTGCCCTTCAAGCCCAGCAACTGCAGTTGCGTCATGTCCTTGACCGCCGCGACCCCTTCGTCGGTGATGGGATTGTCCGCCAGATGCAGTGCCTCGAGCTTCTTCAATCCGATTAGATGCGGCAGGCCGGCATCCGTGATCCGCGTCTTCGCCAGACTCAACTCAACCAGGTCGGCCAGGCCGCCGAGCGTCACCAGATCCTGGTCGGTCGTTTTCGTCCCGCTTAGTTGCAGCCGCACAATCGTTTGATTGGCCGGATCGAGCGTCGCCCGTCCGCCAAGCTCTTGAATTCGCTTTAAGATCTCGGCAGCCGCCGGGACAGGGGAGGGGACCAGCAACGCCAGGATCGTTTGGGCATAGAGTCGATGCCCGAAATCATTGGGATGGTTCACGCCATTGCCCGTCAGGTCGTAGAAGGTTTTGCGCTTCAGCAACTCCTGCCAAATGGAAGTCATGTCCGCCAGCGCCACGCCCGGCCCGCACAGTGGCTTGAGCGCGTCGCGGTACAGCGGAAACTGCTCCATGGCCAGGCTCCACTGCGGATTGCCGAGCATCGGCGCCACCAGGATGAACTCGGTCGCCGGGGAATCGCGGCGGATCGTTTCCATGATCCCTTTGATATTCTGCTGAAACGCCGCGGCGTTGCGATACCCGACGTCGTTCATGCCGAACGCGATCACCACCAGGTCTGGCTTCTTCGCGCCGAGCTTCTCCCGCTTCGCCTGATCCCAGCCGCCGCGCGATTGCCAACCCGCGTGGGCATAATTCTCAAACGCCACCTGGCTCCCATACTGTTTTTCGAGCCCCTTGGCGACGAGTTGCCCATACGGCGGCGCGGCGGGCTTCGCCTTGGTGAACTTCGAGGCGTTGTACCCTTCGGAAATACTGTCGCCGAGCAGCAGCATCTTGATCGGCTCCTTGGCGTTGAGCTTCATAAGTGTCCTCGGCAGCACGTCGCCGGCGAACTTGGGGACGTACCCGGTCCATTGCCCCGGCGCGCAACGGTACGTCGCCTCAACCTGCATGCCGTGATAGAACGCCCCCTCGGAAAACAAAATCCCGCGCCCCGGCTCCCCCCGCTTCCCCCCGATCTTCGGCCCCTTGGCCGACATCAGCGGATAAAGTTCGTCCTTCGTCTTGAACGCGATCCGGCTCCCCTTGGGCAACGTGATCCTCCCGCCCGCCTCGTCCAGCACGTAGTCCTTCCCCTCCTCGTAAGTGACATCCCGCGCCGCGTTGGTGACGG
>JAIOQB010000279.1 GCA_021413585.1 Planctomycetia bacterium
ACGCCCGATGTGATATTGCCGCCCCACCATCCCGATTAACCCGCCCTCATAACTCAGCGATTTCGCTCATACCCACCCAGTACATGATGCCAGGCACAATCACTCAAACCGGTTTTACCGACGCCACGTTCAACGACTTCCTCGCCTCGCGCGATGAGCCCGGCTGGCTGTTGGACCAGCGCCGCGCCGCGTGGCAGAAGTTCAACGAATTGCCGATGCCTTCACGGCAAGACGAGGAGTGGATGCGGACCGATATCCGCACGTTCCGCTTCTCGAACTTCGGCTTTCCTCAGCCCGCCGCCGCCGATCTGGAGTTGCCGCCGGGTCTGCTCACGCGCGGGGTCGACCTGGCCGGGCACACGGTCACACTCAACAGTCAGCCGCAGCGGGCCGACCTCTCGGCCAAGTGGGCCGAGCAGGGCGTCCTGTTCGGCAGCCTCGACACGCTGGTGCGCGAACATTCTGAGTTGGTGCGCAAGCACCTGTTTGCCCGCGCGGTCAATCCGTACTACGACAAGTTCGCCGCGTTGCAGGCCGCCTGCTGGACCGGCGGCACATTGCTCTATGTCCCCAGAAACGTCCAGATCGACCGGCCGTTGCACATGCTCTCGGCCCTGGCGGACGGCGGAGTCGACCTGGGGCACACGCTGGTGATCCTCGAAGAGGGGGCCAGCGTGGCGCTGCTGGCCGAGACCGCCAGCCTGGCGCACAACGGCCATGGCATGCACGTCGGCGCGGTCGAGCTGATCGTCGGCCCGCGGGCCCATCTGCGGTATGTGAACCTGCAGAACTGGGGCTCGGGCGTGTGGCACTTCGCCCATCAAAAGGCCCTGGTCGGCCAGGACGCGGCGCTGCAGTGGACCATCGGCGCGCTCGGGGCCCGTCTGGCCAAGGTCAATCAGCACGTCAGCCTCGTCGGCGCGGGTGCCGACGCCCAGGTCAACGGCGTGATCTTTGCCGAAGGGAAGCAGCATCTCTGCTACCACACGCTGCAGCACCACGAGGCCCCGTCGTGCCATAGCGACCTGCTGTACAAGGGCGCACTGCAGGACCATTCGCGGATCGTGTGGCGCGGCATGATCAAGGTCGATCCAGGTGCCCAGAAGACGGACGGCTATCAACGCAACGACAACCTGATGCTCAGCACCGAGGCCCGCGCCGACTCGATTCCCGGGTTGGAGATCGAAGCGGACGACGTCCGTTGCACGCACGGCGCCACCAGCGGCCGGGTGGACGACGAATTGATTTTCTACTGCCGGGCCCGCGGACTGACGCGGCAGGAAGCGATCCGCACCATCGTGGCCGGGTTCTTCCAGCAGGTGTCGGACCGGATTCCGATTGAAAGCGTAAGCGTGGCGCTGGCGGAAGGGGTGGGCCGGCGAATTCGCGAATACGAATAGACCCAATGTAGGGTGGGTCGCAGACCCACCACGCATTTCCTTTTAACCACAGAGGCGCATCCGCATTAATAACCAATCACCAAGATTCCAATCTCCAATAAAACGGGCGCAGCTCTAATATTGGTTATTGGAATTTGGTCATTGGTCATTTAGCTTCCGTCTCTGTGTACTCCGTGTCTCTGTGGTAAAAAAATGCCAGATTTTGTTCCGGTTGCCAAAGTGTCCGACATTCCCGATCCGGGCAAGATCACGGTCGAAGTGGGGGAAGAAATCGTCGTGCTGTTCCATGTCGGCGGCAAGTATTATTGCATCGACGACGTCTGCACGCACGACGGCGGCCCGCTGGGAGACGGCGAGCTGGAAGGCTGCCAGATCGCCTGCCCGCGGCACGGCGCGAAGTTCGACATCCGCACGGGTAAGGCCCTGACCATGCCCGCCACGCAGGACACGCGGACGCATGAGGTGAAGGTTGACGGACAGACGGTTCTCGTTCGGCTGGCCAGCTAACAAACATGACATCAATTCACCTCCCATCGCTGGAAGAAATCGTCGAGACGTTCGAGTTGCTCGATGGCTGGAGTGACCGCTACGGATATCTCATCGATCTGGGGCGAAGCCTGCCGGACCTTTCCTCAGAGCAGCGGATTGAGGAAAATGTGGTAGCGGGTTGCCTCAGCACAGTCTGGCTGGCGGCGGAGCCTCTTCACGATGAACGTCGCACCATCGTGTTGGCGGCGGATAGCGACGCGGCGATCGTCAAAGGGCTGATCGCGATATTGTTGGCCATGTTTTCCGGCAAAAGCGCGGCCGAAATCCTGGCACTCGATCCGCGCGTGCTTTTTGAGTCTCTCGGATTGCGGCAAAACCTGAGCGTTGCGCGTAGCAACGGCGTCAATGCAATGATCCAGCGGATCAAGGAAATCGCTCGCAGCGAGCAACAGGCAGCGCATGCGGCTGCCACTGCTTCCTGAGTGTTCAATCGGTATCGATTGCGGCTAAAATGTGTGATTTGTCTTGGTTCAATTCATTGGTGCGCAACGCGTGCCTAACGTGAGGTGATCTATGCAACTGTCCGAAGAATCGGTCATGGAAAAGCTCAAGAACGTGATCGACCCGGAGTTGTTCGTCAACGTGGTGGACCTCGGTTTGATTTACGGCGTGAAGCTCAAGGAGGGGGTCGCCGGCGCTGCTGCCGCAGCACCGGGTGCCACTGCTGGCTCGTCCAGCAGTGTGGCGTCGGGTGCCACTGCTGACTTGCCCAGCAGTGCCGTCGAACCGGCAGCCACCGCAGAGCCCGCCGCACCGCCAACCGGCCCCATCACCGACGTCTTTATCGAAATGACCATGACCAGCCCCGCCTGCCCCGCCGGGCCGCAGCTCATCGGCGGCGCGAAGCGCGAAGTGGCCTCGCTCCCGGGCGTCGGCAACGTCGAGGTAAAGATCGTCCTCGACCCACCCTGGACGCCCGACCGGATGACGGAAGACGCCAAGGACCAGTTGGGGATTTTTTAGGGCATCCGCCAAACAATCGGCCGGGTGCCTGGGGCATCGCCCCAGAAATGTTCAATCGATTAGAACTGGGGCGTTGCCCCAGGCACCCGATACTTTAGCCCTTCTGCGCTTGATGGAACCGCGCATCAGCCTTGTGACGCTCGGCGTCTCCGACCTGCAGCGCTCGTTGCGTTTCTATCGCGACGGCCTCGGTTTTCCCACCACCTGGGACGGCAGCCGCGGCGTGGTGTTCTTTCAAACCGGCGGCTGCGCGTTGTCGCTTTATCCGCACGACGATCTGGCCAAGGATATTTCCGCGGAGTTCACTGGCCCGCGTGCCAAATTCTCTGGCATCACTTTGGCTCACAACGTGCGCGACAAAACGGACGTGGATCGCATCCTGGCCCAGGCCGCGGCTGCGGGCGGCAAGATTGAGAAGCCGGGGCAGGACGCCTTCTGGGGCGGGTACAGCGGCTACTTCTCGGATCCCGACGGCCACCTGTGGGAAGTCGCCTGGGGAGCGTTCCCGATCCGCGAAGATGGCAGCCTGGAGATTCCGTGACGTGTAGACCCCGCCTGTAGGACGTGAGCTACGCGTGAAAGCTGTGAGCGGATTGGCGCTAGCCACCGGTTTTCGAGAGACAAGGCTTGTCGTGGGACCGGCGGCTAGCGCCGATTCGCTCACACACCACAGGTCACGCCCGGCAGGCGAGACCTATCAGGTGAATGATGAAATTGTTCCTCTACGAGCACATTACCGGCGGCGGATTGTTGGGTGCTGACTTCGCCGAGCCGCTGCCGCCTTCGCTCTTGGCCGAAGGGCGGGCGATGATCGAGGCGGTGGCGGCGGACTTCTCAAACATTCCTGGCGCCGAAGTGACGCTGTTGGCTGAGCCCCGGGCCGGGATTTCCGCGCCGGGATGCCGCGTGATCGAAGTGCGGGATGTTGCAGAGGCCGAAAGCGCGTTCGATCGTCTCGCCGGCGAAAGCGATTGGACGCTGGTGATTGCCCCCGAACTGGAGGGCGCATTGCTGGATCGCTGCCGACGCGTGGAACAGTGCGGCAGCCGGCTCCTCGGCCCGGGGCCGAAACTCGTCGAACTCGCGAGCGACAAGCACGCGATGGCTGAGCATCTGGCGAAGCAACTCGCTGGCCACGCGACCGAAGGGATCGCGCTGGAGCCGGGGCAGCGGTTACCCGTTGTTTTCCCCTATCCGGCGGTGCTCAAGCCGCGCGACGGGGCCGGCTCGCAGGACGTGCGGTTGGTACCGACGGCCGACGACGCGGCCGGGTGGCCGCCTGTGAAGTTCCCGGCGCGGCTGGAGCGATTCCGCGCGGGGATCGCGGCCAGCGTGGCGGTGCTCTGCGGACCGGCGGGGATCCACGCATTGCCCCCCTGCCGTCAGCACCTTTCCGACGACGGGCAATTTCGATACCTGGGGGGATCGCTGCCGCTGGAACCCGGTCTGTCCGAGCGTGCGACATACTTGGCGCTGGCCGCGGTGCAGACGTTGCCGAGCCCGCAAGGGTACATCGGCGTCGATCTGGTACTGGGACAAGTCGGCCACGAGGATGATGTGGTGATCGAAATCAATCCCCGGCTCACCACGTCATACGTCGGCCTGCGAGCCGCATCGATCGGCAACCTGGCCGAAGCGATGCTCAACATCGCCCAAGGCCACCCCGCCTCGTTGTCGTTTCGCCCAGAGACATTACAATTTGCGGCAGGCTGTCGGCTATCGGCTGTCAGCTATCAGCCGGAAATCAAAAACCAACCGCCAGCAACTGACAACTGACCACTGACAACTGACCAAAGAAAAAAGCTGACAGCCGATAGCTGACAGCCCCTCGCGACAGCCCCTGCAAACATGCCCCACTGGCTAGGCCTCGACATTGGCGGAGCGAACATCAAGGTGGCCGACGGGTTCGGCTATGCCTCCACCACCGCGTTTTCCCTGTGGCGCGAGCCGGCCAGGCTGGCCGACGCCTTGCGGGCGATCCTCGCCAGCAGCCCGCCCGCCGATCATTTGGCGGTGACGATGACGGGCGAACTGGCCGACTGTTATCCGACCAAGGCCGAAGGGGTAGTGCGGATTCTTGAAGCCCTGGCCGTGGCGGCCGATCGGCGGCATACGCGCATTTATCGCGTCGACGGGTTGTTGGTCGCACCGCCCGTGGCGCAGCGCACGCCCGAGCTGACCGCGTCGGCCAACTGGCACGCGCTGGCGAAGTTTGCCTGCCGCTATGCGGGCGACGGCGCGGCGCTCTTGGTCGACATCGGCAGCACGACGTCCGATATCATTCCGCTCAGCGGCAATACCATGGGCGGCGGGCAAGTCATCGCCGCCGGTCAAAGCGACACGCAGCGGCTGATGCTCGGCGAGCTGGTCTACACGGGCGTGGAGCGGAGTCCGCTGTGCGCGGTGCTCGCGTCGGCTCCGTACCAGGGGCAGCAGTGCCCGCTGGCGCAGGAGTTTTTTGCGACCACGCTCGACGTGTACCTGACGCTCGGCGATTTGCCCAGCGATCCGGCCGGCACGCGGACGGCCGACGGCAGGCCCGCGACGCGCGAGGCGACCCGCGATCGGCTGGCCCGCTCGATCTGCGCCGATCGCAGCACGTTCAGCGAAGAGGACGCCCGGGCGATGGCCGAGGCGGCCACGCGCAGCCAACTGGCCAAGATCGCGGTGGCCGCCGGCCAGGTGATCCGCCGCATGCCCTCGCCGCCGCGGGTGGTGGTAATCTCAGGGCAGGGGGAATTCCTGGCCCGCCGCGCGATCGAAAAGATGCGGCTGGAAGCGCGGGTCGTTTCGCTGACTGAAGAGCTAGGCCCCGAAGTCTCCGCCTGCGGCCCGGCTCACGCGGTGGCGGTGCTGTGCCGCGAGGCGGCCACGAAATGACGCTTCGTCCCGTGCGCGTGATCAAGCTCGGCGGGAGCCTGTTTGAACTTCCAGATCTTCCGCGGGTGTTTCTCCAATGGTTGGAAGCCCAGCCGCCGCGGGTCAATGTGATCGTGCCGGGCGGCGGAGCGGCGGCCGATGCGGTTCGCGAGGCCGACCGGCGGACGGGACTCGATCCCGAAGAGGCCCACTGGCTGGCGGTGGGGGCAATGAGCCAGATGGGGAATTGGCTGGCCGGACTTCTGCCGGAAGCGAAGCTGGTAGATTCGTTGGAGGCGATTACTGGGGCGTTGCCCCAGGCACCCATTGGCACTAACCAGTTGCTGATCGTTGACGCCGAACCGCTGATGCGTTCAGCACTCGCACAATTTGGCCCTGAATCGCTCCCCTATTCGTGGGATGTCACCAGCGATTCAATCGCCGCGCAGCTGGCGGAGGCTCTCGGAGCCGACGAACTGGTGCTGCTCAAGTCGTGCCTGCCGGGCATCGACGTTCGCTCGTGGAAAGAAGCTGCGGAGAGCGGCTATGTCGATCGGCACTTTCCGTTGATCGCTGACCGCGTGCGAGCCATCCGTTCCGTCGATCTTCGCACCGTTTAGCCGCGACCCGCAGGGGAGCGCTTCGCGCAGGTGTGAAAGTTTGAAGGGTGCGAATGTGTAAAGGGTGAGAATCCCCTCAACATCACCGCCTAGTTCCACCACCAGGCCGCCCCAGCCGGCGGCTGCGACTTATCATGCACCGGCGCCAGTTGCGCCGTCTTCTCGCGCTGCGCGGCGACGCGCCACGGATTGAGCGAAACTCCGCCCGAGGCGCTGATCAGCAGGCCGCCTCCCTTGCGCAAGGCGTTGGCCAGTGTGGGAACATGCCGCGGGGCTTCAAACTTTTCCGGCGTGAGCGAATCGGACGTGAGCATCTGGCTCAGGTCCAGCCCCGCCTTGCCCGAGAGATCTTCCGAAACGATCAGCGCCCCGATCACCGCCAGGTCCATGCAGTTGCGAAGCTGACCGAACACTGGCTCCTTGGCCGACAGCTCGTCGTAATGGGCGGTCATGCTGGCGGCCCAGCGTTGGGCCAGCGGGTCCACTTTGCCGGTGGCGCGACGGGTGCCGTCGGTGTTGGTCACTTCTTCTTCGGTCATCGCCTTGACCCCTTGCCCGCGGATTTCCCACGACAAGCCGTCGCCATCGGTGGAGAGCGGTTGGTAGTCGTCTTCCAGCCACCAGCGCGGATTGACGTTCTTGCCCCGTCCGCCGCTGATCATGCTCAAATAGCTGGGCATTCCTTTGACCGGCGAGGGGTCAAAGCCCATCGCCAGCCGCTTCATCTGGTAATCGGCCACCACCAGGACTTGGGCAAACCGGCTGGTCGGGTCGATGCCGTTGAGCGTGATTTGCTGCAAGCCAATCTGTTGTTGGGCCTGCGAGGTCATTTCCCGGGCGCGCGATTCAAACTCGCCCGGACGCACCGGCGAGTTATGTTTTTGCTGATAATTGTGCCAGTTTTGCACCCCTTCGGCGGTCGGGTCGATCGAGCAGGAGATCACGCTCTTATCGCCCCGAGCAGCGGTCCGTAGGGCGACGAGCAAGTCATCCAGATGTAGCACCGGGCGGCCAGTAGTGACACCAACCACGTCGCCGGACGGGCCGACTTTCCATCCTTCGGCCGGGCCAACGAGCACAATGTCCTTCAACTCGGGATACACCAGCACGTACTGAATGCGTTGCAGCCCAGCCAGGAAGCGCACCTCTTCGGGCAACTGTCCTTTGGGATCCTTGCGACCGGCGAACGCGGCTTCCTGCAACTGCCGTAGCGAGACGCGGCGGGTTTTGGTCATCCCCTGCATGTTGGCGGGAGCATCGTGCAGGAACTTCTCTCGCACCTGGCGGAGCTGAGCCTGCTGCTGCTGGTCCTGCTTGCGAAGCACGCCCTGCGGATCGATCGACACGCCGCCGACGCTGGTCGGGTTGGCAACGAATCCTACCTGCTGAGCCTGGGCATTACCCGCCGCAAGCAACTGGAGGGCACCGCAAGCCAGAGCCGAAAACACCGCCAGAGAAATGCGGGCCGTCCGATGAGTGGGTCGTGACACGATGGGAATCTCCTGCCTGCGCTGGAATGTTTGCCCGAGTGGTATGGTTGAGGCGATTAAGCCTTATCGCTTAGATGTCTTTGCTCATCGAAAAGTTCAAACTCATGGAGCCGGATTGTCCGTAGCACTGCTGGGCAAGCCAGCAGTGGCACCCGCGCCAGCAGGCCATAAATCACCCCTTTCCAGGATAGTTGCCCGCCCGCGGTCTTGCAAACCGCAACTCGCCGGTTTGGGGCGTCCGAAAGCGTTGCCAAGCTGGGCTTTAGGCCGGCCGGCCGCGGCCCGATACTGCGGGGCAGCCGCTTGCAGAGAGTCGCCCCTTCCAACTAGATTGAAAGTTTGGGGCGTGCTACCCATCAGGCAAGGTCCGGGCCGTAAGCTCCCCAGTGGCGATCGTATGACTCCTGGCGTCGTTCGTCCGGGTCGGTGACCTGGACAAACGCTGGGGGTTGCTGTCGGCCGGAACATTGATTTTCCCTTGCCCTGTTTTCTGCCAAGAACGCGATGCTGGCTTATCTGGTCATTCGCGAAGGTTCCAAGTGGACCGACGTTTTCCGGCTTGTCCCAGGGCAAGCCGTGACGCTGGGGCGCGCGCCCACGAACCATATCGTCATCAAGGACGAGCGCTGCAGCCGGCATCATGCCGAGATCTTTCTCGCCCAGAACCAATGGACCCTGCGCGATCTCGACAGCCGCAACGGCACCGCGGTCGGCGACAAGCAGGTCAAAGGGGATTACCTGCTGCAACCCGACGACGTGATCCGCATCGGACACGTGCAGATGAAGTTCGTGCATGATGTCTCGACGGTGTTTCCCGACTCCAGCTCGATCATCAAGCGCAAGAGCGTCGTCCCGGCCGATTCCTTGGACGACAATGATGACGAGGCAAGCGTGCTGCAAGGTGAAGAGCCCACCCAGATCACGCACCGCACCGTGCAGACGCGGTTTCTCACCCCGCCCGATCAAGATGAATCACTCGTCCCAAAAGTAGGCCGGGCGGCGACCGTGCTGTGCCGGCTGGCGTTCGATC
Organism: Planctomycetia bacterium; assembly: GCA_021413585.1. Lineage (GTDB taxonomy): Bacteria > Planctomycetota > Planctomycetia > Pirellulales > UBA7805 > JAIOPX01. The sequence continues at coordinate 8,912 of JAIOQB010000279.1, forward strand.
TGGCGCAGGCGACCGATGTGAATCAACTGGCGAACTTGGCGCTGGGGGGCCTGTTTGAGGAAACCCGCGTCGACGCCGGGGCCCTGCTGCTGGTGCCGCGCGGATTCCGCGGCGAACCGGTCGGCAGCGACCTGGAAATCCTGGCTTGGCGCAGCGATCACGAAGACCGCTATCACCGCGTCTCGAACTTTCTGGCGTCCATGGTGCTGCGCGAAGGGGAGGCGGTACTGGCCCGTAACGTCATCGACGATAGCGTACTGGGGGGCCGCGACAGCCAGGGAGAAATTCACGCCTCCAGCGTGATTTGTGCCCCGGTGCGGCATGCCTCGGGCGTGATGGGGCTGCTGCATCTCTATTCGACCAAAACGGAGATCGTGCCCGACCCGGACGATCTGGAGTTCACGCTGGCGGTGGCGGAAACCGTGGCGGTGGCCCTGGCGAACCTTAACCGCCGGCAGCAGCTTACGGAAGACCTCAGCCAGATCCGCGGCGAAAACATCCAGCTTCGCGAGCGGCTGGGGGTTCAAAGCGAAATCGTCGGCGGCAGCACGGCAATGGGAATGGTGGCGCAGGAAATTGCCCGCGCCGCCCCCAGCCGGGCCACCGTGCTGATCCGCGGCGAGAGCGGCGTGGGGAAGGAACTGGTCGCGCGGGCGGTTCACTACGCCAGCCCACGGCGGCTGGGGCCGTTTGTGTGCCTCAACTGCGCGGCGCTTTCCGAGTCGCTGCTGGAGAGCGAACTGTTTGGCCACGAGCGGGGAGCGTTCACCGGCGCCACCGATCGTAAAATCGGCAAATTCGAAGCGGCCGACGGTGGCACGCTGATGCTCGATGAAATCGGCGAGATGAGCCCCACGATCCAGGCCAAGTTTCTCCGCGTGCTGGAAGGGCATCCGTTCGAGCGCGTCGGCGGCACCGAGGCGATCCGGGCGGATGTGCGCGTGATCGCGGCGACGAATCGCGACCTGGAAAAAGACGTGGCCGAAGGGAAGTTCCGCCGCGACCTGTATTTCCGCCTCCACGTCGTCGAGATCGTTGTGCCCGCGCTGCGGAAACGGATCGACGACATCCCGGACCTGGCGGACCATTTCCTCCGCAAGTTCAACGAAGAGACGGGCCGCCGCATTCGGGGATACACCACCGCAGCCATCGAGTCGATGCAGCGCTATCGCTGGCCCGGAAACGTGCGAGAATTGAAGAACGTGGTCGAACGAGCCGTGGTATTATCTCGCACGGATTTCATCGACGCGCAGGACCTGACGCTCTCAAGCCTCTCCACGGCCGGGGATTCCGTGGACGTCAGCGCGATCGCCCGACGGTACGAGCCGATTTCGCTGGAAGACATGGAGCGGCGCCACATCCTGGCCACGCTGCAAGCGACCGGCTGGAACAAGAGCCGGACGTCGAGCATTCTGGGGATCGAGCGATCCACGCTGGACCGGAAGATCCGCCGGTATGGGCTGGCGGAAGAGTTGCCAAATCGAATGGGGTGAGCGCAATAAAAAGTCACTAGCCCGAAGCGCAAGCGAGGGAGTGCGACTCTAAATCCCTCGCTTGCGCTTCGAGCTAGTGAACGTGAGAGTCGGTTGAGTAAACTCGCTCCCCTGCGGGTCGCGGCTAAACACTCAATTCATATGCCGGGCTTTGGCCGTTGACGCTGTCGCGGCTTTCGGTGCCGCGGCCGCTTCTGGCTTGCTGGCCAGCGCGGTTTCACCGTTGTGCAGGAACTCCTGCACCGCTTCGGGGCTCTGGCTGCCGGTCACTTCCCAGCGGCGCCAGCCGTCGGCCGCTTTGCGGTAGAGGATCAGTTGGGGAATCACGCCAGCATTGGATAGCCGGCCCGCCAAGTCGCGCTCGTTGTCCACGTTGACTTGCGAGAACACTACGCCCTTGAGCGCGCCGCGCCGCTCCAGTTCCGGCACCACGTCCCCCTTCATGTGGGCACAGGCAGGGCACCAGGGGGCACCAACCAGCACCAGCAGCGGCTGGCCCGATTCCATGGCTGCCTTGTGAGCCTGTTCGTAAGGCTGGGCACCGCTCGTGAGGATGGAGACTTGCAGCAAGACGCTCATGGTTAGCGCGGTCACAATAATTCCTCCTGGCAACTGGCGGGTTGGTGTCCGTTCAAGCGGAAATCAGCGGTGCTGCGGTGGAATGCCGATTTAATTGGGGACTGAAAACAAAGCGGGAAGCAAAATGCCTGCGCCGCAGGCGGATCGGCTGGACTCAGCTCGACCCCAAGAGGGCCACTCGCGGTTTGCGGTATCCTTCCCAGCGTGATCGCGCCGCGTGGCGGTTGATCGCTGTGTCAGATTCCTTTCGTGTGCCTCTCCCTCGGCGCGTGTTTCCTTCTGCGCTTAATCTCCCAGTCTTTCCATCCTTCCGACTTCAGCCACAGCGATGAAGGTTCTAGTTTAGTCATGGCAAGATATATGTGAAGTGGCAAAATGAAATGAATTTTCTGATTGCAAAGACGCATTAATATTTACAGACTAGTGAGATTGCGTCATGTTTAACGGCGGTTGCCCGTAAAATCTGGCCGACCGGGATAACTGGCCTGGCGAATTAATCAGTCGAGACTTATTTATCTGGCCGAAACGCCACGGCAATTTCCCCTTCTGCCGGCCCAAATCGTGCCAATCTCTTTGATTCTGCTCGGAAAGTTGATTGAGGCCGCACTGATGGATGCGATATAATCTCGCTGCACTGAGTCAAGCAAGATTATTGGCATAGATAAAATTGCTGGAAGCCAAAGTCGCCGCTGATCACTGATATTTTGAATCGTGCGTCGTACCACTCGTCCCACTAGCCTGCTGATTTGAGCTGTCGATGAAACTGCGGGTAGGTTTGGTGGGGCTCGGTAACGCCTGGGAAACGCGGCACGCACCCGCTCTGCGGGCGATGAGCGATCGTTTCGAGGTCCGGGCCGTCTGCGAGCAAGTGGCCCATCGGGCCGACCGGGCCGCCCACGAATTTGGCGCGGTCGCCGTGGATGGCTACCGCGTGCTGGCTGAGCGTGAAGATATTGACGCGATCCTAATGCTCTCGCCGCAGTGGTACGGGCCGCTGCCGATTCTGGCCGCCTGCGAAGCGGGCAAGGCCGTATACTGCGGCGCGGCGCTCGATTTGGATCTCGAAGAAGCGCTGCGGCTGAAAGAGCGCGTGCAGGAGTCGGGCATTGCCTTCATGGCCGAGTTGCCGCGCCGGCATGCGCCCGCCACGCTGCGGCTGAAGGAACTGATCGCCACGCGGCTCGGCCCGCCGCGGCTAATCTTCTGCCATACCCGGATGCCGGTCGATCCGCTGCATCCTCCCAAATCCGGACCGGTGCCGAATCGCCCGCCGGCCGGACCGATGCAGCATTTAATCGAGCTGGTGGACTGGTGCCGCTACGTCGCCGGGCAAGAGCCGACGTCGGTCCTCGGCCTGGCCCATGAAACAGAGCATGGCCTCTTCGACAACGACTACGAAATGATGAGCGTCGACTTCTCCGAGCCGGGCCGCGTCGGCACTGGCACGGTGGCGCAAATCAGTTGCGGCCACTACATGCCCGCCACCTGGCATGAGGCGATTTCGTTCCGCCCGCCGGGAGCACTGCAGGTGGCCTGCCAAAACGGCGTGGCGTTTATCGATTTGCCCGCCACGCTGATCTGGTTCGACACCGCCGGCCGGCATCAAGAGCCGCTGGAAACCGAGCGCCCCGTGGGGGAGCAGATGCTGGCGCTGTTCTTCCGCGCGGTAACCAGCCTCGTGCGGAAAACCTCCGACCTGGAAGACGCGTATCGGGCGATGTCGATCGTACTGGCCGGGCGGCAGAGCAAGCGGGAAGGGCGCAGAGTGCCGATACAGTTCTGAGCGTAGCGTGGGTGCTTGGGACAAATTTTAGCCTGCTGGCGCCAACGTCCTGTTTCCGCACGCTTAACTTCGGAAACAAGGAAATCGCTCATTCGTAGGCAATGGAATCTCAGGTCCCGTAGGGACCGTTGAAAATAGCCCAGCGATTCATCGCGGGGTTCGTGATCCACCTCCATGCCTGCGCGTCCCGTAGGGACGCTTGAACATTCGCCGTGAAATATCTCAGTGAAATACTTTTGGCTCGCATGTATCAGATCGTGTGCGCTGTCTTCAAGCGTCCCTACGGGACGCCTACGAAATGTGCGATCCACACTACCCAGCGATAAATCGCTGGGCTACTGTCGGGCGTCCCTACGGGACGGAGAGCACGCGGGGCTGAGCCAGACGGCTAATTCCAGCTCGAAGCCCATCGGCAACTCGATAGCGATAGCAGGCCAGACACATACGAGGCAACGCCCCAGCCGTGTCAAACCACAACCGACTGGGGCGTTGCCCCAGGCACCCCGCGGAAGCACCCACGCTACTCGAGTTCTTCCAACCACAACCGAATCTCATTGTCGTATTCGCTTGCCAGGTTGCTCATGATCAACTGCCGGTGGAAGCTGGCGGCGCCGGCTTCTAGCAGGTCGGCCGCTTCGGCGCTGGGGAAGCGGCGGCTCGGGTCGGGGGCGACCAGGCCGCGGCAGAAGTTCATCAGCAGCTCGTTGCATACCACTTCGTGCGGCAAGATCTTCGGCAGCCGCTGGGCCAACAGCCGCTTGGCCTCCATCAATTCGCGGAAGTTTTGCAGGCCGGCAAACGGCGGCGCGCCGGAGAGCATTTCCACGAGCACGTAGCCCAGGCTCGCCAGGTCGCTGCGCGGCGTGATTTCTCCGCCGTCGAGGACTTCAGGGGCCGAATACGTCGGCGTGCAGGTGCGGACCTGCGGCACGTCGTCCAGTTCGAAGGCCGAGCCGATGTCGACGACTTTCGTCGTGCCCGTGCGCTTGAGCATGATGTTCGACGGCTTGATGTCGCCGTGTACGATCCCTTCGCGATGGATCGCGGCCAGCGCGGCCAGCACGTCGCGGACCACGGCAATCGCCACGCCCGGCTTGAGTCGCGGCTGTAGCGGCCCAGCCGTGACGATCACGTTGTTCATGTATTCCCAGCGGCGATTGCTCACCTGGTGCCGGGTCCGCTCCAGCGTGGCGGGCGTCAGCAGCCGCCCCAGGTCATAGCCGTCGATCCACTCCATCTCCATCATGCGGATGCGATTGCGCTCGACGAAGTTGTGGACGTCGAGCAGATTGTCCTGCTGGATCTGGGCCACGCGGGCTGCCACCCGGGCGATCCGGGCCATCGCCTCATCGTAGCTGCGCGAGTCCTCATACCGCTCCGGCGAAAAGATCTTTAGCGCCACCGGCAGCGTGAAATTGTCGGTCCCTTTGCGTTCCGTGAGAAATACGATCCCCTGGCCGCCGGACCCCAACGGCCGCAGCAAGCGATGGTGCTCCGTCCAACTGAACCGCTGGTGGGTAATCAGCGCGTTGTAGCCCGCCAGCAGTTCCTCCGGGCAGCGAACGGAGGGCTCGCCCGCGAAATTGAGCGTGGGCTGCTCGCGATGGATGGTGGTGGTGTTCATGGGTGTTTATGCAATGCTAATGCGATGAATTGATTTTTGGCTGAAAAGTCCGCCTGGACTGGCCCCAGAGCGGGGCCTTGGCCTTCCCTTGGTTTAGCACTTGCTGACGTGGGCGTCCAGACGAAAGGGAGTTGCCCGTGCAGTTGGACACATTATCGCCTTTAAAAGTTCGGCGAATGTTGGCCGGTATTGGCAAGGGCAGGCAAGCTGCCCATGGCACCCTGTTAGATTTCCTACTTGGCTACGACCTTGACTACGGCGTCGGATACCCCAGTTGCTTATCCACCAGATTCTTTAGCGGCCTCCGCGCCAAATAGCGGCAAAGATTTTCACAGAAAAAATCGGTCATGTCATCTGCCCGGCGGGCGCTTTGGCCTCCGACGTGCGGCGTGATGATCACATTGGGAAGATCCCACAGCGGGCTCTCGACGCTCAGCGGCTCGTGCTCGGTCACGTCGACCCCCGCGCCGCCGAGTTGGCCGGACCGAAGTGCCGCGATCATGTCCGCCTCAACCACAATCGGCCCGCGGGCGACGTTGATTAGTATCGCCCCTCGCTTGAATCGGCTGAATATCGCGGCGTCGAACATGCCGCGCGTAACGTCGGTCAGCGGGATGCACAGGATAACGATGTCACTTTGCGTCAATAAGCGGTCGAGCCCCTCGGGGGGCCAAAGTTCTGCGACGTGGGCCGGCTTGTTCTCGGGAAAACAATCGGTCGCCAGAATTCGGGTCTGAAAAGGCGCGAGTAACTCCGGCGCGAAAAAACGTCGGCAAGCCGCGCAGCAGGCCGGTGAGCAGCGCGAACGTCTGCTCCCCCACCTGGTTGGCCAGCACGCCAGAGGCGCTGGTCACGATGATGTTTGACGCCACCACGCTGGGAACCAGGCAGTGATCCAACCCGGCGGCGGACGATTGAATCCACCGCAGCCTGCCACGGGCCACCACGTCGTCCCAATCGACCGGCACCTTGGCATGCCCGCAAAACAGGTCGGCCGATGGCAGTTCTTCCGCGACCCGATCCTGGCCGGCGTCGACCACTTCGCTGTTTGGATCGACGGCCGCGATTTGGGCAATGTGCCACGGCTCGACAGGGTAGCAAAGGACGATCCGCATGGCTGGCTCTGCGATTTGATAAAGTGAAATCCGACGGCCTATTCTGGCCGGATGCGGCCAACCGCGAAAGCCGGGCAAATAGCCCCGGGCTCCGCCCGGGGGTTAACCCGCCTCACGTCTGAGTGCGGTTCGGCCCCCATCGAGCGGCGCGACCCCCGGGCGGAGCCCGGGGCTATTGGGGGTTCGACCGCTGGATGAACGCAGCGAAACCAGTTAATATGAAAGCATTCGCACCCACACCGGTTTGGGCATGGCCCGGCCAACACGTTATCCTGCCCATACACTTCGCCAAAATCCCGCCTGCTCGCTTTCTCTAGCCGCTTCAGAATAGGAGACTTTCCTCTGACCACGCGCGACTACAAGGTTGGATCCGCGGCGATTCTGGCGCTGGTGGCACTGCGCGTGGCCATCGGCTGGCTGTTCTTTGCCGGGGCTTGTGAAAAATACGCAAACAAGAGCTTTTCGTCCGCCCCGTTCCTGAAGCAGGCGAAGGGTCCGCTCGCCCCGCTGTATCAAGCCGGCCTGCCCGACGTGCATGGCTGGAACCAGGAGATCGAAAAGCCGCGGCAGCAGGTTTCAAATCCCTACGAGAAGTTCGATCCCGAAGCCAGCCCTAAGGAAGCCCAGGAGAAGGCTCGCGGATTCGTTTTGGAGGCGTACCAGCCTTGGCAAGACCAGATTGTCAAGGATTGGGGGCAAACCCAACAGGCGGCGGGGACGTATTACAGGTTCGATGACAAGCAGCAGAAGAAAGCCGCCGACCTGTTTTTGGTTTACCGCGGAAAGCTCACTTCATTCCTGGCCTCGAAGGCTGAAGACCTGGCCGGATATCGCCACGATTTGTATCGGATGACCTTGAAGCAGCCACAGCCCGAATTGCCGACCGACCCCGACATGGACACCCGCAAGGCGGCGGCCGGCGCGGTGCGCAGTTGGGTGGAAGACACGGAGCGTCAGTACCGTGCCGATCTCATTGGCGTGGCCACTTCCCAGCAGTTGAAAGATCGCGGCGAGTTGCCGGTCGAGGAAACGACGCTGCACAAGTTCGATCGATTTTTGATCTACTCACATTTTGCGATCGGCATTTGCCTTTTGATCGGGTTGCTAACGCGGCTGGCATCGCTCGGCGCGGCGTTGTTCTTGCTGAGCGTTGTCGCCACGCAGCCCCCCTGGATAGCCGGCTCACTCTCCTGGACCGGTCCGCAGGCGGTGATGTACCAGGTGATCATGATGTGCGCCTGCCTGGTGCTGATGACCGTCGGGGCAGGGCGGTGGATGGGATTGGATTATTTCTTCGGCTGCCGGAAGTGCGCGGATAAAACGGCGGTGGCGTGACGTTGCTAAAACTTTTATTTGAACCACAGAGACGGAAATGGAATGTCCAATGACCAAATTCCAATAACCAATAGGGGAGCTTCGCACTTCTTTATTGGAGATTGGAATTTGGTGATTGGTCATTCGCTCCCTCGAAACGCTTTACTTATTCGCAAATAGGAGCGGGCATGATGCATCTTGCCAAGCAGGACCAACCGGCCGCGGGCAAAACGGCGCCGCCGCTGAGCGACGTGTCGCGGCGCGACTTCCTCAAAGGGGGCGTGGTGGCGGGCGCGGCAGCCGGCGTGGGGCTCGGCGCGGCGTATTTTGGCTATGAAGCCGCCGTTCGTAACCCAGTGCGGATCGGCGTGATCGGCACCGGCGACGAAGGAGGCGTGCTCATCGGCGCGATGAACCCCAACTACGTGCAAGTGGTAGCCATCGCCGACATTCGCCCTTACAACATCCACCGCGCACTTAACGGCGACGACTCCACCCCCAGCGCCGCCGCTGCTCGCCCCGGCCTGGTCAAGAAATTCAGCCTAGGAACCGAAGCCCAGGCCCGCCGCCAGATCCGCATCTACGAAGGGAAATACGAAGAGCTGCTCAACGACCCGAACGTCGAAGCAGTGATCATCGCCCTGCCGCTGCACCTGCACGCGGAGGCGTCGATCAAGGCGATGAAAAAAGGGAAGCATGTGCTGTGCGAGAAACTGATGGCGCACACCGTCCACGAGGCCAAGGAAATGGCCTTGATGGCCAAGCAGACCAACTGCATTTTGGCAGTGGGGCATCAACGGCATTACAGCATCCTGTACGACAACGCGGTGGAGGCGATCCGCCGCGGCCTGATCGGCGACGTCCACCACATCCGCGCCCAATGGTTCCGGGGCGAAGATAGCTGGCAGGCGCCGCTGCCCAATGAAGCGATGGAGAAGGAAGTCGCCAAATACACCAAGGAGTCGGACGACTTGCTCGCCAAGCTCGCCGGCCTGCAAGCCGATACTCCGCCTGCCTGGAACGCCGACTCCGCCGAGAACCGCGACAAGGCCGAACTGGGCCGCCGGCAGAAGATGCTCCGCCTGCTCGACCGCAATGTCGACGCCAGCAAGTATGGCTATTCGGACTTCGTCCTCACCGGCCCGAACGGCGAAGTGTACAAGGGGACCGCACTTGAGGAACTGATCCGCTGGCGGCTGTTCAATCGGACCAGCGGCGGCCTGATGGCGGAACTCGGCGCCCATCAGATTGACGCCTCCAGCATTTTCCTCAGCGCCCTGAACAACGACGGCCGCAAGGTGCAGCCGCTCAGTGTGATCGGCACCGGCGGCCGGCACATTTACGACTTCAACCGCGACAGCGACGACCACGTCTACCAGGACATGACGATTGTCGGCGGCGCCGAAAAGGCCACCACGGTTCAAGCAGCGAAAGGTGGCGCCGGCCCCACGATCGATACCACGGAAAGCGGCGGTCCCAAGGCCAGCAAAAAGCTCGGCGGCGGCGGACCGGTCAGCAAGGGTTACACCGAAGAAATCGAGCATTGGGCCTGGTGCATTCGCAATCGCGCACCAGAGAACCAACCCCGCTGCCATCCGGAAGTCGCCCTGGGTGACGCCGTGATCGCGCTGGTCAGTAACATGTCGTTGCACCAGACTTCGTCCGACCCCAAGAAACCCAAAAAGCCCATCGAATTCAAACCCGAATGGTTTCAGATCGACAGCCCTGAAACTCCTGAAGGGGTGGCCCCCGATCTCGCGAGGTACAAGGCATGAACTTAGGCCCGGAAGATCGCGCGACAGGCAAGGAAAACTTTCAGGCCGCGGTGGGCAGTCCACTGGTGCGCGAAAAGTTGATGCAGGAGATCGTCGCCCACAAGCTCAGCTCGGGCAACGGCATCGGCGCCCGCTTCTTCGGCTACGGCGCGGAAGTCAGCCCGCCCGTGCGGATCGGCGTCATCGGCACCGGCGACGAGGGGGGCGTGCTCATTGGCGCGCTCAATCCCAAGTACGTCCAGGTGGTGGCGATCGCGGACATTCGCCCATTCAATGTTTACCGGGCGTTCAACGGCGACAAATCATCGGCCAAGATCCGCGCCATCCGCACCGGCCTGATGAAGAAGTACGGCTGGAAGACGGAAGAGGAAGCGCGGCAGCATGTGAAGGTCTACACCAAGCGCTACGAAGAACTGCTCGACAATCCGGACGTCGAAGCGGTGATCATCGCCCTGCCGCTGCATCTGCACGCGGTGGCCTCGATCAAGGCGATGCGCAAGGGAAAGCATGTGCTGTGCGAAAAACTGATGGCGCACAGCGTCCGGGAGTGCAAGGAAGTCGCCCGCGTCGCCCAGCAGACCGGCAAGCTGATGGTCGTGGGCCATCAGCGGCACTACAGCGTGCTGCACGACAACGCGGTCGACCTGATCCGCCGCGGCCTGATTGGCGACGTGCATCACATCCGCGCCCAGTGGCACCGCGAAAAGGACACCTGGAAGCCGGCCATGCCCGACGCCGCGATGCGCGAGCAACTTGCGGCAATTTCCATCCCCGCCGCGGAGGCGAAGAAGAATCTCGCCGACGTGGAGAAAAAGGTCGCCGACGCTAAGAGTGAACTTGCCGCGGCCACTAAACAAGACCCGAAGAAGTTGAAGGAGTTAGAGAAGTTAGAGGAGAACCGCAATAAGGTCCGCGACCGGGCCAACGATCTGGCCACGCGCGAGGAAATTCTCACGCATCAGTTGCTCGACGCCGAGCTGGAAACCAGCGTCAAGAACTACGGCTACGTCGACCGCATGGTCGGCGAAAACCAGGTTCCCGCCCTGGAAGAACTGATCCGCTGGCGCTTGTTCAACCGCACCGGCGGCGGCCTGATGGCCGAATTGGGCAGCCACCAGTTGGACGCCTCCGGCATCTTCATCAGCTCGCTGCGCGACGACCACCAGCATGTGCATCCGCTAAGCGTGTCGGCACTCGGCGGCCGGGAGCTGTACCCGCACGATCGCGACATCGACGATCATGTTTATTGCACCTACGAATACCCGGGCCCCAAGTACGACGCCAAGACGGCGCCGGAGAAGAAAATCGTCGTCACCTACTCCGCCATCAACGGCAACGGCTTTGGCGATTACGGCGAGACGGTGCTGGGGACCAAGGGGACGCTGCTCTTGGACCAGGAGAAAGACGTGCTGCTGTACCGCGCCTGGAACACCAGCGAATACGCCAAGGTCGGCGGCGACGAAAAACGCCAGCAGCTTGAGGCAGGTGCCCGCGGCACGCGCGAAGCGGCCCTGGGGCAAATGGCGCTCAAGGAGCCAATGAGCAAGGGTTACACCGAGGAGATTGAGCATTGGGCCTGGTCGATTCGCAACCCCGGCAAAGAGCCGACGCCGCGCTGCGTTCCCAAAGTGGCCCTGGCCGACGCGGTGATCGCGCTGACCACCAACATCGCCATCGCCGAAGGGCGGCGGATCGAGTTCGACCCCGCCTGGTTCGACCCCGATAGCGACGAAACGCCAAACCCGCAACTGGGCAAACCGGACGTGAATCGGCCGGAGTATGGGGTGTAGCTCAGCGGGCGGGCACCGGTATTTTCACCACTCAGGAGCAAATGTCTAATGTCTAAATCCCAATGTCCAATGTCGGAGCCGCGCACAGTTTTTTGGACATTAGGATTTAGACATTGGGATTTTCGTCTCCGTGTCTCCGTGGTGAAATAACAACTCTAATTCGCGCTTGCCCGAAGGAATCGACGATGGAAAAGTGGCCGTTGGGGGTGTTTGCCAGTCTCGATGCCGGGTTCGGCGTACACTTGGAGGTGGCCCACGAGTTGGGTGTGCCGACGATTCAACTGCACGCACCGAAACGCGCGAGCCGCACGCCCGAAGTGGCCAAGAAGTTCCTCGACCGGCTGGAGTCGCTGGGCATTCGCCTGACCGTCGTCTTCGGCGGCTTCGAAGGGGAAAGCTACGCCGACATCCCCACCACCCGTCGCACCGTCGGCCTGGTGCCGTGCGAAACCCGCGCCGCTCGGGCGACCGAGATGAAGGAGATTTCCGACTTCGCGCGGCTGCTCAATGTGGACGCCATCGGCCTGCATGTGGGCTTTGTGCCGCACGACCCAACGCACGAGACGTACATCGACGTGGTGCGCGTCACGCAGGCGGTGTGCGACCACGCCTCGCGCAATCGCCAGTCGGTGAACCTAGAAACGGGCCAGGAATCGGCCGACACGCTGCTGCGGTTCATCGACGACGTCGGCCGCGACAACCTGGGCGTGAACTTCGACCCCGCCAACATGATCCTCTACGGCTCCGGCGAGCCGCTCCTCGCCTTGGAAAAGGTCGGCGCGTTCGTGCGCAGCGTCCACTGCAAGGACGCCCTATGGTCGAACCAACCCGGCGAAACTTGGGGGACTGAAGTTCCGCTGGGAGAAGGCGCCGTCGGCATGGAAGCCTACCTCCGCACGCTCGACAAGATCGGCTACCACGGGCCACTGACGATCGAGCGCGAAATCCCGCAAGACCCCGCCCGGCAAAAAGCCGAAATCGGCCGGGCGCTGAATCTGTTGCGCGAGATTAAGGCGGAGTTGGCGTAGGGTGGCGAACGGCTTTGATTAGTCGGCGAGCCTAGTTCTGAAGGCGAGCGCGAGCGTTCCAACCCCAACGGGGTTATATCCCAAACCCCTTCGGGGCAATTTGTGACGCGGCCCGTTTGATGGACGAGGCGTTTAAAGGCTTGAAGGGGATTGCGATGGTCGAGAATCGACTCGCTTTGAATGCCCTTTCTCTACCCCTTCCGCACCAAATACCCGCTTAGATACGCGAGCAAGCCTTCAATATCCGCCGGCTGGCAGCGGTACCCCAAGTATCCATCGGGACGGACGACCATCACAGTAGGCTCGTTCGCGCCTAATTTCTGATGCAGCTCTCCCGTCGAATCGACCCACCTCGAAACGGGCGACATCCCCCCGCTGGCACTCGTGGCGGGTGCGTCTTTGCCCGCGCCAAGAATAACGTGCGCCGAAAGGACATCCGGAAACGCCTGTTGAGCCACGCCCGCCAGCTCCACAAGCTGCGCAATAACCCGCCCGTCGCCCGAGCAGGGGAGCAACAGCAGCGTATGTCGATCGGCACTCATCTCGGCAAATAACGTAGTCTCGCTTCCATCCGCCACGCTCGTTAGCGAAGCATCGGGCAACCGGTCGCCAGCGTGCAACCCGCCAGCGTGCTTGGGCCACTTTTCGGCGGAGAGCGGGCTGTGCCGATAATTGATCGACAGCTCGCACAAGGCGCTCTTGAACTTGTCTTGCACGAAGCCAAACGAGCACAGCATGCTGGCGGCCCGATTCCGCGCATACTGCGCCAGCGGGTTGCGCAGCGTGGCCACCAGCGTCATCATGCCCGCGCCGTGCAGCACCTGGTCTCCCACCGCGCTGCGCTCCAGCGAATAGCTATCGAGCAGCGGCTGCGCCTGACCTGCGCCGCGCTCAACCAGGGCCAGCTTCCACGCCAGATTGAAAGCGTCTTGCATGCCGGTGTTCATCCCTTGCCCGCCGGCCGGGCTGTGGATGTGCGCCGCGTCGCCGGCCAGAAACACGCGGCCGTGACGATAGTCGGCAACTTTGCGCTCGTTGATCCGGAACCCGGCCAGCCACACCGGATCGAGCAGCGTCAGCCCGCCGGGGCCGCGCTCGTCGACTTTGGCCTGCACGTCGGCCAGAGTCGGCTCGGCCGGCTTGCCGGTGGCGGCCGCGGGTCCCAGATCGGCGATCACGCGGAACCGCTGCGGCGTAATCGGGAAGAACGCCAGGATTCCCTTCTCGTGCCAGAAGATGCTCATCTCGTCGGCGGCCAACGGACCCGCAACGTGGATATCGGCCAGCAGCCAGTCGTTCTGTTCCGCCTCGCCGGTAAACGGCATCCCCAGCGTGTGGCGGATCGTGCTGTGCGCGCCGTCGCAGCCGATCAGCCACGGCACGGCGAACGTTTGTTCGCTGCCGTCGGCCAGCTTCAGCTTGCCGGCCACCGCGTCCGGCCCCTCGGTGAACGACACCAGCTCCACCTGCCGCTCGACCGCCAGCCCATGCCGCGCGAGATGCTCGGTGAGCAGCCGCTCCGTGTCGCACTGCGGGATCATCAGCGGAAACCCAAACGGGCTGTCCACGCCGGCGATTTCCACATGCACCAGCCGCTTGCCGTTGCCGTAAATGCTGGCCCCGCGAATCTTCATCCCCGCCTGGACGAACGTCTCTGCCAGATCCAGTTGACCCAGCAGCTCCAACGTCCGGCTCCACACCACCAGGGCCTTCGACTTGTCGCTGGGCAGCGGCGCCTTGTCGATGATCCGGCAAGTCATCCCCTGCCGCATCAGTCCCGCGACCATCGTCAAACCGACCGGGCCGGCGCCGACAATGAGAGCTTCAACGGGCGTGGTGTTCATGCGCTGCTCCTGGTGTGGCCAAAGGGATTTGGCCGGTATCGTACACCAGGGGGCGGGCGGGAGGCATTAGCAATCTGGGCGATGTCTACAGCCGATCCAAACTATCCACCCACCGCGCTAACTCCCCTTGCTCGGCCTCATTGAGAAACCGGCCCGCTTGCGGAAGCTTCATTTCCGTCACCGGGTACTTCAATTCGCGCAGCCGCGCAATTTGCGGAGCCAAGCTCTCCGCGGCGGGGCCGGTGGGGCCGTGGGCGAGCAGCAGGGCCAGGCGCTGCGTCGGTTCGATCGGCTCGGGACGGACGCTGGCCGGCAGCGCGGCGTCGCAGGCGGCTGCGCCGCTGAGCAGGCCGGGGCGGGTGAGAGCCAACAGCAGCGCGGCGGCGCCGCCTCCTTGATGGCCAACCGCCACAATGCGATCAGCGTCGACGTCGTACGTTTTGTCGAGGCGTTCGAGTGCGCGGACGATGAAGTCGATGTCGTCCGGCTGCCAGCGCTTCCCCTCGCGCGGCTGCGGCACGAGCAGAATCAAGCCCTGCGCATCGCACATGGCCTGCCACTGCTTCAACGTCCGCTCCCTGTCGAACACATCGCCCGGGCCGAGCCAGACGAGCACTCCGTACGCCACCGGCGGCGCGGATTGCGTGGGGACGTAGGCAAAGCACTTGTTCGTCAACTCAGGGAGCTTGATGTCGGTGGTCTTGCCGGCTGTTAATTTCCCACTCCCCGGCTTCTTGGCATCGGCCACCGCTTTCCTCGCCGGCGGCAACTCACCCGGAATGTCGGTCGGCAGGTGCCCCAGGTTTGCTGTCAATTTCAACTTCTCCGCGCCGCGGGCAACCAGCAGCGCAATCTTCTGCTCCGGCGCCAGCGTGTTGAGCGCGTCGCGGGCCGCCGCCACGTTGGCCAATGGCTGCGACTCGATTTCCAGCAGCCGGTCCCCCGCTTTGATCCCTGCTTTGGCGGCGGGACTATCTGGATAGACGTAGCGGATCGCTACGCCCGGCTCGTCGGCCGCGCCGTGCAGGGGGAGGATGCCGAGGAACGGATGCTCGAAGGGGGGCAGCTTGTCGGTCAGCGAAAACGTCAGCACGACCTCACGCTTGTCGCGCAGCACGGTCAGGCGCACCTTGTCTCCGGCGTACAGCGGACCGATCTGGTGCCGCATCTGGGCCTGGTTGACGACGCTGCGGCCGTTGATCGCCACGATTTTGTCGCCGGGCCGCGCCCCAGCTTCGTACGCCGGCGAGCCGGGCGGGCAGGCGGCGATGATCGGCTCGGCCGCAAACATGTCGCGTCCCTTGAGGCTCACCCCCATCAGCCCCGTTTCGAGATTTTTCCCTTTGCGCAGATCCGGCAGCACGCGCTGCACGTCGGCCAGCGGTACGGCGAACCCGATGCCAGAGTCGTACCATTCGGCGCCGGCCGTTTCGCCGCCGGCCATCGGCGACATGGGTACAAGCACTCCCAGCACGCGGCCGCGGAGATCGACCAGCGGGCCGCCGTAGTTGGCGGGCGAGATCTTGGCGTCGGTCTGCAGGGCCTTCCCCCAGATGCGACCCACGGCGCTGACGATGCCGACCGAAATGTTCGGCCCTTTCTCGTCGAGCGTTCGCCCCACGGCGATCGCCCAAGCGCCGGGCCGCACTTCGCTGGCCGGCGCGGGCTCCGGCACGACCAACTCGCCATCCTCCGGCACCGGATCGATTTTGAGCAGCACCAGCGCCCGGCTGTGATCCGCCGCGACCAGCTTGGCGGGGATGTTGCCCCGCTTGCCGAGCGTGACGAGAATCGCCGTGGGCCGGCGGGCGAAGTTGTAAGCACTGGAAACAATATATCCGTCCGCGGAAATAATCAGCCCGGTGGAAGGGCCGCTCCCTTGCAGCACGCCATCGACCGTTTCCATGCCGCCGACCGTTTGAATCCGCACCACCGACGGAGCGACGCGATCGACCGCGGCGCGGACGGCGTCTTCCTCGCGGGCGCCTGGGGTGTCTTCAAGGGCCGTCGCAGTGCTCATCCAGCTCGCGACGACTATCGCCAGTGCGGCGGCAACTGCCATCAGGAAACTGCGATTCTTCACGGGTTCATTTCTTGACGCCAACGCATTGGGTGCCTGGGGCAACGCCCCAGAACTGGGGCGTTGCCCCAGGCACCCTCGCCTTTGCGTCGAATTTCGGTTTTGTAAAAGTGTTGTCATGGCTTCACCTCGGCCGGCTGCGACTCGCTGGCTTTCGGTTCGATCACTTTCGGCTCGATCGCGATCACCTTCAATTCCGCGCCGCGGCGAATCGTCATCTCCAGCCGGCCTCCCGCTTCGGTCGTGCGACAGAGTTCTTGCATCTCGTGCAGCGACTGCACCAGGCGGCCATTGATGAACAGAATCAGGTCGTCCGGGGCCAAACCCGCGTGGGCGGCGGGAGAGTCGGGCTGCACCGACTCGACATAGGGCGGAGTGGCGTCGGTGACGTTCGGCACAAGCAACAGTCCCAACCCCGCCAGATCGAGCGCCTGTCGCGGACGCCGGGCTATTTCGGATGGCTGCGGCCGACTCTTGCCGGCCAAAATGTCCTCGATCGCCGGCCGCAATTCGGAAATCGGAATCGCATAGTTGAGCCACAGGTTGCTGCTGGTGTTGCGCAGCTCTTTGCCCAATATGCCCAGCAGTCGCCCCTGCGAGTCGGTCAGCGCCCCGCCGGCGGCGCCGGGATTGTTCGTCATGGCGTCCAGCACATAGACCGAACCGCGATATGGCGTGGAAAACACGCCGTGCCGGGCCGAGAGCGTCGACAGGGCCGAGATCACGCCGTGCTGCACGCTCGCCTGCTCGTCGCCGGTGGCCACGCCGAATAGATTGCTCAGCGCCAATACGCGTGTGCCGATGCGCCCCTCCACCGCCGCGGTCAGATCAAAGCACGGCAGATCGGTCGCCTCGCACTTCAGCACGGCGATTTCCAGGCGGGGATCGGCCCCGACGAGCTTGGCCTCGAACCGGCGGCCGTCGTCGAGGACTACCGTCACGCTGTCGGTGTCGAGCACGTAGCTGTAAGCGGTCAGCACATGGCCGGCAGGCGAGATCAGCATTCCGCTTTGATACGCCTTCAGCCCGCGCAGGCCGCCGGCGCCGAAGACTTTGACGATCTTCGATTGCGTGCGGTCGAGAACGGAATGCGGGCCGTTGTCGCCGACGGAGTCTTTGGCATCAGCGGCAACCGCCGAGCCCCAGAAGCACAGTGCCACCATTAGTGCCACAGGCCAACGCAGTGCCACTGGTTGGGGTGCCTGGGGCAACGCCCCAGAATGTATCGGCCCGCAGAACTGGGGCGTTGCCCCAGGCACCCTACTGAGTTCGTTACCCCGGACGTTCATGGCTTCACCTCCGGCGCCACCTTGAACTTGTCCAGCGTGAACTGCCCGTACTCATGATCGCCGGAGCGCACCGTCAGCCGCCGCGGCCACCAGCGGCCTTGCTCTTCGCGATAGTCTTGAAAGTAGATCTCGCACGGGTCTCGGTCCGCCGCGCCGAACATCTCAAGCGCCTCCAGCCGGCCGTTGGCCTGATCGAAGTAAAACTGGCACTCCACGGCGCCGTGCGTGCCCACCAGCACGTCGAACAATCCGTCGCGCCTCGGCAGCGGAGCCGTGCCCAGGTAGTACACGTCGCCAAAGTCGTTGATGCCGCGCGTCAGCAGTCGCCGCCATTGATACAGGGCCACCAGCAAACCGCCGCTCTCGGGCGGGTCGGTGATTTCCGACAGGTCTTCCCCCATCGCCGCTTTGGCTTGGAACTTGGGAAGCACCAGCTCGGCGTCGGCGTCGGTGCACTGAAATTGAAACACGCCGCCGCCGACGGCTTTTCCTTGCAGTTCCCACGCGCCGGCGAATTTGCCCAAGCCCTGCACCGCCTGACCCAGCCGCTGCTGCTGTGCGAGATTGAAATGATAGTTCGCGTAGCCGGTGCGGGCTTCGTACAGCGGCTTGACCGCCGCCGGCAGTTCCGTGACTTTGCCAGGGCCGTGACCACCCGGCGGTCCTTTTTTGCCCGGCGGAGATTTTCCTGGCGGCGGCGCGGGCGCCCCTTCTTCCTCCGCCAGCAACTTGTCCAGCTCGCCCCGATGATGCACGCCCGCGAGACGCACGAAGGTTTCGTGCGTTTCCCCCTGGCGGCGATAGACGAGCGACACGCGCCACCCCTTCGGCACAATGCCCAGCACGTTCTTCAGCGCGTTGACTGTGCGGATCGGCCGGCCGGCGAAGCGGATGATCTCGTCGTCGTAGCGCAGTCCGCGGCGGTAGGCGTCAGAACTCTCCAGAATCTCCGTGACCACGACCTTGCCCTGGTCGTCGGCGCCGACTTGGGCCCCCAGCGTGGCGTGGTCCACGATCCGGCCGCTGCGCAGGTGCCCCAAAAAGTTTTGGATTTGATTGATCGAGATCGCGTAGCCGACGCCGACGTTCACGCGTCCGCGCTTTTCAAACGAGCCGCGGCCGTTGATGCCGATCAGCCGGCCGGCCGCGTCGAACAGCGGGCCGCCCGAGTTGCCGGGGTTGATCGCCGCGTCGGTCTGCAGGCAGTCCGTGTATTCCAGCAGCGTGCCGGCGGGGCCCTGGTAGCGGTGGACGCCGGAGATCATGCCGTACGCCACCGTGGGCTGATAATCCGTGGCCAGCAGAAACGGATTGCCGATGGTGAACGCCATGTCGCCGGCGCGCACATGGTCGCTGTCCGCGATTTCGGCGGTGGGGAAATCGTTCCGCCCCAGCAGCTTGATCAGGGCGACGTCGCCGGTGGGATCGAGGCCGACGATCACGGCGTCGTAGAGCTTGCCGTCGTTGAGCCCGCACTTCATCGCCGCGCCGGCCGGTTGGGCGACGTGAAAGTTAGTCAGCGCGTAACCGTCGGGCGAGATCAGCACACCCGAGCCGCCCCCCGAGTCGCCGACGAAAATCGCCACCGTGACGGCCGACGCCTTATGGACCACTTCGATGCGGGCGGATTCCGTCTGCAAAACCTTCGGGTCGACTTCGATCGCTGGCGGACCGGCGGCCGATGCGCGCGGAGGGGTCGCTGCCAGCAGCACCATCACGGCGGCAATCAGCGATGCGCACCAGTGTGCGGCCCGTTCAGCTCGGCGAGTTGTGGCGGCATGTTCGGTCATCGCACCAGCCTCGCTTCGCACAGGTCTAAATAACTGCCGACGTCGGACGGCTCGGCCGAGCCAACGTCCGAATGCTTACTTACTTCAGGCTTGGTGTCCGTACGCTTCGCAGCAGTCGTGTCTGCCGGCTCCGCGAAATCCACCAGCAGCGTCAACTTGCGGACATTTTTCACATCCAGGTCGAGCGGTTTGGGAGCCTCGCCGGCGGCGATCGTGCCGACGAAGAGTTCCTTGTCGTCGCCGCGGACGGTCAGTCGCACGGCAGCCCGGCCGGAAATCCGGGCATCGATGCCGACGGTGGCTTGAAAGCGGCTGAACCGCTCGGGCAGCGCATATTCCATCTGCGTGCGGCCATGCAGGGCCAAACCCTTGCTGAACGACCGCATCGTCGGCGCGCCGCGCTCGGCAGGGAACAACAGCTTCAGCGCCCCATCGTCGCCCGCCGATTCGCCGGCCAGCAGGGCCCGATCCTTGCGAGGGCGGAACAGCCGCGTGAGCGATTCCGTCAGTCGCCCGGCCGCAAAGTACGGGGACCACTGCACCGCGTCGGGCTCGATGTCGCTTAGGTAAATGAACTTGTCGACATTGAAGTCGATCTGCCGCACGCGACCGAGCGGCAGCGTAGTTTCCAGACCCGCCGGGCTGACGAGCCGCAGCGCCCCGTCGACGAGTGACAATTGCCGCGCCGGCCAGCGCGAACCGCCGTCGACCGTGACCACCGATTCCGCCGCCGGCAGGCGTTCCGCATGTGGGTAGAAGTAGATCAAACCCGCCACCTTGGCCAGCGGGACGCGGATCGTGTCGTTGTCGAGGCGAAACGAGACGGCCTGCTCGTCCACGTCGCCGATCACGCCGCTGACCACGTCCAGCTTGTCCTTTTTTCGCACGATCAGCACGTCGGACGTCGGCGGCGCGGCCACGATCCGCAGCCACTCGGGCGAGCGCTCGTCTTGTGGGCCGCGAAACCGGACCATGCGAACGCGACGCGCGGGGACCTTCGCCTCGCCGCCGGCGGAGAGCGACAGCTTCGCGGTGGTGCCGGAGGAGGTATACCGATCAATCGCCACGCGCGAACCGTCGATTAGTTCGACCCAGGCTTCCGCCTTGGGCTGTTGGACCGAGGCGCCGAGCGAGTTCAACTGCTGCAAGTTGGATCGCGGCACGGTGACGGATTTTTCCCCAACCGCCATGGTGAGCCGGTCGGCATCCAGCGATTCCAGCGGGCCGCGGTACGACTGGCCGCTGAGCGTATGGACCTGCACCTCCGGCCCAGAAATCGCCAGCAGCAGCACGGCCGTGTAGTAGGGGAGCAGGGGGATCATGGTTTATATTATCCGGGTTGTTCAGCGCGAATCATGGCGAATGACCAATCACCAAATTCCAATCTCCAATAGTGGAGCTGCGCACAGTTTATTGGAGATTGGAATTTGGTCATTGGAGATTGCACCTACGGTTCCGTCGGCTTCGTATCCGCCAGCTCGCGGAAATAGTCTTCAATCACGTCCCGATAGTTGGCCGGGAAATCGCGGCCGATTTCTTGCAGAGTTTCCTGCCGGTCCTTTGGCGGCAGATCGCCCCATTCGGTGTTCTTGCCGATGGCCTTTTTCGTCACCAGGCCGGGGCCCTTGCCGCTGGCCGGCATGCTGTCCTGCGCCGGGGCCGCGGGTTGCAGGCTGGCGGCGGCGTTCGAGGCGGCCATCTGGTCCTCAAGCTGCTTGATCATTTTGTCGAGCGATTTGACCACGCCATCCTCCAGCTCGCGCACTTTGGGCTCGGTGCGACCCTGGTCGAGGCGCCGCTGGATGTCTTCCATGCGGCGGGAGATGTGGTCGAGCGATTCGTCCTTTAATTGCCGCAAATCGGCGTCCATCAGGCTCGCCAGGGCAGCGTAACGGGCGGGCAACTCGTCGCGGCGCTCCAGCAACCGGGCAATGGCGGTCAAACCCTCTTCGCGATGCAGCAGTCGATGATGGGCCAACCCGCTATAGAACAGCAGGCCAGCGGGGTCAACGACGTCCGACGGCTCCAAGCCGGCCATCTGTTCGAGCGCTTCGTCGAAAAGTTGCAACTGCACCAGCCGGCGCCCCAGCAGCAGCCGCAGGTTATTGCGCTCCAGCGGAGCGAGTTTTTCGCCGCTGAGCCATTGGACGTCGGGCCGCGCGGCATCGACGCCACCGGCGCGCGTGTATTCCAACACGGGATTGATGCGTGGATCGACCACGGCCAGCGCGGCGACGAGCGAACCGAGCACGTCCGTCCCTTTGGAATCCGTTGCCGTTGAGATGCCATGCGACCAGCGCTCCATCGCTTCGGCGCGCACTGCTGCGTCGACTTTCTGCTGATCGAGCCAGCCGGTCAGCCGGGCCTGCACTTCCGCCGGCTTGGGCTGCTGCCAGGTGGCGCCAAGCGATCCGGAGTCGGCAGCGATACTGGCACGAGTGGCGCAGTACAGCAGCGCTCCCGCCAGCAGCATCACTAATGTGCTGAGTTGATTCATGGTTTGTTTGCTATTAACCATCACTTTGACTCCGTCCACATTATCTCATCCTT
The DNA here is from genome assembly GCA_021413585.1 of Planctomycetia bacterium. GTDB lineage: Bacteria > Planctomycetota > Planctomycetia > Pirellulales > UBA7805 > JAIOPX01. The sequence goes on from JAIOQB010000279.1 coordinate 30,966, forward strand.
TGCGCGTCTTTGCGCCTTTGCGTCGAAAACGATCGCTATTCGGTCGAGAATCGTCTTGGTGGGTCTGCGACCCACCCTACGCTGCTACTTGTTCTTCCCCAAATGCAAATCTCGCGTAATGCGGTGAATCTTCTGCTCTGATTCCGCCAATTGCCGCTGCCGGGGGAGCAACTCCTTGGCGGTGGATTCACCGCTGCGGATCATCTCTTCGTATTGCGTGGTGCGGCGATTGACGCGCACTTGCAGCGCGCGGATCATCTTCAATTCGGAAATGGCGTCGACCAGCGGAGGGTCGGAGGGCTCGCCCGGCTGCTGCGCCTGGGACTGCTTTTGCTTCATGTCCTGCTGGGCTTTTTCCAACGCCGCGATCATCTCCTGGAGCGATTCGATCACGTCCAGCTCGATCCGCTGGGTAGCCGAGCCGATCTTGGCCACGTTGAGCCGCTCGGCGATCAGGCCCATGTCCTCGCGCAACTGGCTGATGGCCTCCGGGAAGGCCACGGCGCTGCCGTCTTCTCGCAACAGCAGCAGCGCCTTGTCGACCTCGGTGACGATCGCCTGCTCGCGGCGGGCCAGGCGGCTGGCTTCGATTTCGTCGGCCCGGTCGCGCTGCGCCGCCGGCTTCTTGTCCAACAACTGCGTGCCGTCGTACACCGCCTGCTGCAGCTTGAGCATGTTGCGGAAGCGGGCCTCAAGCTGGACCAGCGTTTTTTCCACTTCCTCCTGGCGCAACTGGCGGAGGATTTCCTCGAGTTCGGCCTTGGCCTTTTCCAAGGAGGCGACCGCCGCTTCCTGCTCTTTGACGGCGTCGCCACGTTTCGCTTCCTCGAGCCGCTGTTTCGCCTGTCGCATCTTCTCGACCGCTTTTTCCAACTGCTTGCGGCCGTTGGATTGGTCTTCGGGTTGGTCGGCGTCGGGCTGCTTTTCACCTGCGGGCGGTTTGTCTTCTTTTGGGTCTTCCTTGGGATCTTCGGACGGATCGCCGCCTGGCATACCCGGCTTCTTGGCCTTGCCTGCGCTTGGCTTGGCGCCGTCTGCCCCACCGGGCTTCATTCCTGGGTCCGAACCTTTCTCCGCGGGATCGCTGCCGTCGGAGGGCGCAGCGCCGTCTTTGCCGGGCTCCGGTTTGCCGGGGTCTTTTTTAGCACCGTCCTTTTTATCCGCGTCTTTTTTGTCGCCATCCTTTTTATCGCCCGGCTTATCGTTCTTCGGTCCGTTTTTGTCCGACTTGGATTCCTTGCCTGACTTGTCCCCTGCGCCGGGCTGGCCCGGCTTGCCTTGTTCGGGCGAGCCGTCCGACGGCTTGCCACCATCCGGGGCGCTCTTGTCGCCTGCCGGGGGGGCTTTCTTCTTGTCATCAGCCGGAGTCTTGTGCGACTCTTCTTCGGCGGCGATTTTCTTGGCGATGTCGTCGGTGCGCCCCGCCAGCTTTCCTTGGCGGTCGGCCAGTTCTTCGGTCTGTCCGCTGCGTTCCGTTTGGCCCTGGATGGCGCGCTGAATCTTCAGGGCGTGCTCGATGTCCTTGATATAGCCACGGACGCGATCCTTTTCCGATGCGTTGCGGCGGTCGCGATTTTCGCTCAGCAGCAGCTTCAATAGCGCGCTGAGTTCCGTCTGCACGTCGGACTGCCGGTCGACCGCCTGGTCGAGGTCGCGCACCAGGTCGCTGTCGAGCAACTTGAGGATCGACTTCAACTGATCGTCGGTGCCGTTGGCCGAAACTTGCTGCGCTGCTTTCTCCAGCAGGTCGGCCCGCACCGGATCGGTGGCCCGCATCACTTCGGCCAGCTTGAGCAATTGAATCTTGAAGCGGGCGTAGCTGTCGGCCACGTTGGTTTGCTTTAGCACCAGCACGTCCGTCGCCGCCGGGGCCGCTGGGCCGGGAGCGACGCTGGGCTTTTCGCCGCCTGCCGACGGCGCCGCTTCGACAGGATTTTCCTCCGCTGGCGCGGCGTCGTCAGGCGATTCCAGACCGGGGGCAGGGGCCGCCGCGGGAGCCGGATCGTCCGCCCGAGCAGAACAGGTCACGCCCCATGCACTCAGCGCGCACGCCAGCATGCATGGCACCAGCCATCTGTTTCCTGCCGAAACTCTTGGCCAGGTCTTCATTCCAACAATCCTTTGCGGAGTTCTTTTTTCATCTGCTCGCGGCGCTCTTTGGTCAGCCGACCGACTTCGTCGCTGTTTTGAATCAGCACGCGCAATTGGGCCACCAGCTCGTTGTAGCTTTCCAATTCTAGCATGATGCCCAGCACTTGATCCATTTGCCGCAGGATCACATCGAGCTGCTGCCGGGCGGCGGCAGCCGCGGCGGGGCGGAGTTGATCCTTCGCCAACACGGTATTGAGTGTCTGTAATTGAGCCCGGAATCGCGGGAACTCGTCCGTCACGGTGGTCCGCAGCGGCGTGGCAATTTTCTCGTGCAGCCGGCTGCGAAGCTGCTCCAGGTTTTCCACCCGATTGTTTTCCAACTCCAGCAGAATCTGCTCGAACTGATCGGCCACTTCGAGCGTCTCGTGCGACGTGCGGCCGCAGCTTTGCAAGGCCTCTTCCACGCGGATGGTATTGCGGGCGAGCGAGCGGTCGGCCAAGTCGCGCGAGTGCCCCTCGGTTTTGCCAGCGTCGGCTTTGATGCCATTTGGTTTATCTCCTTCGCGCGTGGCACTCTTGGCGGCTTCGGCGGTGCCGAAGCTTTCCGACTTGACGCGTCCCAGCGCGTCGCGCGTGCGGGTCAGTTCGGCAATCACTCCTTCCAACCGGCGGCGGAGCAGCAGTTCCGTCGAGTCCATCAGCGCCCGCAACTGGCTTTCCGTGACGACTTCCAACTCGTACCGGGACGACGAGCCGACGTGCGGCGCAGGGTCAAACGGGCAGGCGTCGGACGACTTGACCCACAGGCTGAACCGATTGCCGGGCTTCAAGTCGAGGTCCGAAACGTCGAGCGCGATATCGGCCTCTTTGGTCAGGTCGCCGCCGCGCGGCAGGCGGAACGGACGCTGCTGGTCGTTCTTCTCGCCGGCGGAGCGAAACTCAAACCACGTCTTTAGCGCCGTGGCGTCCTGGTGGTCGTCGCGGATCCGCCCGCGGATCGGCAGCCGGGCCTTCGGAGTGATCGCCTTGCCGATGCCGGCCAGGCGAACGTCCACCTCGGGCACCTGATCGGCGATCGCCCGGACGTGCAGCCGCACCGGAGTGCGGTTCGACACGCCGTCCGTATCGTGCAATGTGAACAGCACGATCGTATCGCGGCGGACCGTGCCCAGCGGCAATTGGAAATCTCGCCCTTTGGCAACGTCCACATGACGGGCGGCGGTCGTCGCTTCCGAGCCGGAAATCTGGCAATCGGCGGCGGTCAGGTCTTTGCTGGCCTTGGCGTCAATCACCACCTGCGTCCCCTCCGGCACCGCCATGATGCCGGTCACCGGAAGCGAGTCGGGTTTTTTGTTCAGGTACGCGGGATAGGTGCAGCGCAGCGTCAAGCCGGCAAGCGTGGGGCTTTCGACCGCCTCCAGCCACAGGTTGTTCACGCGGTCGTCCTTGCCGAGTATTCCGGCCCGCCGCGCGACGACGTCAAACCGGACCGTGCTTTGCAGGTTCTTGAACTTGTAGACGTATTGCTGGTCGGCGTCGCGCCCAGGGACCGCATTGCCCAGGCTGGTCATTCCTTGGTGCTGGCCTTGCTGGACGACTGCTTCCGGCGAGGCGAACTGAATTTCCATGGCGTCGGGGATGCGGTGCCGGGTATCCGCGCGGGCACGCACCTCAAAGTCACTGCCGATCGCCACTTTCTTGACACGCCGGCCGTGGGCGTCGAGCGGGAAGTCGTCCACAATGATCAGCGTGTCGCGCGGCCAGCGGGTCGGGCTCATCAGCACGCTGCGCTGAACCCAGGTGTGCATCGCGGCCGGCCAATAGACGAAGAACAACAGCACGGACCCAGCCGCCAGGACGGCGAGCAACAGCGATCGAACCAGCGGCCCGGCGCGGAGAACGCTCAACGGGCGGACGTCGCGCAGCAGCACCGCCGCCTCGTCCCGCGTATGGGCCAGCATGTGCGGATCGAAGCCGGTCGCGCCGGCCACCGATTCGTCCAGCTGCACGGCGGTGAGCAGGCGATCTCCCAATTGGCGATGGCGGCGTTCCAGCAGCAGGGCCAGGTTGGAATCGGTCAGAGGCACAGCGAGCCGCGACGCGAACTGCCGGACCAATACCGCCAGGATGCCAAGACCGGCCACCATGCCTAGCGCCACTCGCAAGGTGGGATTCGGCTCAAAGATATAGTCCACCACCAGCGTGACCCAAAACGCCACGCCGGCCGCCACCACAGTTAGCGCCAGCCCGAGCGCGCAAACGTAGCCGCGAATGTAGAACCGCAGCTTCGCCAGGGGACGCGTGACGTCCGGTTGCAGCCGGCGTGTTGTGGTGGATTGGGTCATGGGAACTTTTCTATAGCAGCTATTTCTACGCCAATTTCAACTATGCCAACTTCAACAGCCGCCGCACCAGCCATTCCAGGGCCAGCACGCCGCACACGCTGAACATCATCAATCGAATCCAAAACGCCTCCCAGCGCGGGTCGCGGTCGCCCAGCACGGGGGTCATTTGCGTGCGGTCTTTCAGCAGGCTGGCGACGTGCGGCTCGGATTGCCTCCCCATCGCCGCGTCGAGGCCGATGAAATACCGGCCGCCGGTGGTTCGGGCCAGCTTGCCCAGCACGTCGTCGTTCCGCTCGGGATGGCGGCTTTCGAGCGCGGCGGTGCTGACCTTGAACACTTTGGTGAGCGGCTCTTCGCGGCCGTCGGGGAGCGACAACTCCAGGCGATAATCTCCTTCGCTGCGCGCGACAAACTGCGCGGCGAACATGCCGGCGCGGGTTTTATCCGGCAGCATTTTCAGCGGCGTGCCCCGCGCGGCGCCTGGGGCCGTGATGAACAGCGTCACCTGGTCGGCCACCAGCGGTTCGTTGCGGACGTTTTTCAAATCGGCCACTACCGGCACGTCGTCGCCAACGTGGTACTCGTCTTTCTCCAGCAGGATCTGACCGCCGCCGCGGGCGCCGCGCTGCAGCCGCTGCTGCGAAACGTGATCGATCAATTGGGCGTAGAACCGCTCGAATGTGCCGGGGTCCAGTTCGCGCAGCCGCCACATCTCGGCACTGCCGATATAGAACACTCGGCCGGAGCCGTAGAACTGCTCGGCCAGAAACACCGGGTCCGCCCCGGCGGCCGATGCCCGCGAGTCGAGCGTGCGGGCTGTGGTTCCAGGTGCGCAGGTTTTCCGCCGGATCGTCATCGAGCCGCAGAAAGTCGGCCTCGGAGCCTTCGCGCGTCAGCTCGAGCGGCTGCACCTGGGTCCATTTTCGGCCCACGTCATCGGCCTGGAACTGGACGGTTTGAAACTCTACCGGATAGAGCTTGCGGATCAGGGCCTGCTTTGGCTCGTTGACCCAGCTTTTTACGGCGCTGCCGGCGAAGACGCGTCCCGGGGCCACGATCATGCCGCCGGCCTGGCGGGCGACCCATTCTTCGAGCAGCGCGGCCTGGTTAGCGTCGAGATCGCGCCAGTCGGGATCGAGGGCAATGATGCAATCGTAGTCGAACAGCTTTTCTTTGCTGTCCGGAAAGCCGGCCAGATTTTTGGGATAGTCGTTTTGCGACTTGTCGACCGCGGAGGATTGGAGCCAGACGTCGAGCGTGATCCGCTTGTCGCGCCGCAACTGGTTTCGCACGAAGCGATACTCACGGCTGGGACCGCCGGCGATCAGCAGCACCTTCGTTTTGCGATCGACGATTTCAATCTGGAACTTGCGCTTCGCGTCGGCCCCGCTGACGGCGGTTCCTTCCAGGCTCAACTCAAAACCATATCGGCCGGCAAGCTTGATGGCCGGAATGTCGAACTTCACTGGGATGTCTTCTTGATCCGAGCCTAGCAGGACTTCTTCGCGCTGGTCCAGGCTAAGCGACGGCGCGGCGGTGCGGCCCGGCTCGTCGAGCGGCACCTGGCGGAGCCGCGCGGTGACGCTGCGGCCGGCGAGGCCCGCCGAGCGGACGAGGGCTTTGATTTCCAGTCGATCGCCGGGGTATGCCCGATCGTGCGATTGCAGGCTGGCGATCCGGACCAGCGTTTGCGACTTCGCACTTCCCAGGCCGACGGCGTAGATCGGCACTTCGGCGGAACGGGCGATCTCGCCGGCGGCGTCGGCGGAGAGGCCGGCGTTGAGCTGGCCGTCGCTCAGCAGAATAATGCCCGCCACCGGCGCGGAGCGCTCGTCCTGCACCAGTTGAAACAAGGCCTGGCCCAGGCGGGTTTCCGCGCCGCGAGGCGTGAGCAGTTCGCGCCAGTTGGGGGCGGCGGCGGTTCCGGCCACGGCACCGTTTTGCGATGCGGTCGGCGATGCATTCGTCGGCGCGAGCGGTTCTTCGGATAGTCCCAGCAACGCGGCCAGCGGCGGCTGCGGGCCAATGCTCATCGTCGCAATCAACACCGCGGCGGCAGCGGTCAGCGCGAGCGAACCCGCGGCCAGCAACCATCGCGGCGGCGGCCCTTGCGACTTCGGCCGGGCCAGGTAAACGCCAAACGCCAGCAGGCCGAAGAAACCAATGATGCCCGCGACGGTGAACATCGTTCGCCAGCGCGTCACACCGGGAGGCAATTCGGTTACTGTTATTTGGCTCGGACGTGCGGCACCGGGGCGCGTGGTCTCCACATACGGCAACTGGGCCGCCAGCGTCGGGGCGTCGGTTTCGTCGAAGCGGTACACAGAAACATCGTGAACGCGGCGCAGCTCGGCCAGCAGGGTCCCTTGGGACAATTCGTCCACGACCGCTTCGATGCGGCTTTTGTTGCCGGTGCTGGCGGTATTCGACGCGGTGTCCGTGCCGGCGTCGCGATACTGCATGCTCTGACTGGTATCGACCAGCACCAGCACGCGCGAGCGGTCCACCAAGTCGCGCCGTGCCCGCCATTGGGGCTGCAAGTAAATCGCCAGGATGCCCAGCAGGGCCAGCAACCGCAGGCCGCTGAGCAGCGCCGCAGGGCGGCCTCCCAGCTCTCGGCAGTCGCGGCGGTACATGGCGATCACAAACCAAGAGAGCGGGCCAACCAGCAACAGCGGCAAAATCCAATCCAGCGGCGACTGGATCCGGCCGAGTTCAAACACAGCGCGCTGCGTGCCGCCCGTGAGGTTCGGCGCAGCGGCCAGGAGGATGCCGATGACGTTCATCGTACACCTCCTGTCTGGACGGCGCGCCCCTTGGCGACGAGTCCTTTTTGAACGGGCAAATGGTAGCTGGCCGAATACGCCAGCACCTGCTCCACGATCAGCAGCCCCAGCAGGATCACAAAGAATCCCCAATGCGAACCCAAGTTCACGCCGGCCTGCTGGGTCACGTCGCCGGAAAACTCCGACGCCCCATGAACCGTAATCGGGCTGCCGGCCGTGATCGTCAGCAGTTCCTCGGCGGAGACAGTGCGCAGGTTTCCTTCGCTGGTGGGGACATTCACCGCGTAGCGCAGCACCTCCATCGTGCCGTCAGTCCGTTTCAGGCGGGCTTCGTAAATGCCGGCTAGCGGCGTGGCGGTGAGCGTGGCGGAAAGGCGGTCCGGTTGGGCCGCAATGGGGGTCGCCTGCACGGTCTCGCGCAATGGCGCTTTGGCCGTCGGCCGAACGAACTGCACTTCGGGTGAATACTGGCTCTTGTCGAATTCCACGGTCAGCGGCTGCCCGACTTCGATGCAGGTGCGCGGCGCCTGCCGGGCGACCAGATACACCTGCGTTTCCAGCCACATCAGCACGCCAGTCGGCCGGGTGGCCCAATTGTTCCACCGCGGCGCGGCGGTGGTGAGCACCGCCAGGCAGGTGCCGCGGCCGAATGAGTGCTCTACGATCAGCGGCGCTTTGTTCCGCAGCCAGGCGACCACGCGGGTGTTCGAGGCCGGATCGGGCCGCCACTGCTTGTCCACGGCGAAATAGCGGTCGACGAGCATGCCCGCCAATTCGTGCCCCGTGTGCTGCCCGGCGAAGGTGCGTTCGCAAATCGGGTGCGTCCGGTCGACGTCG
>JAIOQB010000280.1 GCA_021413585.1 Planctomycetia bacterium
CTCTTAATTCAACATCCATGTGCCATGGCTCCTGTCAGAAAAAGGTGATGTACGCTACCTGTTTCTGCTAGCTGACACAATATTTCTTACAGGGCCGTGAATACATCTGAAGGTCGTTGGCGCTGTTGGCACCTGAAAACACAAATGTGAAATTTCGACAAATAAGCCGCCTCCTGCGCATCTCGCGGCCATATAAACCCGCCATCTCCCCGTCCCTGCCGCCTGCGCAAACCTTGCCGACCGGTTTTTCTCGATTCTCTCGGGATTCTTCGCCCGCTCATTGACCTTCGCCTTGGGCTCGGCCAAAATGCGGGGGTTCGCTGGGCGGTGTGTTGCCTGGCGGGTTGCAAAATCATTGCCAAAAAATCACCGCCAAAAATGACTACCAATCGATGCCGGTTGCTTGGTTGCAACTGGTTCTTGGCCCAAGGTTTACAACTGCGTTTTCTGTTAAAAGTGGGATCTCTGGATGGCTATCGACTCAAACAGCATTGCTTCAAGTAGCATTGCCACAGCGGCGGCGGAAAAGGCCAAAACAGCTTCACGAATCGCCGATTCGGCGGCTCTTAATTCTGCGTCTGCAAAACCTGCGTCTAATAAAACTGCGGCCATCGATCACCGGACTCCCGAAGAAATCCGGGCCGAGCGGGCGGCCACCGCGGCGGCCCTGAAGGCCCTGCCCACCCGGTTCCTGGGCAAGGTGGCCATCGTCACCGGGGCCAGCAGCCGCGGGATCGGCGGCGCGATTGTCGAGCGGCTGGGGCGCGAAGGGGCTGTGGTGGCGATGCTCTCACTGCACGAGCCGGTCAAGCTGCTCGAGCGAATGGAAGAAGCCGGCGTCCGCTGCACCTGGACCGCCTGCGACGTGACTGAAACCGACCTGGTCAACCGGGCCATCGACGGCGTGCTCGACGAGTTGGGCCACATCGACGTGGTGGTGAACAACGCCGGCTTCGATGTCTCCGGCGGCTTCGCGAATCTGACAGACGACGAATGCCAGCAGGTGATCGACGTCAACCTCGGCGGCGTGATGCGCGTCAGCCGCGCGGCCCTGCCGCTGCTGGAAGCATCGCAGGGAGTAATCGTCAACGTCACGTCCGCTTCAGGACTGGGCGGCACGCCGGGACTCGCCGCCTACAGCGCCGCGAAAGCGGGCGTCGACGGGCTGACCCGCTCGCTGGCGATCGAATATGCCCGCAAGGGGGTGCGCGTCGTGGGGGTCGCCCCGGCGTTGGTGAAAACTCCGATGTCAGTCCGCTACGCCGCCGGCATGACGGCCGAAGTGTGGGAGCGGCTGATCGCCTGCCATCCGTTAGGCATCGGCGCCACACAGGACGTGGCGGCGGCGATCGCGTTTCTGGCATCGCACGAAGCCCGCTGGATCAGCGGCGTGACGCTGCCGCTGGGTTGGATGCCGTCGTATCCGCTGCCGTTCGATGCGTACGCCGGCGCGGCGCCGCAGGAATAAATAGCCCCGGGCTCCGCCCGGGGGTCGCACCGCGAGTTGATCCGAACCGCATGTTGGCGCCGGGTGTTTGCGACGGACATCGCTTCGAGTCGTATCCATCGGCTGGCCGGTTTACCCCCGGGCGGAGCCCGGGGCTATGTTTGGGGCGTTTGGAGTTTCTCCTCCGCCGCGCTGAGCCGATAATACTGCGGCGCGAGGCGCCAAACATCATCGCGTTCGCCTTGCCCGCGCTTCGCCAGCGCCACGCGGCCCACTTGCTCGGCCGATGGAGCCCAGTATTCGGCAGGGAGCGGCACGACTCCCGGCGGCAGTCGATCGATGAGCTTGGATAGCATCGGGCCGCTCACCCTGTCGCCCGGTTGCAAGTTCGCCAGCCAGGAATCAATATCCTCGATCTGCGTCGGCCGGGCGACAACCATGCGCCCCGCTTCGCGCCGCCATTGAGCGGCAAACAATTGCTGCCGCTGCGCATCGAGCACCGTCCAGACGGCGGGGCAATCGGCCGGAGTCTGCTGGGCGATCACTTCCAGCGTATCGACCCCCTGCACTTCCGCGCCGCAGGCGTAGGCAAATGTCTTGGCGGTGGTCACACCGATCCGCAGGCCGGTGAACGAACCCGGCCCCACGGCGACCGCCACTAACTGCACGTCGGCCGGCCGCCAGCCCACTTCCGCCAGCAGATCGCGAATCCCCCCGGCCAGCGTCACCGCGCTGCGGCGGGCCGGATCTAGCCGCCGGCCGGCAAGCAGCCGCTGGCCGTCCAAGGCCGCGACGCTGCCGGATTGATCGATCGTTTCCAAAGCCAGGGTGTGCATTGAGTGTTCGTGCTTGAAATGAAGAAAGTGATTCAATTCATGGGTGACTGGGGCAATGCCCCAGATATTTTAACGCGTCAAACACTGGGGCGTTGCCCCAGGCACCCTGTTCTGCCGCCAGCCGTCCGACATGCCAAAAATCCCCGTTTTTCGCCGCTCCAGCCCCCGCCGCCCCGGCCGGAGGCCCTCCCGGCCTGCTCCCCCGTCCGAACGCCCGGTCGTTATGATATACTCCGGGATTGATCCCGCCGCAGGGCCCTTCGCCAGAAGGGGACCCGGGCGTCATCATTTGGGCGCGACCAAGGAAAGTTTCGGTGAAGCGGGCCATCATCAGCGACATTCACAGCAACCTCGAAGGCCTGCAGGCCGTCCTGGCCGATATTGCCGACCAAGGGATCAGCGAGATTTACTGCCTGGGCGACATTGTCGGCTATGGCCCCAACCCTTGCGAGTGCATCGACCTGGTAATGAAGTGCCAGGTGTGCCTGCTGGGCAACCACGACCAGGGCGCCTTGTTCGATCCCGAAGGATTCAACTCCGGCGCCGAGCGGGCCATCTTCTGGACCCGCGACCAACTGGAGAATCCCAAAGGCAGCCCGGCCGACAACGCCCGCCGCTGGGACTTTTTGGGCGAGCTCCCGCGCAACGTGCGCGAGAACGGATTTCTGTTCGTCCACGGCTCGGCCCGCAATCCGCTCAACGAATACGTTTTTCCGGAGGACATTTACAACCAGCGGAAGATGGAAAAGATCTTCAGCTTGATCGAGAAGCATTGCTTTCAAGGGCATACCCACGTGCCGGGTGTGTTCACGGAAGGGATGCGGTTCTTCAGCCCCGATGAATTGCACTACGAATATCGCCTGGGGGGGGAACGGACCATGATCAACGTCGGCTCGGTGGGACAGCCGCGCGACGGCGACCCGCGGGCGTGCTACGTGGTGCTCGAAGGCGACATAGTCCGTTTTCGCCGCATCGAGTACAACATGGCGGAGACGATCCGCAAGATTTACGACACCCCGGAACTGGACAACTTCCTCGGCGACCGGCTCCGCGAAGGGCGCTAGGCGGAGCGTGCGATGATCGTCGCGAGCGAGTGGGGTGCGAATTTCCCAGGGTGGCTGGGGCAACGCCCCAGTATTTATTTAATTCTGGATGTGACCCCAGACAGGCAATGAAACGACGAATAGCTGTTGAGATTTAAAACCGTCTGGGGCGCTGCCCCAGGCACATTGTGTGAAATTATTAGCTACCACTTAGTCACCTTCCCCAAAAACCTCCCACCGCGGCCGGACCTGAAGGACATTCCAACCATGGAAAAGCGACTCCCGCTATTCTTGGTGGTGGCCTTTGGCATGATGCTGGCCTATACGGTGGGCATCAACTACTTCTTCCCCCACAAGCCCAAGCAGCAGCAACTGGCCCAGCAGCCGGGCGCCGCGCAGCAACCCGCCAAGCCGGGGGACGCAAACAAGCCGGGCGACGCTGGCAACAAACCGGACGGCGCGAAGCCCGATGCCGCGAAGCCAGCACCCGTCGTCAATCCCGATGGTTCCGTGAAGCCGGCCGACGCCGCCAAGCCGGCCGCTGCCCCGGAAGAGCAAGCCCCCGCCGGCAAGAAGACTGACGAACCGGCCGGCAAAGCGCCGCTGGAGTACGTCACGCTCGGCTCGCTCAACCCGGCCGATCCGCAAGGCGGAACGCGGATGCTGGTCACGGTGACCAATCGCGGCGCCGCGGTGGTGCGCATCGAGTTGAACCGAGACAAATACCGCGACCAGGAAGACCAAGGGGGATACCTCGGCCACTTCGTGCCGGCGGACTTCAAAGGGTCCAACGGCGTCGTGGGTGCGACCGTGCAGGTAGTCGGCCCCGGCACGCCGGCAGCCATCGCGGGTCTCAAGGCGGGGGACGTCATCACCGCCATCGGCACCAAGAAAATTGAGAAAGCTCAGGATCTGTCCGACGCGGCGTGGCAGCAACTATGCCAAACCCAGCATCTGCTGCCGGGCTCGAAGGTCGACATCTCGGTCGAGCGTGCCGGACAGCCGATCCCCAAACTTTCCGCCACGCTCACCCGCCGGCCGCTCGACTTGATCCGCCCCGAGTGGGAAACGGCGCCGCTGGAAGTCCTCACGCCAGGATTGCACGATCCGCTCTCGCTGGAACTGACTCTGTCCAAGATCGGCACGGAGGAGATCGAATCGACCGACGACGAAATCCCCGGTGTGGCGATGCACGACGTCAATTGGGAGATTACGGACCGCGGCTTCACGCACGTCGAGCTAACGCGCCATCTGCCGCGCCGCCAGTTGACGGTGGTCAAGCGCTATCGCCTGGCAGAGGTGCCCGCCGCGTCGTTGGCCGACGCCCATTACAAGGCGTATCACCTCAGCGTGGACATCGAGGTTCGTCGCGACGCTGGGGCGCCAATCGACGTGGCCTACCGGTTCGACGGTCCCAACGGCCTGCCCACCGAAGGGTGGTGGTACTTGAGCAAGATCGGCCGCACCTGGGGCGCCGCGGGCATGCGCGACGTGGCGGCCCATTTCGCCGGCCAGGATCCCGAGCTGATCGATTGCTCGACGATCTACAGCAAGAAGTCCGTCCCCTGGCCGCGAAACCCGTTGGGCTACGTGGGGGTCGACACGCCGTATTTCTCGGCCATCCTGATTCCAGAGAAGCCGCTGGAGGCCCACTGGAACTCGCGCGTCGAACCGCACCTGGTGGGCAAGATCCCCGCGCCCGACAAAACGCGGCTGGCCAATACGTCGTGCCGGCTCACCAGCGACGTGGTCAGCATCACGCCCGACAAGCCGCTCAAGCACACGTACGTGATGTTTGCCGGCCCCAAGGAGCGGGACATCCTGTCCCAATACGGGCCGCCGAAGGCACTCGACGAGATCAATCTCTCGGAACTGATTTATTACGGCTGGCCAATCTGGGCCCTGGCTGCCAAGCCACTTTCGTACGTGCTGCATGTGTTCGCCCAGTTGGGCAACTACGGCCTGGCCATCATCATGCTCACGGTGCTGGTGCGGCTGTGCATGTTCCCGCTGTCGCGCAAGCAGGCGCTCAACGCCCAAACGATGCAGGCGATGCAGCCGGAGATGAAGAAGATCTCCGAGCGCTATAAGAAAGACCTGCAGAAGCGCGGCCAGGCGATTCAGGAATTGCAGGCCAGGCACGGCTATAGCGCCATGAGCGGCTGCCTGCCGATGTTCATTCAAATGCCGATCTTCATCGGCCTGTATCGGGCATTGATGGTCAACATCGAGCTGCGCCAGGCGCCGCTGTTTACGGAAACTTTTGGCTGGTGCAACAACCTGGCCGCCCCCGACATGCTGTGGAGATGGGAGCCGTACTTGCCCTCGTTCCTGCTGCACTACCTGGGACCGTACCTGAACATTCTGCCGCTGATTACCGTGGGCCTGTTCATCCTGCAGCAGCAGATGTTCATGCCGCCGGCCACCGACGAGCAAACCGCCATGCAGCAGAAGATGATGAAGTACATGATGATCTTCATGGGCTTCATGTTCTTTAAAGTCCCCAGCGGGCTGTGCCTGTACTTCATCGCCTCGAGCCTGTGGGGCATCGGCGAGCGGAAGCTGCTGCCCAAGCCGACGGCGGCCGGCAGCGACTCGGCCGGATCCACCAAGATCGACCCACCGCCGAGCAGCAACGGCAACGCCGAAAACGCCCGCCGCCGCCGTAAAGAGCGCGGAAAAAAGTAGGTTCCATCTGCCGGATGGTACCTGAACCGCTTGCCAACTTACACCGCACCGCTCACGCCGCACCTCAGGTCACGCCCGGCAGGCGAGACCTAATTTAGGGCGGGCGGGGTTCGGGATCGGATGAACTCAGCGACGTGTCGGTGTGCTCACCCGTTGCCGGGGTGGTGATGGTAGCTGGTTCGGCATCGGTTGGCGTTTTGGCTTCGGCCGCCGCAGCGTCTTCGCAGGCGGCGCGTTCGCGTAGTTTGTCACGCAGCAGGCGCAGGGCGCGGATGTAGATTTCCTGGCTGATGCCGGTGGATTCCAGATAAGCGGGCGACGGCGGCGGAAACATGGTCGCCGGGCCGGGTGTTGCGGGCATCGCGCCGGCAGCGGGATCGAACGCCTGGGGCGATGCCGTCGGCAAGCTCGGCCGGGCACGACGCGCTGAACGCGACTGCCGCTTCGGGCGAGAAGACCTCCGAGACGTTGC
>JAIOQB010000382.1 GCA_021413585.1 Planctomycetia bacterium
CAAGATGTCGTACGAACTGGCGAAGCTCGATCGGCGCTTCGTGGCTGGGACGCCGCCGGTTCCTTCCGGTCGGTTACCCCGCGAGGTTCGGGAACCGCAACGCGAAAATCGGGCGGTTTGATACCGACGATATTTGCCCCATCCAGTATCGGCGCGCATCATCAAGTGTGCCAGATCGCCGCCGCAACATTATTTGTCCGTCCTCCGTAGTTCCAAGCGTGCCGGTGAGATCAAAAGTTATCCTTTCGTTCTTCATGTCGGGGCCTGAGATGTAGTCTAGAATGGTGATCGGAAAAACGGTTTGGATGTCGCGGTCAGCGCGTCCAAAGTTTCGGTCCCGGGCATGACAAGGCAATTGTCCCATAGATATTCACGACTCGTTAGCTTCCATGCGTTGGCAACGATATATGGACGGATACCTCGGTTTGCGAGGCCACGCCAAGACAATCTTGTTTGGTTGCACGCGTGGGGGCATATATCGCCTTCTAGAACAGTTTTGCGTTGGAATCACCGTTATGCGTTACCAGAATGTCTGTAAGACTCTTCCATCATTGGTTTGCCGTCTGCTAATCATTCTTGCCGCGGCGGCCAGCGCGATCGTCAGCGCGACGGTCGCCACCGCCGCCGACCCAACCAACCGCTGGGTCTTCGATCAAGAACACATCGATCACCAGACGGTCAAACCGGCGATTGGCAAGGACCCGGCCACCATCACCGGGCCGGTGCGGATCGAGTCCTCGCCGCAGTTCGACGCCCTGGCGCTGGACGGCACATCGGTCAGCATCGAGGTGGCAGACGACTACAAGAAGGTGACGGTGCCGCACCGAGCGCTAACGGCCGAAGCCTGGGTACGCATCGACAAACCGCAAGAGTGGGGAGGGATTGTCGGCATCTTTCAGGACAACGGGCCGTATGAGAAAGGGTGGCTGCTGGGATTCAAGGACATGAAGTTCACGTTTGGGATGAAAGGCAAAGGGGGCCCGAGCGGTTTTACATTCGTCACTCCAGAAAAGCCCTTTCAGCGCGGCCTGTGGTACCACGTCGTCGGCACATTCAACGGCAAAGAGCAGCACATCTATGTCAATGGCAAGCTCTCCGCGTCCGCTCCGTTTCAAAAAGGGGAGATTGATTATCCCCCGACGGCGTTCTATCAGATCGGCGCCTACCGCGATCAGGATGAATACTTCCGCACCGCCGGCGCAATCCACGAAGTGCAAATCTACGATCGCGCATTATCCCCGCCGGAAGTGGAGAGTCGCTATCGAGCCCAGGCCAGCCATCTGCCGCCGCCGGCCTCGCTGCGCTTAGCCAGCCTGTTCACCAACCATGCGGTGCTGCAGCGCGATCAGCAGCTGCCGGTGTGGGGTTGGGCCAAACCGGATGACGAGATCACCGTCGAACTCAATGGCGCCACCGCGAAAACCAAGGCCGGAAAGGATGGCAAATGGTCGACCGTGCTGCCCCCGCAGGCGGCCGGCGGACCGTACAAACTGGTCGCCGCCGGGGCCAAGGATCGCGTCGAGGTTACAGACGTGCTGATCGGCGAAGTCTGGGTATGCTCCGGCCAATCGAACATGCAATTCGGCGTCAACGGTTCCACTGGGGCGGCGCAGGTGATGCCCAACGCTAAGCTCCCCGGCATCCGGTTTTTCACGGTAACCGACGCGATGACCTCGCAGCCGGAGGCCGACTGTGACGCCGGGTGGGATGTTTGCTCTCCGCAGACAGTCCCTACGTTTTCCGCGGTCGGATTTTATTTCGGGCAAGACTTGCACCGCGAGTTGAACGTGCCGATCGGATTGATTCACGCCTCGTGGGGCGGTTCGTTCTGCGAAGCGTGGATGAGCCGCGAATCGTTGGCGGCCGATCCGGATTTTGCTCCGATTCTCGATCGGGCCAAGGCGAACCCTTGGAACGGCACGGGCATGTACAACGCCATGATTCATCCGCTGATTCCGTATGGCATCCGCGGGGTGATCTGGTACCAAGGGGAATCCAACTGCTTGCGGGCGGAGCAGTATCGCAAGTTGTTTCCGGCGCTCATACGCGACTGGCGTTCGCGATGGGGCGAAGGAGATTTCCCGTTCTACTACGTGCAGCTTGCGCCGTTTGCACGGCATAAGATGGAATGGCCCGAGTTGTGGGAAGCGCAGCGCCTGACCCTCTCCGTGCCGAACACGGGCATGGCGGTGATCACCGACGTCGGTGACATCCGCAATATCCATCCGCCGAAGAAGCAGGAGGTGGGGCATCGCCTGGCGCTGTGGGCACTCGCCAAAACCTACGGCCGCAAAGACGTGGTATGCAGCGGCCCGCTGTACAAATCGGCACAAGTCGAGGGGAACAAGATTCGCATCGGCTTCGATTACGCCGAAGGGGGCCTGGCGTCGCGCGACGGCAAACCGCTGAGTTGGTTTACCATCGCCGGCGAAGACAAGGTCTTCCATCCCGCCACGGCGGAGATCGAAAAGGACTCGGTCGTGGTTTCCAGCCCCGAGGTGGGTGCTCCCCTCGAGGTCCGTTTTGCCTGGGATTGTGTAGCGGAGCCCAACTTGATGAACAAGGCAGGGTTGCCCGCTTCCCCGTTCCGCACGGACGACTGGCCGATGGTCACGGCGGGGAAGAAGTGACCGCATTCGCTATGCCGTGCCTGATCGGTGGGGCAATGCTTACCATCCCCCGGTCCCTCGCTGAAAGCGAGAGAGTTCCGCGCCGCGCTCCATTATGTGGTAGTGTCCTAGCAGCCTGTCTCCGGCCGGTGGAGGGCCGTCGCCAAATTGAATTGGCCCCACTTAGTGGATTAGGCAAATATTATCGCGAGCAAGAATGAAAAGACCGGAATTAGGGCTACTAATATCGCGAGAAAGAGAAGGGCCAATTGAACATTAGCAAACCTGCGCCCAGCTATCGTAAAAAAGGCCACGGATGGGCCAAGGCTACCGATAACTCCGAGCGCCACAATTGCGCATCTGACGTAATCGCTGTAATGGATTAAGTTCCGAATATGGTTGCGATAGACCACCCACGCCCCCATGCTCATTGCAGCGAAGAATGTGGCCAAAATCATTCTGCGGAGCGTGAATTGAAAGGGCTTCTCTTCCATGGCCCTGATTCTAGCAGGGGGCGAGAGCAGACCCACTGCGTCGATTTCTGGCTGCCTGCCGTCGCATTTGCTAGAATAGGGCTCTATAGTCCCGGACGGCGAAAGATTTAGCGGCTTGAAAACGATAACCTTTGGATCAATATAGAGTTTGGCAACCGGCGTTTAACGACCAGCGTGTAATGACATAGCCTCCCACCAACCCGCCCCACCCGTGCGGCACCCCGCTGATACCGCAAGCAATTTGAACCTCGACCTCCCGCCGCGACGTTTTTTGTTTGATATGTGGGGACGAATCGGCTCGGCCTGAATTAGAATTCAGCAGTGGGCAATCTTCTCCCCATCTTCATTGGGTGAGTTATCGCCTATTGAGTGCTCACCCACTGAGCCGCGCCCTGTGAGTTTGTCCCGCTAAGTTCCACGAGGTCGCATGTCCTACGCCAATCCACTCATGCTGCTGGGCCTGGCCGGCATTCTGGTGCCGGTGATCCTGCACTTGATCACGCAGCATAAGGCCAAGCGAGTGGACTGGGGGGCGATGCAATTTCTGCTGGCCTCCGTGGTGCATCGGAGCCGGCGGACTCTCTTGGAGCAGATTCTACTGCTGATCGTGCGCTGTCTGTTGATCGCGCTGGTCGCGCTTGCCTTGGCATTGCCGTTTGTTCCTCCCGACTCGCGAATCCCATGGCCGTTTGTGCTCCCCACGGCGCTGCTGGCGGCGGGCTCAATGGCGGCGGCAACGGCACTGGGTAAATATCCTCGCTGGCGCTGGGGCCTGTACATCGCCTCGGCGGTCCTGTTCGGCATGGTGGTGGTGGGGACCGTTGCCGAGCGGATGTGGGGAATCAATCTGGCTCCCCGCGCCGGCGGGCGCGACATGGTGATTGTGATCGACGGCTCGGAGTCGATGAACCTGGTGGTTGACGGAGTATCGAACTTTCAGCGCGCGATCGACGAAGCAGGCGCGGTGGTCGACTCGATGCAGCGTGGCGATACCGCCAGCATCGCCGTGATTGGCGCGCGGCGGCAGATTCAGCCGCCCGCCCCCACAGCGCGGATCGATCAGTTAAAGAAGATCCTCGCTGACCTGAAACCCTGCGGCGGCATGATGTCTGCCCGCGACGTGTTTTCCGCCGCCGCTGCCGCATTGGCCCGGGGCGAAAACGTCAGCAAGCGGATCGTGGTGGTGACCGATGCCCAGGCCGCCGGCTGGAAACAGCAAGGGCACGTCGATTGGGACGACCTGTCGGCCCCGCTCAAAAAATTGCCGGCGATGCCGATGATTGTTATGCGGCGCTTGCCGCTGCCGCAACGGATCGACAACGTGCAGATCGCTGAAGTGGCCGTCGCCGGCGCGGTGCTTGGCCCGGACCGCGACCAGGCGATCAACGTCAGCGTGAAAAACACGGGCACGGAAAACATTCGCGACGCATTTGAAGTGGAACTGGCGATCGACGGCAAAGCGACCCCCTTCCGGCAAACTGTCGCCGAGCTGCAGCCGGGCGCCTCGACCACGTTGACGTTCTTCCATCGCTTCGACCGCGGCGGGCTCCATTCGCTGGAAGCCCATCTGACGCGGCGCGATGATCTGGCTTGGGACAATTCGTCCGCCTGCGTCGTCCGCACCTACGATCGCTTGCCCGTGCTGGTGATTGAAGGCAATCCCAGTGCCAGAGCCCGCGACCGCTCCGCCTGGTTTGTCAATCTGGCGTTGGCGCTGGAGGCGGACGAACCGGCCAGCGGCAAACCGCCGGCTGCCGGTCAGTTGGCAAACGCTCCCCCACGGCCGCCGCGACTGTTCGACGTTACGAAGGTTGACTTTTCCAAGCTCGACACCATTCGCGACCTGCGGCAATATCGCGTCGTGATTCTGGCGGATGTGCCGACGTTGTCCGTCGGTGTCGCATCTGGGATCAGTGACATGGTCGCAGCCGGCGGAGGGTTGCTCGTGCTGCCGGGCAATCGCTGCGACAAAACATTTTACGACCGCTGGCAGTCGGCCCGCGGCGTGCCGGTGATGCCCGCGACGTTGGCCGAGCGGCGCGTGGCGGATAGCAAGCGGCCGGTGGTGCATCCGCTGGTCGGCTCGATCAAGCACCCGGCGCTGAAGCTGATCGGCGAAGGGGCGCAAACCGACTTTGGCACCGCCGCGATCAATGCCTACTGGAATCTCAAGCCGGCCGCAAATGACGACACCGTGCAGGTCGCTGCCACGCTCGACACCGGCGAACCGCTGCTGGTGGAGCGCCAGTTGGGCAAGGGACGCGTGCTGATGTCGGCCGTGGGTTGGGACGGTCGATCCAGCAATTTGCCCGCGCTGCAATCGTTCCTGCCGCTGGTCCATGAAGTGGTCGACCATCTGATGCACTTGCCCGCCAGCGGCCAGCAGCAAGGGCAAGCGTCCGATCTGGCGATCGAGCTGCGCACCGCGGCCGAGGAGATGGCGGTCGCGCCGACGGAGACATCCGCTCAAGTCGGGCACGGCTTGTGGGCACAGTATTTTATCGGCACGGACTTTCGCCAGCTCGCGCTGGAGCGAATCGATGCCGACGTGGCGTTCCAATGGGCCAACCCGCCGATCAATGATCCCAAGGTGGAAAACTTTTGCGTTCGCTGGACCGGCTCGCTTACCGCGCCGCGCACCGGCAAGTACACATTTTCGCTCGACGGCGAACAAACGGAACTGTGGCTCAACGGCAAGTTGGTTGCTACTGCGATCCCTGTGACGCAGCCGGTGGGAAAAGCGGCGCCAGCCAACGCCGCGCCAATCAACGCAGCGCCAGCCGTCAATTCAATCGAATTGACCGCCGGCCGGCCGGTGGCCGTTCGGATCGAGCATGTGGCCCGTGGCAAGCAAAGCAAATGCCGTCTGTTGTGGCAGGAAGTCGCCGCCGCGGTGCAGCCGGTTCCCTCCGATTGGCTTTCGCCGCAGGTGGCCTGGCAGATGGAGTTGGCGGGCGGAACCAATTCGGCCGGCGGATCGTCGGAGCGGCCCGCGAGTGATGGCTCGTCGGCCGCCGCGGTTGTCGGTCCCTCGGGCGAACGATCACAGGCACGTCTGGCCCGGCACGAAAATCACGTCGTGGCCCATCTGAGCGACATCAGCCGGCCGGGGCTTTATCGCCTGACGCTGCCCGATTCGATGCGCGACGATTTCAGGAATTTGCTGGTGGGGGATAGCTTGCCCATCGCGATTCAGGGGATGCCGGAGGAAAGCGTCCTCGCCCCGTTGGCGGCTGACGACCTGGCCACGGCACAGCCGCGCGTGCCGCTGACGGCCGTTGACTCGCTCGACAAGATGCTCTCGATTCTTTCGGACCAGCGATCAGGCCATCGGCTGTGGCGCTACCTGGCCATCGCGGCGCTGCTGCTGGCGATTGGCGAAATCGCGTTGGCGCGGTGGATCGCGGTGCAACGCAATGTCGGCGTCATGCAGACGGTGGAGTTTGCGCCGGTCTCCAATATCCGCGCGGCGTTCGCGACGCCGACCATGGCCAAGTTTGCGGGCCGTGACTCTGGACGTGAGACAGCGGTTAAATAAAGCAGCGCCGTGAAATAATGCAAATCATCGCCGACTCAATGCCGAACACGCCAAGTCTGCCGTATAGCGCTGCGCTTGTTGCGCTGGCCGTGGTCGGCATCTTGGCCTGGCTGGGGGTGCATCACTGGCTCGATCGAGGTGGGCGCGGGTTGCGGCTGCTGGCGTCCGTCATCGGAACCGGCATCGGCGGCGTGGCGTTCTGGCTGTTGCTCGATTGGGTGGTGATGGAGCGTTGGATCGTGCTGGAAGGAAGCTGGGGAGTGCGGCTGACCGCGCTGATCGGCGCGGCGGCGGTCGAGGCGGTGCTGTTCTTGTATCACTTCGAGCAGCAGTCGCTCCCCACCTGGTCGCGGCGCGTCATCGGCGGCCTGCGCGTGGCGCTGGTGCTGCTGCTGGTGCTGATTCTGGCCGAACCCTCCTTTACACGTCATAAGACCGAAAAGGACGAACGGGTGGTCGCCGTCCTGGTGGACGATTCAGAATCGATGGATCAGAGCGACCCCCAGGCCACCGTTTCTGAAAAGCTGGAACTGGCGGATCTGTTCCTCGGCAATCAAATGCCGCAGCGGTTTCGTGCCAAGGAAACGATTGCTGCGCTGGTCGAAGTCCGCCGCCAGTTGCTCGCGGAATCGGAGTGGCTCGCTCACGTCGTTCCGGCACACGACGACGCCGCGGCGGCGGGAGTGCTGCAGCAGCGGCGCGAGCAGGCCATCGCCCGGTTGACCGAAGTTGTCGCCAGTATCGATCGTTGCCTCAAAGTCGTCGGCCGCAAGGAGGCAGGCAGCTCTCCCGAGGTGACCAAAGCGCTGGCCAAGTCCGCGGAAGCATTGTCGCGGCAAGCGCGTGCCGCGGTGGCCGAAGTGCAGCAGAACCTGTCGTCCGCGGACACGAGTAGTCTGGCCAACGTCGCGGCGCGGCTCGGCGATCAATTGCGCCAGGCGGCCAGCGCGGCGGCCGTGGCGTCGGAATCGCTTTCCGCCATCGTGCCGGCCGCCGACAAGG
Organism: Planctomycetia bacterium; assembly: GCA_021413585.1. Lineage (GTDB taxonomy): Bacteria > Planctomycetota > Planctomycetia > Pirellulales > UBA7805 > JAIOPX01. The sequence continues at coordinate 7,644 of JAIOQB010000382.1, forward strand.
CGTACTACGAACAATTGCCCAAGGAATTGAGCAAGCAAGTCGACCAGGCGGCCGGTCGCACGCGGTCGGCCGTGGCCAAAGCGGTGCTCGCCGAACGGCCCAAAAGCACGTCCGCCATTCTGGATCAGCTTCAGCAAAAGTACACGGTTAAGCTGTATCGCTTCGCCGGCGTACCGCGCGAAACGGCCGTGGCCCAATACATCGCACCAGCAGTTGGCGACGCCGGCTCGCAGGCCGCGTCGAAAGAGATTCGCCAGCGAACCGACTTGACCGCCGCGGTCGAGAAGGCGACTACGGACATTCCATGGCGCAAGCTCGCAGGCATGATCATCGTCAGCGACGGGCGGCATAACTCGCCCAGCCCGCTGGCCCCCGTGGCCCAATCGCTCTCCATGCACAGTGTCCCCACCAACTCCGTGTTGGTGGGCAGCACGGCCGCGGTCGTCGACGCGGCGCTGGCCACCGTCACCGCCCCGCGCAGCGTCCAGGCGGCGGATCGACTGAGCGTCAAGGCGGAAGTGCGCGTCGAAGGGCTGCGCGGCCAGACGGCCGAAGTCACGCTGCTGCAGGCTGGAAAGACGCTCGACCAAAAGAAAATCCCCATCACGCAGGATCTGTTTCGGACCGAAGTCGAGCTGGCGGACACGCCGCAAAAGACTGGCCTCGTCGGCTACGAGGTGCGCGTCGCGCCGCTTAGCGGAGAGCGCACGCTGGAGAACAACGCTCAAAAAGTCTACGTCCAGGTGACCGACGATCCGATCCGGCTGCTGCTGGTTGAGGGGCGCCCCCGCTGGGAGTTCCGCTACCTGCGCAATTTGTTCGCCGATCGAGATAAGTCAGTTCGCGTGCAACATGTGCTGCTGCACCCGGATGCCATTGAAGGGGCTCCGACGGCGGCCATCGTTCATGCCTCGGCATCGCGCGGCGCCGGTGAGTCCTCGGCCACGGCGCTGCCGGAGAAAGAAGACGACTGGCTGCAGTTCGACACGATCATTCTAGGTGACGTCTCGCCTGATGAGCTGGGGCCGGGAGCCGTGGAGGCACTCAAGAAGTTCGTCGGCCGGCGCGGCGGCCGGTTGATTGTGATCGCCGGGCAAGACTACATGCCGCACGCCTACGCGAAGTCACCGCTGCAGGAAATGCTGCCAGTGATCTGCGAGCCGTCCAACGGCGCCGCAACCCGGCCGGCCGAGCCGGGTTACTTCGTCCGGCTTACGCCCGAGGGTGCGCTGAGTCCGATTACCCAACTCGATGCCAATCGCGAGGACAACCAGCGCCTGTGGGATAGCCTGCCGGAGCAGCATGTGCGGCACGCGATCAAGGACATCGCGCCCGGTGCCACCGTGCTGGCCTTCGCCATGCCGTTTGACACGCCGGAGTTGTTTCAGCAAATCAGTGCCGAGCCGGAGCAGGCGGAGAAGCTCGCGCGGCAGCGCGACGAGTACATGCGCAGCCACGCGCTGCTCGTCACTCGCCCCTTCGGCTCCGGCCAGGTGCTGATGCTCAACTTCGACGGCACCTGGCGGTTCCGCTATCAGAAGGGGGATACCTATCACCATCGCTTCTGGTCGCAGGTAATGCGCTGGGCCACCGTCGGCAAGCTCCCTGTGGGTACCGAAAAGGTGCGGCTGGGAACCGATCGCCCCGTGTACGAGCCGGGCGAATCGGTGGTGGTCAAGGCGCGGCTGCGCGACAACCAGCGCTCCGCGGTCGTCACCAAGGGGGCCACCGCCGTCGTCCATGCCGGTGAGCGGGTAGTGATGCGCAAAGCGCTGGCCGGCGCGGCCGACGCGCCCGGCATGTACGAGGCCGACTTGGGGGCCCTACCGCCGGGGCAGGAGTATCGCGTCTCGCTGGAACTCAACGACGCGGGCCAGGCGGACCTGAGCGAAGAGGTCCGCAAAGTTTCCACGCAAGTCATGGTGGTCCCGCCTCGATCGCTGGAGGCGACCGACCTGTCGGCCGATCGCACGTCGCTCGAACTATTGGCAAGCCCGACCGGTGGGGTCGTCGTCACGCCGGCGGAAGCGGCCAAGGTGCTGGCGAATCTCGGTCCTGCCACGCGGGAAGTGACGGAAGAACAACGCTATCCGCTGTGGCATTCGTGGCCGCTGCTGGTCGCTTTGCTGGGAGTGGTCAGCACGGAATGGATTTTGCGGAAAATGGGAGGATTGACCTGATGAGCCAGTCAGCGCCGACGACCCCCGCGGATCAGGCCGAGCTGCCCGCGTCGATTCTGGAAGTGCTTGAGCGCGTCACGCGCCGCCGCCGCAACGTGATCTTGTTTCGCGGCGTGCTGGCGGTCG
>JAIOQB010000383.1 GCA_021413585.1 Planctomycetia bacterium
GGCGGCAAGAAGCCGAACATCCTGGTCATCATGGGAGACGACGTCGGCTGGTTCAACATCGGCGCGTATCACCGCGGCATCATGTCGGGCAAGACGCCGCACCTCGATAAGCTGGCGTCGCAAGGCGTGCTGTTCACGGACTACTACGCCGAAGCGAGCTGCACCGCCGGTCGGGCGAACTTCATCACCGGCGAGATTCCGCTCCGCACCGGCCTGACCACGGTCGGCCAGGCGGGGGCCGACGTCGGTATCCCGGCCAAGGCCTGCACGCTCGCCACGGCGCTCAAGGCCCAAGGCTACACCACAGGGCAATTCGGCAAGAACCACCTGGGCGATTTGAACAAGTTCCTGCCGACGCTGCACGGGTTCGACGAGTTCTTCGGTTACCTGTACCACCTCGACGCGATGTCCGATCCCTACTGGTATTCGTTCCCCGCCGATGAGGCCTACTACGACAAGTACGGCCCGCGCAGCCTGGTGCATTGCTGGGCCACCGAAACCGACGACGAAACCGAGATGCCCCGCTGGGGAAAAATCGGCAAGCAGAAGGTCGTGGACGAAGGCCCGCTGCCGCCATTTCCCAACATGTCGAACGTGCCCAACATGCACGACCTGCCGTTTCTCAAGGCGAAGTACGACATGACCACGTTCGACGCGGTGCTGGTCAAGGCCACCAGCGACTTCATGGACAAAGCCAAGAAGGACGACAAACCGTTCTTCATCTGGCACAATACCACGCGGATGCACGTCTGGACGTTCCTGTCCGAGAAGTACAAGTCGCTGCAGAACAGCAAGACAAACTACGGCCTGGAAGAAGCGGGTATGGCCCAGATGGACGACAGCATTGGCGATTTGCTCAAGCATTTGGAGGAGATCGGCGAGGCGGAAAACACGATCGTCATCTTCACCACCGACAACGGGGCTGAAGTGTTCACCTGGCCGGACGGCGGCATGACGCCGTTCAAAGCGACCAAGGGGACCGTGATGGAAGGGGGCTTCCGGGTGCCGTGCATCGCGCGGTGGCCGGGGCATATCAAGCCGGGCACCGTGGAGAACGGACTCTTCTCCGGACTGGATTGGTTCCCCACGCTGTGCGCCGCGGCGGGCAACCCTGATATTACGGACCAGTTGCTCAAGGGCGTAAAGCTTGGCGACCGCGAGTACAAGAACCACCTGGACGGCTACAATCAGACGGCGCTATTGGAAGGGACTGGTCCTTCGGTGCGGCACGAGCTGTTCTATTTTGGCGGGCCTCACCTGGGAGCCGTTCGCATCGACGACTTCAAGTTTCAGTTCTATCAGCAGCCGCAAGGTTGGCCGGGGCCGAAGGTGACCACCGACATGCCTACGATGGTCAACCTGCGGCAAGATCCGTTTGAGCGCACCCCCAGCATTGCCGGCCAAAGCCTGAACGATTCGGCGGGCGGTTACTTGAACGACTTCATGGCCCGCGAGTTCTGGCGGTTCGTGCTGGTGCAGCAGCAAGTGGCCAAGCTGGCGGAGACGGCGATCGAATATCCGCCAATGCAGGATCCGGCGTCGTTCAACCTGGACGCGGTGAAGAAGCAAATCGAGGCGATGATCAAGCACCACGAAGGACAGTAGTCGGATTTGCCACCTGGCGGGTGCCGCCGTATCAAAGGGCGGCGCCCGCCTGTTTTTTTGCATAGCAATAGCAGTGATAAGCAAAAGTTATTCATGAAGAAGAAAAAGGGGGCGGCCCGCAAGGCCGAAGTGAAAGCGGCGCCACCGCCGGCTCCAGCACCGACAGGCGGTTTGCGCATCGCGGCGGGGGTTGCGATCGTCGTGGTTGCCGGGCTGGGAGGCTGGGCGTGGGGGCGGTATTCGCATTCCGATCCGCCGACGATGCCAACGGCCTCAACGATGCCCACGGTTTCACCGGTTGAACCGGTCGCCGCGGCGCCAGTTAAAACGCCGCCAGCCAATGCTGAAAAGAATTCTGAAAAGGTCGACTTCCAAGAACTCAAAGGCCGCTGGCAGCGGACCGACGGCGGGTATATTCTCGATATCCAAGCGGTCAACGCCGACGGCACGCTCGAGGCCGTGTATCTCAATCCCCGCCCGATCCATGTGGCCAAAGCGGCGGCGGCCCGCGATGGCGCGGCACTGCTGGTGCGGGTCGAGCTGCGCGATATGAATTACCCTGGCTCGACGTATCGGCTGACCTACGACGCTGAAGGGGACCAACTCAACGGCGACTATTTTCAGGCGGTCGCCAAGGAGCATTTCGACGTGGCGTTTAAGCGGATGAAGTGATGCGGATGCCCCCCCATAGCCCCGGGCTCTGCCCGGGGGTAATCCGGCTGGCCCTGCTGACGGCTTGAACTCTCGAATTGATTTTGCTTGTGTGGTAGAGAAAATCGGCGCGACTTGGTGACGCAACCCCCGGGCGGAGCCCGGGGCTATATCTATTCAGCATCTTTCCTAAGGACACAGGCACCATGAGACTCAATCGCTGGCAATTTCTCGGCGTCGTTACTTTGGCCGCTCTGGCCGGCTTCATCGCGGCCTGCAATAAGGCGGCTCCCGAGCGCGACGCCCGCGCCGCGGCGGAAGCCACGCCGGTGAAGGCCGCCAGCAGTGACGTGGCCAGCAGCGCCGCTGCCTCGCCGGATAAAACCTCCGACGACGAAGCCTTCAAAAAATACGGCCAAGCCTTCAAAGGCAAGATCGGCAGAACCTACGAAGAGTCCGTCGAGTGGTATCCCGAACGCGTCAAGCCAAAGCCGGGCACGCCCAATGTCCTGATGATCCTGCTGGATGACGTGGGCTTCGCCCAATACGGCTGCTTCGGCGGCCTGATCGATACGCCCCACATCGACGCCCTGGCGGCCGACGGCCTGCGGTACAACAACTTTCATACGCCGGCGCTCTGTTCCCCTTCGCGGGCGGCGCTGATGGCGGGGCGCAACACGCACAAGATCGGCCTGGGTTCGCACGCGCTGACCGCGATGGGCTTCCCCGGCTACAACGGCACTCCGCCCGAAAGCGCGAAATCCATCGCCAAGCATTTCCAGCACGCAGGGTTTGAAACCTTCGCCGTGGGCAAGTGGGATCACACGCCGCTGCCCGAGGCTTCGCAGAGCGGGCCATTTCATCATTGGGCCAGCGGCGAAGGTTTTGACCATTACTACGGCTTCATGGCGGCCGACGCCGACGATTTCCGCACGCTGCTGTTCAACGATCATCGCCCGTCGGAAACGTGGATGAACAAGCCCGGCTATCACCTCACCACCGATCTGGCCGATCGGGCGATTGAGAACATGACGTGCCACACGTCGATCTATCCCGACCAGCCGTTCTTCCTGTTCTGGGCCCCCAGCGCCATGCACTCGCCCCATCAGGTGGCGCAGAAGTACATCGACATGTACAAGGGGAAGTTCGACATGGGTTGGGACAAAGCCCGCGACTTGATCTACGCCAAGCAGTTGGAGCTGAAGATCATTCCCGCCGGCACGAAGCTCTCCAACGGCATCCCCGAGATTCCGAAGTGGGACACGCTCAGCGCCGATCAGAAGAAGCTCTACGCCCGGCAGATGGAAGTCTACGCCGGCATGCTGACGCAAACCGACGAGCAGATCGGCCGGATCATCGCCACGCTGAAGCGCACCGGCCAATACGACAACACGCTGATCATGCTCACGGCCGACAACGGCTGCAGCGGCGAAGGGGGCTTAAACGGCCTGTACAACGAATCGCTGGTGGCCAACGGCCGCCAGGCGACGCTCGAAGAGAACATGAAGCACTACGACGAATGGGGCGGACCGAATACGTATCCCCACTTTCACGCCGGCTGGGCGATGGCGGGCAATACGCCGTTTAAGTATTGCAAGCAGATCGTGCATAACGGCGGCATCGCCGACGCCCTTATTATCACTTGGCCCAAGGGGATCAAGGACAAAGGGCAGATCCGCAACCAATACTGCTACGTCACCGACTTGATGGTCACGGCGCTGGACGTGACCGGGACGAAGTTCATGGAAGTGGTCGACGGCGTGAAGCAGATGCCCGTGGACGGCATCAGCCTGGTTTACTCGTTCAACAAGCCCGACGCCCCGTCCGCCCGCACCGAGCAGTACTACGAGCAGCTTGGCAACCGCGCCATGTACAAGGATGGCTGGAAAGCGGTGACGATTCACGGCAACCGCATGCCCTGGGTCACCGCCGGCACGTTTCCCTTCGATAAGGACGTGTGGGAGCTGTACAACCTCAACGAGGATTTCTCCGAGTCGAACAACCTGGCGGAAAAGAACCCTGAAAAGCTGGCGGAGCTTAAGAAAGTCTGGGACGAGGAGGCGTGGAAGAACAACGTCTATCCTCTTTACGACGATATCAACAGCCGGTTGGCGAAGCAGTTCAACCGGGCGTTCGGCGACCGCAAGGTGTTTACGTACTATACCCCGGGGGCCGAGCGGATTGCCGAGGCGGTTTCCGCGCCGATCAAGAACAAGGCGCACACGATCGAAACCACGCTCGACTTGAAGGGGGACGAGGAAGGAGTGATCGTGGCGTGCGGCGGGGTCAACGGCGGCTACACGCTGTTCATCGCCGAACACAAGCTGCACTACGACTACAACCACTTCAACGCCGAGCGCTACTCGATCGTCTCGCCCGAGCTGCCCAAGGGGAAGGTCGACCTGAAGTTCAACTTCATCAAGACCGGCCCGCTCAAGGGAACCGGCGAATTGTACGTCAACGGCAAGAAGGTGGCGGAAGGCCCGATCGACAAGACCGTGTCCGGCAGCTTCTCGTTCAGCGAGACGTTTGACGTGGGAGTCGATAACGGCACGCCGGTGTCGAGCAATTACACGAAGAAGGACCACTTCCCGTTCACCGGTCAGATCGACAAGGTGACGATCACGCTGATTCCCGACGCGGCCGGCGCGGAAGCGGTCCCCGCCGTGCCGATCGATTAGATTCCGCCCATAGCCCCGGGCTCCGCCCGGGGGTAATCCGGTTTGCCCGCCGCTGACAGTTTAAATTCGTGAATTGCTTGAGGTTGTGCGGCTGAGGCGGTCAGAGCAGTTTGGTGGCGCAACCCCCGGGCGGAGCCCGGGGCTATTTTCACGGCCGTCTTTGCGAGGTGAACATGGATTTCGGCGCCTGGATCGTTATGCTCCCGTTGTGGGCGGTGTTCGTGGTCACGTGGGCCGTCTGCATGGGTGCGGTGGAGGCGGGGGCGGCGCTGGCGGCTTTCACGCTGCGGCGAAGGAAAGAGAAAGAGCCGGACGCTCCGCTGGGTTCGGTGGTCGGCGCCGTGCTGGGACTGCTGGCGTTCATCCTCGCGTTCACGTTCGGGATCGCGGCGTCGCGGTTCGACACGCGGCGGCAATTGGTGCTGCAAGAGTCCAACGCCATCGGCACCACCTACCTCCGCGCCGCCCTGCTGCCGCCGAAGGAGGGCTTGGAAATTCGCCGGCTGTTGCGCGAGTACGCCAGGATTCGTGTGAACATCGCGGCCGGCGGCGTGGACGAGACGCTGCGTAAATCGGAAGAGATTCAATCGCTGCTGTGGGCGCAGACGATCGCCGTGGTCAAGGAAAATATGGACTCCGAAGTACGGAGTTTGTTCATCGACTCGTTGAACCAATTGATTGATCTGCATCAAAGCCGCAAGACGGTGGGGTTGCAGTATCGGGTTCCCGGGATGGTGTGGCTCTGCTTGTATTTGCTGACGGTCCTGTCGATGCTGGCCGTGGGTTATCAGTCCGGCATGGCCGGGACGCGGCGGCTGCGCGGCACGCCCATCCTGGCGGCGGCCTTTTCGCTGGTGATCCTGATGATCGCCGACATCGACCGCCCGGGCGAAGGCCTGCTCCGCGTCAGCCAGCAACCGATCGCCGACGTGCAAGAGATGATGCGGCACGATTCGCCGTGAACTCGTTGCTAGCAAAGCGGCATCCCCCGAATGCCCCCCCTCGTTCCTGAAAATCTCGACTGGGCAAGGTTTTCTGCTCGAATCTGGCGACGGAGCCTGCGCCGAAAGGGCGGCGGCGGGCCCGGGCGGGCCGCCGCCACGACCCTCCGGGCCTCAATTTATCAGGGGAAATCTGCCAAAAAGCTTGCGTCCGTCATCTCCTGTGCGTAGATTGTGACGGACGTTGGTTACCCGATCTGACGGAACCAGTTCGCTCAAAAGTAAACGCAGGAAAGGCCAATGTCCTACACAACTCGATGCACACCAGAAGCAGGGCGCTAATGCTCCGTCGTCGACGGCTGAGCATTAGCGCCCTTTTTCGTTGGTAGCTGCCTGACCATTCGCAATCAGAGCACGCTATGCGTTAAGCGCGTTACACCAACCGGTCTGAAACCTTTTTGCCCCGCCGTGGGAGACCCTTGAGCCATGCATCGTCCATTCGGTATTTCGAGTTGCGCATCTGTTCGTGCCCTGGCGATTGCCGCCGGCTTGATCGCGGCCGCGCTTGGCAGCAATGCCAATGCCGGCACGATTCGCGCCGACCGCAGCGATTCGCTGTATAGGAACCTGGCCACCGGTTACCCCGCGGTCGGCGACGTCCTGTTTACGGAAAGCGGCGCCGGCTATCGTGGATCGGGAACGCTCGTCGCTCCCAATTGGGTGCTCACTGCCGGCCACATCGTCGATGGCGGCAGCAGCGTCAGCTCGATGACATTTTCCCTCGGTGGAATCACCTACACGGCCAATCAATGGATCGCCAACCCGAACTGGACCGGCAACCTGGCAACGGGATATGACATCGGGCTGTTTCATCTAACCACCCCGGTGACTTCGATCGCCCCTGCCACGCGTTACACAGGCACGGCGGAAAAAGGAAAGGTCGGCACGTTCGTGGGCTTCGGCACCACAGGCACGGGGTTGACCGGCTATCAGAATGGCACGTCGGGCACGAAGCGCGCCGGCAACAACACGATCGACGTTTTCGGGTCGGCCGTCGGCTACTCCGATCAGATCCTACTCGCCGACTTTGACGATCCAAACAACAAGGACCATAAGAATGCCTTCGGGTCGACCAGCCCGTTGGACCTGGAGTACTCGATCGCTCCGGGGGACAGCGGCGGCGGGGTGTTCGTAAACTTCGGCAGTGGACCGACACTGGTCGGCGTCAACTCCTTCATCGGCGCCCTGTCCGGTCGCAACGGTGATGGCGTGACCAACGCCAGCTACAGCGACGTGTTTGGCGCCACTCGGGTGACCTATTTCAATAGCTGGATTGACTCGATCATCGGCGGATCGCTGGCGTCGACCAGCGCTGACACCCAGTTGTCGTCCGGCGGCGGTGGACTCTTGTCGACAGACGATCCCATTGTACCCGAGCCGTCCACGTTCATTCTGGCCGCGCTGGGGATCCTGGGTCTGGGCTTGATCGCCTGGCAGAAGAAGCGTCGCTGGGCCTGATCGGCCTCTTTGAGAAACGCCGCTCAACCAACCCCGCCCGGCCCTTTGGCTAGGCGGGGTTTTTCTTCTGCCAACTTGAGCCAGCGGGCGATCGCCTGATTATAGTAGACGGGGTCCGAATCCGCTGGTTTTACCCAGTTGCGGATGCCCGGCCGGGCGCCATGGACAGCCCACCACGGCGGGGCAGCGACTTGCTCCCCTTGAGCGCAGCTGTTGGTGGGCAGCACCCACCGGCTGTCCGTTTTCAACCAGAGCCTGATCTCATCATGAGTAGTCCTGCCGGTTCCTGGGATATGGCGCTGATCGAACTGTTTCGGTCGGAGATCGAAACGCATTCCGAGTCGCTCAACGCGGCGCTGTTGGCGCTCGAACGGGCACCGGCGGACACTTCGCGCATCGACGAAATGATGCGCGCCGCGCACTCCATCAAGGGGGCCGCCAGGGTCGTCGGCGTCGACCCGGCGGTGCATGTGGCCCATGTGATGGAAGATTGTTTTGTGGCCGCGCAAAAAGGGACGCTCCGCTTGACGCCGGCCGATGTGGACGTACTACTGCGCGGCGTCGATCTGCTGGGCAATATCTCCGCGGCTACTCGCGATCCTGAAGCCAATCTCTCGGCAGCGTTCGACGGCGACGTGCAATCGTTGGTTGGGCAGCTTGAGAACGTGCTGGCCGGTAAGCCGGCCGTGGCCACGCCGCCGGTGGCAATTCCGCCTGCCGCCGCCACGCTAGTGTTCCCCTCGCTGCTCGACGGGGCGGCTGCCGAAGCGCTCCGCCAGCAGTTCATCGCGGCGATGGACGCGCAATCCCCGGCCATTCGATTTGACTTAAGCGCTACGAAGGATCTGGAAGTTCCGGGCTTGGCGCTGCTGGCCGCGGCGCCGCAATATATTGCCGCGCGCAGCGGGCCGCCGCTGAGCCTGGCGGGTGTTTCCAGCGAGATGGCGACGGTGTTGCGCGTCACCGGTTTGGAGAACCAGTATCGCTCCAGCGACACCGTGCCGCGGGGGACGCCGTAGCCGATGGAGACCCGCGCGCAGGAGTTTGTCACCGAAGCCCGAGAGCACCTAAGCGCTGTCGAGCAGATTCTATTGTCGCTGGAGAGTTCGCGCGCCGGCACGCCCGCGGCGGCCGACGAGCGGGAGCGGTTGGACCACAGTCTGCGGCTGGTCCATTCGCTCAAAGGAGACGCCGGATTCTTGGGCTTTAGCGCGATTCGGACGTTGGCCAACGCGATGGAAACAGTGCTGGAAGCGTGGCGCGACAGCCAGATTCCACACTCGGCCGCCTGCATCGAGACGCTGCTGGTTGCCCGCGACCGGCTGGCGGCGCTGCTGGACGACCTGGAGCATAGCCGCACGGCCGAGTTGGGGGAGATTCTGGGGCAACTGGAGGCGATCGCCCATTTGCCGAGCGAAACAAGGCCTCACGATCAAGTTCGCGAACTAGAGTGGGATGTCAACCTGCACCATCTGGCGGCAGAACACAGCGGCCGGCTGGTGGCGTGCCTGGCGCAGCTTGAGCGCGACGGCGTGATTTCACATGCGCGGGTCGAATTGCCCCCACACGATCTAACGGCCAGCTTGCCGCAAGGAGCGATTCGACTTCACGCCCGGCAGAAGGCTTCATCGCCTCTACCTGCTTCGATGGCTGCGCCGCGGGAGAGTGCGATCTCGCTGTCGATTGATCTGAGCCAATGGGGGGTGCCTGGGACAACGCCCCAGATGTCGCCGAGTACAACGACTGGGGCGTTGCCCCAGGCACCCGCGCCTAGCTCTCTCGCCGCACGACTCGCACTGCTCGCCAGCCTAGGGCGATTCGATCAGCCGCAGCTCGCCGGCGTCACGGCCGATCTAAGATCACTCCCCGCCGGCGTGATCCTGCACGGCACGCTGCACACGTCGCTGACCGAAGAACAGGTTGCCCAGCGGCTGGGGCTTCCATCGAGTCGCGTCCCTACAACGGTTTCATTGCCCGCGCCGGTCGCGGCTCAACCGTCCGTAGTCAAATCACCAGCCGCTGCGATTGCGGCCCCCACTGACGCCGACAAAACCACCACGCTCCGCGTCCACGTCGAGCTGCTCGACCGGCTGATGACGCTCATCGGCGAGCTGACGCTGGTGCGCAACCAGTCGCTGCTGATGTTCGGCCAGGAGGATGGCCGCCCGCGCCCCATTTTGCAGCGGCTCAACGGCGTTACGTCCGAGTTGCAGGCCACGGTGCTGCGGACGCGGATGCAGCCGGTCGGCAATCTGTTCGGCAAGTTTCCCCGCGTGGTCCGTGATCTCGGCAGGCAGCTCGGCAAGCAGGTCGAGGTAACGCTGGTCGGCCGCGACGTGGAACTCGACAAGACAATTTTGGAACAGCTTTCCGATCCGCTGACGCACCTCGTGCGCAACAGCGTCGATCACGGCATCGAACTGCCCGAGCAGCGGACCGCCCAGGGGAAGGCCCCCACCGGCCAGATCACGCTCACCGCCCGGCATGGCGACGGCCAGGTGCATATCGAAATCCGCGACGACGGCCGGGGCATCAACCCGCAGGCGGTGCGGGCGAAGGCCCTGTCCCTGAAGCTCAAAACCGAGGCCGAGCTCGACCGGATGTCGCAACGCGAGCTGCTGGGTTTGATTCTATTGCCCGGATTTTCGACCGCCGGTCAGGTGACCGACGTTTCGGGCCGGGGGGTCGGCATGGACGTGGTGAAGACGAACCTCGAATCGCTCGAAGGAACGCTCACCATGGACTCCCAGCAGGGGGTCGGGACCACCATGATGCTGCGCGTCCCGCTGACGCTGGCGATTATTCCCTGCTTGATGATAGTCGTGGAGGGGGATCGCTACGCCGTCCCGCAGCGCGAGGTGGTGGAGGTCGTTTGCCTGCATCCCGACATGCCGGGCCGCGTCGAGCAGGCGTTCGACACCGAAGTGTACCGGCTGCGCGACCGGCTGCTGCCGATCGTCCGGCTGGGCGAAGTGCTTAATCGCCCGCAGCCGTTTTCGGACGAAACGAAGGCGGAGATTTTGCGTACCCACGGATCCGGCGGAAGTGATCCAGCCTCCATCCAGAAAACCGTTCAATATATCGTCGTCGTCCGGCACGAGGGTAAACCGTACGGCCTGCTGGTGGACGAAGTGCGCGGCACGGAAGAGATTGTCGTCAAGCCGATGCAGTCGACGATGAAGCGGGTAAAGATCTTCAGCGGCGCCACGATCCTGGGAGACGGCTGCGTGGCGTTGATTGCCAACGTGGCGGGCATTGTCGAGCACGCCAGGGTGAGCTTCGTGGCTGAACCAGTCGTCGCGCCGGTGACCATCGTGCGCGATGCGGCCGAGGCGCATCGGCTGCTGCTGTTCGAGCATGGCCCGCAGGAGCAGTTTGCTCTGCCACTGTTGCAGATTCGCCGCATCGAGACGTTTGAAACGCAACACATCCAGCGAGTTGGCGCGCATGAATACGTTGCAGTCGAGGGAGTTGCCACGCGGATTCTGCGGCTCGATCAGTTGCTCCAGGTTTCCCCATGCCACGACTCGCCCGTGATGCACCTGGTGCTGGCGAAGTTCGCCCGCGAGCCGGTCGGTTTGCTGATCTCGCGGATCGTCGACTCCGATTCGCTGGCGATCGACCTGCAACCTTGCACCGAGCAAGGGCCAGGCGTGCTGGGGGCCGCCATGGTCCGCGATCGGCTGACGCTGTTCCTCGACATGCACTACCTGCTGGAGCAACTGCTGGGGCCGGGGGCGGCGGACGCTGAGGATGACATCGGCTTCCATGATACAGCCGCGCAACAAGCCCGCGTGTTGCTGATTGACGACACGCCGTTCTTTCGCGAAGCGGTCGGCCGGTATCTGACGGCGGCGGGCATGGTCGTCACCACCGCGGTCGATGGGCAGGACGGCTTGAAGCAAGTGGCCGCCGGAGAGTTCGAGTTGATCGTGTGCGACCTGGAGATGCCCGTGCTGGACGGTTGGGGGTTTGCCCAGCAGGTGCGGCAGCGCGGCTTCGCCGGGCCGCTGTTGGCCCTGTCGTCGCTGAGCAAGGCGCAGCACGAGAGCCGGGCAAAAGCGTGCGGCTTCGATCAATATGAGGAGAAGCTTAACCCGGACCGACTGGTGCGGACGGTGAGCCGGATGCTGGCGGGGGAATAAGCACGAACAACTGAAACTATCCCGATGACTGATTCCACCTCACTCTACTGCACGTTCCGCTCGGCCGGCCATTGGTTCGGCGCGCCGATCGAAGACGTCAAGGAAGTGACCACGGAAACCGCCTGCACGCGGATTCCCCACGCGCCGCCCGAGGTGGCGGGTTATGTCAACATGCGAGGGCATATCTTCCTGGCGCTCGACCTGCGGCGGCTGTTGGGGTTCGATGTGTCGCGGTCGAGCGACAATCGGCTGGTGCTGTTCAAGCCCACGGTCGGCCCGTCGTTCGGCATCCTGGTCGATGAAATTGGCGACATCGCGTCGGTGGCGGCGGACGAGATCGAAGAGTTTTCCGCCGCCGCGGCGCCGCTGGCCGCCGGCGAGCCGATCCGCCGCGTCGACCTGATCGACAAGGTCTGCCGCTGCCCAGCGGAGCTGCTGCTGATCCTGCAGCCGAAGAAGTTTTTGCGCGTCGTGGAGCAGGCCATGGCTTCAACCAGTTAAATGCCGACCGCAGATCTGGGGCGTTGCCCCAGGCACCCGCTGAAATTTTCCCCCCAGCCATAACAACATCCCGCAACGCAGCTACTCAATCGCACCAAGGTAAACACCATGAAGAACGTCAAGCTAAGAGTCAAGATGCTGCTGCTGACCGCCATCACCGTCGTCACGGTCGTCGGCGTCGCCTGGGTAGGGGTCAATCGCCTGGGCATGCTCAATGAAGTCGTCCGCGAAATGGTGGACCGCACGCTCCGCAAGGTGACGCTGAACTACCAGGTTCGCGAGGAACTCCTCTCCGCCGTGCGGTACCAAAAGAACTGCGTCCTCTCGCAGGACGATAAAACGTCGACTGAGTTTGCCAAGCTGAGCGAGGCGGCCGTCGTCCAGGCCGACAAGCTGTTCGGCGAGCTGCAGAGGCTCTCCAATCAGGACAAGCAGGAGGACGAAACAGCGGCGCTCGCTGACGGGGCGGAAAAGCTCAAGCACTTTGCCGCGCTGAACAAGGAATGCGTCGACCTGGGCGTGCAGAACACCAACGCCAAGGCGAATGACCTGTGCCGCAACGAACTCAAGACGGCGGTCGAGCAGGTGCTCGCTTTGACCGATCGCGTCCTGGGGCAAGGGCAAACGACAGCCCCCGGTCCCGGGGCCAAGCAGGCGTACGCCGTGGCCCGCTCGACCGCCCTGTTGCAGTGGACCCTGCAGCAACACATCGAAACCACCGCTGGCACGCCGGAGTTTGCCCGTCTGGACAAGCTCGTTCCCGACACGCTCAACCAGCTCAAGCAGCAATTCGACGAGCTGGCGCCGCAGGTGCCGCAAACCGACGCGGCCTTGCTGCTGGGTGCCCGCACGGCGCTCAACGAAATCTCCCAATTGCAAACCCGGATCGTCACCCTGTCTCGGCAGGATACGAGCAACAAAGCAGGAGAATTGTCGGCGACCACCGCCCGCGACAGCGTCAACGCGGCGATGAGCAGCCTCGACAAGCTGGCGGCCCTGCTCGATGCGCACGCCCAGCAGGCACGGGCGAACAGCGTCGACGCTTACAGCACCGGCCGCACCGCGATCATCATCGCGGCCCTGGCGGGCATGATACTGAGCGTGGTGGCCTCGCTGCTGATTGCCCGCTCGGTCACGCTTTCCGTTACCCGGGTGCGCGATCTGACCAAGGCGATGGCCGACGGCGATTTGTCGCACAGGATCGGCATGGACCAGCAAGACGAGGTGGGCGAACTGGCTTCGGCGGCCGATAGCCTGGCTTGCTCCCTCTCCACGATCGTTTCCGAAATCCACGCCTCGTCCGAAAAGCTGGGGCATTC
>JAIOQB010000384.1 GCA_021413585.1 Planctomycetia bacterium
ATCCTGCGTTTTACTTGCGATTTGAGATCTCGAACCCGAATGTCGTCAGCGAGTTTCTTGATTTCCTAGTCGATCAATTGAATCAGCCAGGAAGAACGGAACTACTGCTAGGAAATTGTGGATTAACGCGAGTATCGATCGTCAAAGACGGAGAATGCAGGAACAATTTCTACTTCAGGATGATGTCCGAATACGAGACGATGCGATACACGCTAAACATCGACGAGCTTGGCGAGTACATAGGCGCGATAAGTGCGGCAAAGAAGTCCATCGGCCGCACGAAGTAGAGCGTTCGGACGTTTCCAACGTGCCAATATTTCTGACACTCGGTTGTATACCACCATGCTCCACGCAGTGATCATGGCCGGCGGGGCCGGCACGCGATTCTGGCCCGCCAGCCGCGCCGACCGGCCGAAGCAATTGCTGCGACTCTCTGGCGAGCGGACGATGCTCCAGGCGACGGTCGATCGTCTGGCCGGCCTGGTGCCCGCCGACCGCACCAGCGTGCTGACCAACGAGCGATTGCTCGGCGCCGTTCGCGATCAATTGCCAAACCTGCCGGCCAGCGCGATCCTCGGTGAGCCGGCCCGTCGCGACACGGCACCCTGCATTGGCCTGGCGGCGCTGCTGGTGCGCCGCGACGATCCGGATGCCACGATGCTGGTGATGCCGGCCGATCACTTGATTGAGCCGACTGAGAAGTTTCAAGCGGCGGTCGGACAAGCGGTGGGTTTGATCGACGCGGCGCCGCGACGGATTGTCACGTTCGGCATTCAGCCGACGTACCCTGCCGAGATCTTTGGGTACATTGAGCGGGGCACGCCGCTGGGGGCATCGGCCCTGGAGCGGGTTTCGCCAAAAACAGAGACCGCCGCGCCGGCCTACTCCGTGAAACAGTTCCGCGAAAAGCCAAAGGCCGACGTGGCGCGAGAATACCTTGCGTCCGGCAATTTCTACTGGAACTCGGGCATTTTCCTGTGGCGGGCGGCCACGATCGTCGACGAGCTGACCGCCCGGCAGCCGAAGATGATGCAGCACCTGGAAAAAATCGCCGCGGCCAGACCGGCCGATTTTCAAGACGTGTTTCGCCGCGAGTTTGAACCGATCCAGGGGGTGTCGATCGACTACGCGGTGATGGAGCACGCCACCGACGTGGCGGTGATCGAAGCCCCGTTCACCTGGGACGACGTCGGCAACTGGCCGGCGCTCGCCCGCGTGCATGGCACCGATGCCGACGGGAACACGATTCAAGCAAGGCATCTCGGCGTGCGGACGAGCGGGTCGATTATCTACTCCGAAAAACGGGCCGGCGACAAAGAGCACCTCATCACCACGCTAGGGCTGGACAATGTGATCGTGGTTCATACGCCCGACGCCACGCTGGTGGCCAACCGCGACGACGAAGAAGCGGTCCGCGAACTGGTCCGCAAGCTGCAAGAACTTGGATGGACCGAGTATCTGTGAGGCCACGAGCCACGAATTGTGTGCCATGGGCAGCTTGCTGCCCTTGCCTGCGGCGTACGAGTAGCGTGGGTGCTTGCACCCACGACTTTTTAGCCACGAAACCGCACAAAAATCACAAAAAGACTGTGAGCTGGCCAAGTCATTTTTGTGTCTTTTGTGCGCTATCGTGGCAAAATTCTTCTCCGTATCGTGGCGGCTGATATCGCCTGACCGACGGTTCGTTCGCTACAATCCCGCCCCGCGCCGTTCGGAACTTTGCCCCGACTCACTCGGCAGGAGTTGTAGCGATGACTCGTTTAGCGATAGCCGCCCTAGTCGCGGCTTGTCAGTTCTTCGGCGGCAACGCCTGGGCACAGGCGCCGTCCGAAATGGCGTCATCCGAAATGCCGCTGTTGCGAAACTCCGAGGCAATGCGTCTTCCAGGACATTGGAATGTTCCAGCCAAGACGCTCGGCGGCTTGCAGTATTGGACAGACGAACTGATCTATGGCGATTGGCGGATTCAACGCAACGCGCTCACCGAGCATTGCCGGCTGCTCGACGGCGACAACGTGCGCCAGGCGTGGGGCTCGTACGACGAATGCCGCGCGGCCCTGGATCGGTACCGCGCGTCGGCGGGGATCGCTCCGCTGCGCGGCCGGGTGGTGATCGTGCTGCATGGTTTGGGAGGCTGCTCGCCGCTGACCGACGGGCTCTGCACTTATCTCAAGCAAAACGGGCGGCTGACCACGGTGGCGGTCTCCTACGCCAGTACTCGGGTGGATGTCGACACGGCGGCCGAGTCGCTCGGCCGGATCGTGGCCAATCTGCCCGAGGCGACGGAGATTGATTTTGTCTGCCATAGCCTGGGGAACATTGTCCTGAGGCGCTATCTGGCGATGAACACTGACCCGGCCACGGGGCGAATGCCCGACGCGCGGATCAAACGAGTCGTCATGCTCGCGGCGCCCAACCATGGCGCCGCGGCGGCCGACAAGCTAGTGAAGCTCGACGTTACCGGCCAAGTGGTTGGCCCCGCGGCGCGGCAGTTGACCCTCGATTGGGCCGGCCTGGCGCCAAAGCTGGTGACGCCAGTTTGCGAATTCGGCGTTCTGGCGGGAGGCTGCGACGACGGCGTCGGCTACAATAAGCTGATTGCCGGCGACAACGACGGCCTGGTCACCGTGGATAGTGCAAAGCTGGCCGGTGCCCACGATTTTCGCGTCGTGCCGGCGATGCATGTGATGTTCATGAGCTACACGCAGGTGCAGCAATACACGCTGCACTTCCTCCAAGAGGGGACGTTTGAAGACGAAGGGCGGCGCAAGCCGCTGTGAGACAATACACATCTGCGGGTGCCTGGGGCAACGCCCCAGTAGACATCGGCCGCAACGATCTGGGGCGTTGCCCCAGGCACCCTGCGACACTCGTTCGACCTCACCCATGACAGAACCCACCAACCCCACGGGACGCATCGCCGGCATCGACTTCGGCACAGTGCGCGTCGGCGTGGCAGTGACGAACTCGCAGCGCACCATCGCCAGTCCCGTGGAAAGCTACACGCGGCAATCGCTCGAGACCGATGCCCGCTATTTCAAGAAGCTGGCCGCGGACGAGCAGATCGTGCAATGGGTGGTCGGGCTGCCGGTGCATCTGGCGGGGCACGAAAGCGCCAAGTCGGTGGAAGCCCGCGCGTTTGGCCGCTGGCTGGCGGAAACGACTGGAGTGCCCGTGGTTTTCTTCGACGAGCGATTCACCACGGCCGAAGCGGACGAGATGCTGCTCGCCGCCGGTTTGACGGGCGACAAGCGCAAGAAGCGCCGCGATATGCTGGCCGCGCAGATCATGCTGGCCGCGTTTCTGGAAGCAGGCCAGC
Source organism: Planctomycetia bacterium (assembly GCA_021413585.1). GTDB lineage: Bacteria > Planctomycetota > Planctomycetia > Pirellulales > UBA7805 > JAIOPX01. The sequence goes on from JAIOQB010000384.1 coordinate 3,320, forward strand.
CGGCGGCCAGCGAGCCGCAGGGTTTGGACGATCCGACGCCTCGGCCCACGCATACGCCCTCTTCGCTGCGCCAGGATCGCGAATCATGATCCGGCTGGTTTTTGGATGCGGTTATTTGGGGGCTCGCGCGGCGGCACTGTGGCAGCAGCGCGGCGACACGGTGTATGCCGTCACGCGGCACGCCGACAGGGCAGGGGAGTTCGCCGCCCGTGGGTGGCAGCCAATCGTGGCCGACGTACTGCGCCCCGAATTACTAGTGAACTTGCCGACGGCCGACACGGTTCTGTTCGCGGTCGCTCGCGGCCGGCAACAGGACGTGTCGATCCGCGACCTATACGTTGACGGACTGAACAATGTCCTTGACGCCTTGCCTGTGGCCACACGGCACATGATCTACATCAGTTCCACCGGCGTGTATGCCCAGGATGACGGCTCCTGGGTTGACGAATCGTCAGAGTGCGTGCCGCAGCGGCCGGGTGGAATCGCATCACTCGAAGCGGAGCAGGTGTTGGCAGCGCATTCATTGGGCGGCAGAGGGACAATACTCCGGATGGCGGGGCTCTATGGGCCGGATCGCGTGCCGCGGCGAGAAGACCTGCTTGCGGGGCGAGCGACCGCTGAACATAGCCAAGGGTGGCTGAACCTGATTCACATTGACGACGCGGCCGCCGCGGTCGTAGCAGCGGCGGCCACAGCGCAGCCCACCGCGCCAGGATCAGCGTTTGACCGAATCGAGCCGGCCCGTCCGCGGTTGCTGAACGTCAGCGATGGCGAGCCGGTGTTGCGGCGGGACTATCTGGCTGAGATTGCCCGCTGCTTGGGAATATCACTCCCGCAAGGTGCCGCCGCATTGCCCGAGTCCGTGCCGGCAAAAGCCACCGGCCGCGGCACCACCAGCAAGCGGGTCAGCAATCGGCGAATGTTGGCCGAATTGGCTGTGCGGCTGCAATACCCCAGTTATCGCGAGGGTTTGAGGGCCATCTTGTCCGAGGCCGGCAATTAATCGCCCGCCGGAGCACGCGGTTGCTGCGGCCCGTTGCTCCCCTTCGTTGCCCCCCGTAAAATCAGGCTCCGCGGGAGTCGGGCCATGTAGCCAACCGTCGACGTGGTCGCCGGTATTCGCCAAAACTTCGCCAGTCTCGAACACCCGCATCGTCCCAGAGGACTGCCGCCATGCTTCAGAGGAGGACTATTTTCCCGCATGTGATTGAAATCAATCACCAGGCCGGCCATCGGCTGGGTTGCTGCGTCTACCTGGTGTTCGACGGCCCGGATTGGGTGCTGATCGACATCGGCTACGAAGAGACAGTCGACGAGATCATCGAGCTGATCCGCCAGATGGACTTCCCGCTGTCGCATTGCAAGATGCTGATCGCGACCCATGCGGACGCGGATCATATTCAGGGCCTCGCCCGCGCGAAGCAACTCCTCAAGGCCCCCGTGGCCGGCCATCCGCTAGCGGCCGAGCCGCTGCGCACCGGCGACCGAATTCGCACGTTCGCCGAGATCGCCGCCCAAAACATCCACCTGGAAATGCCGCCGGTCGAACTGGACAGGGTTCTCGACGAAGGGGAAAAAATTCCCGTCGGCGGGATCGAACTGGAAGTGTGGCACACGCCAGGGCACACGGACAGCCAGTTGAGCTTCCGCATGGGCGACCTGCTGTTCTCCGGCGACAACATCTTTCGCGACGGCTGCGTCGGCGCGATCGACGCCCATCACGGCAGCGACATCCCCAGCTTCATCCGCTCGCTGAAGCGAATCCGCGAGAGCGACGTGAAGTGGCTGCTCCCCAGCCACGGCCCGGCGTTCAAGAAGGACAACAAGCAACTGGACGCTACGATCACTCGATTGGAAAGCTACCTCAACATGGCCGACTTCGGCACCTGCGCCACCGGCTGGCCGCTGATGGATGAGTGGGATCAGGAGTTGTCGGAGGGGACGCTGCCGGGGTGAGGGGGCGGTAGACTAAACTTGAAAGAGAGTGGGACGTTTGAACAAGGCTTACAAGGTTCGTGCCGATGCCTTCGGTCTATCTTAAAACGACGATTCCCAGTTACTTGACGGCGTGGCGCAGCCCTGAACTCATCATGGCGGCGCGCCAACAGATCACGCGCGAGTGGTGGGATACTCGGCGGCACGATTTCGAGCTATTCATTTCGCAGTTCGTGATCGACGAAGCCAGCGCCGGCGACCCTGAGGCTGCCGCGCGTCGGCTGAGCGTTCTCGCTGGAATTCCGCTGCTACAAGCACAATCCGAAACAGACGAACTCGTAAAATTGCTAATGCGAGAATTGTCACTTCCGGACCGCGCGGCTACCGATGCCGCTCACATCGCAATCACGGTTGTCAGTGGCATTGATTTCTTGCTAACCTGGAATTGCACGCATATTGCTAACGCGTCGCTTCGGCATTTGATCGAGAATTCTTGCATCGCATTGGGCTATCCGGCTCCGGTGATCTGTACTCCGGAAGAACTCATGAGGACATAAGTTATGGCACTCGATCCTGTGTTGGCAGAAATTCGCGGCGTAAGAGAGGCGTACGCGAGCAAGTTCCATGGGGATGTCACGGCCATGATGAACGACATTCGACAACGGCAAGCAAAAAGTGAACGCCAATCGGTCGTGCGTCGAGCCGTTCGGACGAAAGTTAGTCAGCCGAGTGCGATGCCGAAAGGCTAGACTTCGTTCAGAGCTTCCACCTAGGTTAGCCATGCGAATCGCCGGACAACGAATCAAACGGACACGGCTAATTCAGACCGAAAAGTACGTGGTTGCCGTGGAGGTCGAGATGGTCATCCCCGATGAGGATCCGAGCGAACCATGCCTGGAATCTGAATCGGTAGACCTATTACGGGAAATCAAGGAACACGCCGAACGAGGCGACGTTGCCTGGTTGATCGAAAGAGGGAAGGTCTGCGCACGGTAACACGACATTCCGGATTCCGAATCTTATGAGCAAGCGCCGCACTCCTGTTTACTATTTCAACAACTGCCACAATTTCGACCATGTGGGGTTCTACGGCGCTGGCGCATTTTTTGACTTGGGAACCACCGGTCGGCAAGGAAACCAAGCCAGGAACTTGTGCCCTGGCCAAGTTTGTGTCGTTGGCTCCTTGTCTTCTGAAAATCGTGTGGTCTTCAAGTGGTATTCGTTCGAGCGTGAAACTCCACTTCCCGGGGCCGGTGGAATGTTGACCAGAGTTTTTTTTGGGACGTTTCTAGTCTCCGAAGAATTGAAGAAATCGAAGGCAGCCTCTTCAGCCCGTTATTCCGCATTGTTCAAGAATACGGGTGACTTCAAACAGGGATCGGTCTTCCAGAAGGACCTTCCTCCTAATGGCTGGCCAGTCAGTGCCCGCAATGTTGAAGCCTCTTCAACCAAGACCGCAAAAGGAGGCGCTGGCTTCGGCGATCCCATCGAAAACAAGTTGGTCGAATCAGCGGCAATCCGCGAAGTCGTAAGAGCCTATGAGCACGACGGCTGGTCAGTTCATTCCGTGGAGCGAGACAAGTGTGGCTTCGATCTCGAATGCCAAAAGGACCGCGTGATCGAGAATGTAGAGGTCAAGGGAATCCGCGCGTCTGAGCCATGCTTCAATATCACAGCGGGCGAGGTCGAGCAGGCGCGAAAGAACACAAAGTTCGTTCTAGTTGCTGTAACGTCAGCGCTGTCGGCAACGCCAATTCTCACAAAGTATTCGGGCGCAGAGTTCTGTCGACAATTCGATCTCTCTCCCATACAATACCGAGCGATTTTGCGGTCTTGAATTTGCCGGATGCCGAATAAGGTGCGTCGAGCCAGTCGTTGCAGCTGGCCGGGACAACTACTTCGGATTTCCCAAGTTCAACGTCCCGCCGTCCGTCGCGGCAGGCGAGTGTGATCGTAAGGTAACACCATCGGGAAGGATCTGTATGGGCGCTATTGCAAACGCCATCGCGGAATTCGCACAGCCGCTGCTCGATGCAACGGATGGCTCGATGGAAGATCTGAACTCGGCGCTGGCAGTAAGCCAAGTCTGTTGGAATTTGGCCCTGTTACCAGAGGATGCGCGAGAAGAGTCCCTCGCGAAGATGCGACTCACCCTCGACATGGATGACGATGAGTTTGACGACTTTCGATGCTCCGTCGTCCTGCCGATGATCCAGCGACATGAGGAGATGTTTCCGCAGATGCATGGAGGACGTTCCGCGAGGCCGTCGAGTATGGAACCTTCGAGAGCGGAAAACTCGAGACCGGTCCAGTACATTCTGCCGCCCTCGATGGCGGCCCGCAGTGGAAAATACCCGGGCACCGGTCGCAATGCGCCCTGTCCTTGCCACAGTGGGCGAAAGTACAAGGTTTGTTGCGGGCGATGACTTCAGCACGGTTGTTGCCAACTAAGAGGCGTGCGAGGCATTCCGCTACCAGGTCCCAATCATTTGCACTCCTGAAGAACTCTTGACGGCATAGACATGAAACTCGATCCCGTTCTCGCCGAAATTCGCGCCGCGCGGGAAGCGTATTCTTTGAAATTCGATGGTGACGTCACGGCGATGTTGGCTGACCTTCGGAAACGGCAGCAACAGAGTGGGCGTCAGGTGGTGGCCGGCGCGCCAAAGCGATCGAGGGTGCCTCGCCAACCTGTTCCCGCCCCAGGCTCGAAGCCTGTCTGAATAGCGAGGCTCATCAAGAAGTCGCTTCCAGACCACTTGCTGGCAGGCAACCTGTGATGGCCGGCAAGCATGCTAGTTGCGCTACTCGTCCGCGCAGGTGAGGCAAGTCGTTGATCGTTGCTAGCACTCGCCCTCGTCCGGTTATGCCGGTCGTAGCGAACATTCCCTTAATCCGGGTCGTGCCGGCAGCCGATGGGTTACTACAGACCCAGCGACTCTGCCTTGCGGCTGAGAAGCTGCCGCCGTGGCCGAGGTGTTGGCCCGGCGTTGATTACCGATCGACGCTGCGATCGATCGACCGTTTCAAACATATCGACCCGGGGGGGAAGTTCATGTTGCGCGCGATCATGTTGGCGCTCTGCTGCGCCGTGGGCTTGGGATGCCTTGCGAACGCCAGCCACGCCGAGGAAGGGTTTGGCCGGACGTGGGGGCACACCTATCGGGCCCAGGAATGGGAGCGGTTTTACCACTACCCGTACGTGTACTACCCTCAGAACTTCTGGGGGAACGAGTACTACCGCAGCGCCGAGAGCCTGTACTACCGCTACCCGCCCGAAATGCGGATTCCGGTCTACAACAAGCAGTGGTTCAACTACTACCCTGAGAGCCGCAAGTACTATCAGGGAGCCCACTTCACGGTCGATACCTTCTAGGTACGGTACTAAGAAGATATTGAACCACAGAGACACAGAGGCACAGAGAAGAAGAAATGTCGAATGTCTAAGCTCGAATGACGAAGGAATGTCGAAGCACGAAATCCGAAGGGCGCTTGTCAATCGGACTTGGACACTCACCTTTCTCCGTGTCTCTGTGAACTCCGTGGTGAATTAAATTCGTACGCGTCAAAACCCGGGTTCAATGCGGTTGGAACAGACCGCATTGAGCCCTTTTTTATTTGGCGAGGCTATAGCTCGCCGCGGCCCAGGCGCATGAAAACCTCCACGGCAGCCGCGAGTTGCTCGACGGCGATCCACTCATCCACCGTGTGGGCTTGCTGGATCGAGCCGGGGCCGAAGACGACGGTTGGGATGCCGGCGGCGGCGTAGGCACTGGCGTTGGTGCTGTAGGGGACGCCGATCGGCCGGCCCACGGCGCCGGCCGCAATCAGCCGGGCGGCCAGCGGGCCATTCGGTCCGTCGGATAGCCCCGTGTCGCACAGAAACGGCGCGCCGTGGTGCGTCGGCGGTGCGCCTTGCGCGAGAAGATAATCTTCGATGTGGCGAATGGCATCGTTTGGCGATTCGCCGGGGATCAGCCGTCGGTCGATTTCGATCATCGCCTGGTCGGGAACGATGTTCACGCCGCTGCCGCCGGCGATCGTGCCGACAGACATCGTCGGCCGGCCGCACAGTGGATGATGGGCCAGCCCGGGGAGCACGTCGCGCAAATACTTTTCCAGCGCCACCACGACGTGGGCCATCTTGTAGATCGCGTTGTCCCCGCGCGACGGATCGGCACTGTGCGCCGCCCGGCCGGTAGTGCTGCATCGCCAGCGGACAACGCCCCGATGGGCCACCACCACTTCCAGCAACGTCGGCTCCAGCACGATGCACGCGCTCGGCGGCCCGGGCAACAGCGGCGCCAATTCGCTACCGATTCCTCGCACCAGAGCTTCCGCGCCGGTGAAGCCGTTCTCCTCGTCAACCGTGCAAGCCACCACGATGGCCGGCATGCGGGTCGGCCGCTCTGCGGCCAGTCGAGCCACGGCGGTCAACATTGCGGCCATTCCTCCTTTGACATCGCACGCGCCGCGGCCGTACACCCGGCCGTCACGAATCTCGGCCCGAAACGGATCGATCACCATCCCGTCGACGGGCACTGTGTCCTGGTGAGCCTCCCACATCAGTGGCGGCCCAGGCGGCGCAGCGGGACCGGCCGGCAGCACGGCCAGGATATTGTCGCGCCCCGGTT